>WRKP01000013.1 GCA_009778035.1 Planctomycetaceae bacterium
ATGTACAACGAATTGCCAGGCCGACAGCATTTTATCACGGCAAATTGCAAGATGGTCTTGCTCTTGATCCTCTCACTGGTTATTCACAGCAGTTGATACCCTTCTTTGCTGAACATCCCTTTGCAAGGCAGATACTACTAACAAAATCTACTGATGTCGATAATCTACTTGACCTTGATCACAATGGACATACTATTTTATCATGGACGCTCCAGCCGCCGAATATATCACAGCAATTCGAGCCGAACACGCCGACTATTGCAGATAGGCTTCGTGCGATGAAACAATGTGCAAAAGCCGGCT
The DNA here is from genome assembly GCA_009778035.1 of Planctomycetaceae bacterium. Classification (GTDB taxonomy): domain Bacteria; phylum Planctomycetota; class Planctomycetia; order Pirellulales; family Thermoguttaceae; genus WRKP01. The sequence continues at coordinate 304 of WRKP01000013.1, forward strand.
ATCCTCTTCGTGCAGTGTTGATGCCGTTAATTCCAGTCGATGGTTGGCTCGACTTATATGCAGATTTTTTGATGCAACTATTAGAATCAATTCCGATTCAGCGGTTAACCATTGGTGCGATCTGTTCGTATCAGGCGGCACATCAGTTAATGAATCGTAAACTTGGATCTATCAATGTGATTGCTCAAAATATGCAACGAAGCAAAACGGAAGATGGTAGAATGCGTTATTCTGAAGAACTGCGTGTAAAAGGTTATCGGTATTTATTTCAAGTGGCAAAGCGTCTGCGTCCTGATTTGGAAGTAGGGCTTTGTCTTGAGACTTATCGTATGTTTGAAATGCTTGATATGCAAGCCGCTCTGGGGCGGTGTAACTGTGTGTTATAATTATTGGAGGAAGCGTCTTATGTTGCCTAAATTATTGGAAGAAATACCTCACCCAATGTTAAAGAGTCTTTGGTACAGTTTATCAAGGCTGGACATCGCTTCCAAATTTAAAATTGACATTGTAAACCAATAATCTATCATGAAATGACTTACGGCAATTCAAACAAAAATCAGTTTGACACAGTGCAATCCTGTTAGAGAAGTGATGGAGGGGGCAGGCCACAATTGACTCCCCTTGACTTCCTTCCATTTGCATGGTAGCATGGCTTCGGCAGACATCGTTGAAAAATGGAAATGCCGTGAACGGCTACAAAAAAGTCAGTAAGATTGCCTATCCTTTTTACATGAGTGCTGTTATGAGTATGTTTTTGCGAGTGATGACATCTTGTCGTTGGGAAACAGACAGAATTGTGCGTTGTGTGTTGATTCTACTGTTGCTATATGTTGGCACTCATTTGGTTTTGTCGCGTGTGTCATACTATATTGTGCAACCCGACAAACCCGATTTTCAAAGGTATGCATATTTGCCGCTTAAATCAGATACCATTTACACCTCTGATTTTTTGACATCCTTGGAACACCGTATTCGTATGTTTTTCATACCTGTTGCATATTTGGATTATTGTTTGACGGGAATCAGATTTACCTCGCAACCACTGATGAGCCTGAGTAATCTGACGATAATAGACTTGTTGCATATTGCCGATGCTATTTGATACCGAAACAGGAGTAAACCACCAATGACGAAAAAGATTTTTTTGCCAACAGCAATTTACTTGCTCGCCGCACTGCTACTTTCAACCCCAAATTCGCAGGGCGAAAGCACTAACCCAGAGCAGCCATCGAAAGTTCTTCAAGAGCACTGCCTGGTGCCCGTCGAAAAAGATTTTTCCGGCTATTTTTTCGCCTATTTTTTAGGCAACAGAGTGCCGGAGGAAGCCATCCATTTTGCCGTGAGTCGAGACGGTTTCAATTACTACGCGCTCAATGGTAACCGACCTGTGCTTGATTCGCGAGAAATCAGTTCGACGGGCGGCGTGCGAGACCCGCATATCCTGCGACGCGAAGATGGAGGCTTTTATATGGTCGTTACCGATATGACCTCGCGGCTGGGCTGGGAATCAAACCGAGCAATGGTACTGCTAAAATCAGACGACTTGATAAATTGGACTTCGTCGGTCGTAAATATCCAGCAAAAATATGAAGGGCAAGAAAACCTTTTACGCGTTTGGGCACCGCAAACAATTTATGATAAAGAAGCAGAAAAATATATGATATACTGGTCCATGAAACACGGTGATGGTCCAGACATCATCTATTATTCCTACGCCAATGAAGATTTTACCGATTTGGCAACGGAGCCGAAACAACTGTTTTTTCCGCAAAATGGAAGATCATGCATTGACGGGGACATCATCTATAAAGATGGACTCTATTACATGTTCTACAAAACCGAAGGGCACGGCAATGGCATCAAATTGGCAACCACCAAATCCTTGACCTCTGGACAATGGGAAGAAAAAGAAAACTACAAACAACTCACGGACGATGCCGTCGAAGGTTCCAGCGTGTTTAGAATGATCATGTCGGATACTTATGTTTTCATGTACGATGTGTACATGAGAGGCGAATTCCATTTCACGAAAAGTACGGATTTGGAAAACTTCACTCGTATTCACGACATTTCTATGAATTTCAGGCCGCGGCACGGCTCCATCATTCCGATTACTCGCTGGGAACTCAAACGCCTCACGGAAAAATGGGGAAAACCGGAAGAATTGGGCGAGTTGCCGAATAATCCGGTGCTGCCCGGATTCCATGCCGACCCGGAAATTTTGCATTCCAAGAAAACAGGAAAATACTATATTTATTCCACGACGGATGGCCATCCGGGTTGGGGCGGCTGGTATTTTACCGTATATTCGTCCGATGACCTGATAAATTGGACATTTGAAAATGTGATGCTTGATTTGCGGTCTGACCAGGTAACGTGGGCAAACGGTAATGCTTGGGCGCCGGCCATCGAGGAAAAACTGCTCGATGGGGAATACAAGTATTTTTTTTATTTTAGCGGTCAGCCTGTTGCTGGTGGCGGAAAACAGATAGGAGTTGCGACGGCCGACCACCCGCTTGGGCCGTTTACTGATTTGGGACGTCCCATCATCACCGAATCGCCGACTGGCCGCGGACAGCAAATTGATCCGTTTGTTTTTACGGATCCGGTTTCCGAAAAAACGTTCCTTTATTGGGGCAACGGCTATTTGGCCGGTGCTGAACTGAATGATGATATGGTTTCTCTGAAAATGGATACTCTCACGGTGATGACTCCTGAAGGCGGCACGTTGCAGGATTGGGCATATCGAGAAGGCGTCGTGGTGTTCTACCGCGATGGAGTGTACTACTTTATGTGGTCGGTCGATGATACCGGTTCGCCCAATTATCACGTGGCTTATGGAACGGCCCGGTCGCCGTTGGGCCCTATCGAAGTAGCGAATGAGCCGGTTGTGCTGATACAAGACCCTGAAAAGCATATCTATGGCACAGGCCATCATTCGGTCATCCAGAAACCAGAAACGGATGATTGGTATGTTGTTTATCACCGCATCAACAGGCATTTTATCGAGCGCAGTAAAGGCCCGGGCTATCACCGCGAAGTGTGCATTGATCCGATGTACTTCAATGTCGATGGAACGATTAAACGCGTTGTCCCGACTAATTAGGCTTTCATCAGAAAGTAGCATTATTGCCATTTCGGCTTGTGCCGGAACGATGGTTTTGAGAATTTTCAAACAAATCTCAAAGAACACGACACAAACATAGAATGATCATTACCCTAAACGAACGATATGACATCCAACAAACGAAAATTTTCACTGCTACTTTCCGCGATTGTGTTAGCGGTTGCCATAAGTGCCAGCGGTTTCAGTAACGAACTCTCGGCACAAACTACCCCGTTGAACTCTTTCAAACCGGGCGAAATATGGCCGGACGACAACGGTGTGCATATCAACGCACACGGCGGCGGTTTCCTCTATCACGATGGTAAATACTACTGGTTCGGCGAACATAAAGGCGAACGCAGTAATGCAGCATTTGTCGGCGTTACCTGCTATTCTTCGGTTGATCTCTACAACTGGAAATACGAAGGCGTCGCACTCGCCGTTTCGGACGATCCCGAAAGTCCTATCGTAAGAGGTTGCGTGATTGAACGCCCCAAAGTCATCTACAATGAAAAAACCGGCAAGTTCGTGATGTACTTCCACCTCGAACTGCGTGGTCAAGGATATACGGCGGCTCACTCCGGTCGGGCGGTCAGCGACAATGTTACCGGCCCTTACACCTTTCTCGGAGCAGGAAGAGTAAATGCCGGTGTGTGGCCTGCAAATTTACCCGAAGCGGGACGCACGGCTACTATCACCCCTGCGGACGTTCGATCGGGTACACCTGCTTGGCGTGCGGCGATTGCCAATGGGCTCTATATTCGCCGTGATTTTGAAGGCGGGCAGATGGCACGAGACCAAACCGTCTTTGTCGATGATGATGGAAAAGCCTACCATATCTACGCTTCCGAAGAAAACTATACATTGCATATAGCCGAACTCACCGACGACTATCTTAACTATACTGGCAAGTACATTTTCGTTGCACCGGGCGGCCATAACGAAGCCCCGGCGATTTTCAAGAAGGATGGCACGTATTTTATGATCACTTCGGGATGTACCGGCTGGGAACCCAATGCGGCGCGATTGCTCACCGCCCCGGATATTTGGGGCCCTTGGACGCTGCATCCGAATCCTTGTGTCGGGGAAGGTGCGGACTTGACGTTCCATTCCCAAGGGACGTTTATCCTTCCGGTGCAGGGGAAAAAGGATGCGTTCATTTTTATGGCTGACCGTTGGAGACCGCGTAATCCTATTGACGGCAGATATGTTTGGCTGCCGATTTTCTTTGAAAATGGACTTCCTGTGCTGAAATGGTTCGACGAATGGGATCTTTCCATTTTTGACAAGACGGACACGCTCTAGCATGCCTTGACAGGCGAGGTATGTTGCTGTACAATGTACCGGACGTGAGGAAGCATTTTCCGACAACGAGGCAGCGAATGTTCATGACTTCCGATTTGATTCGCGGACATACCGAAACCATCATCCTGGCGCAACTGATGCCGCGTGATTCTTACGGCTACGAAATCAATAAAGCAATCCAAGAAAAAACCGGCGGACGCTACGAACTCAAGGAAGCAACTCTCTATTCCGCCTTCCGACGTCTGGAAAATGCGAGCCTCATCCGCTCCTATTGGGGCGATGAAAATACCGGTGCAAGACGGAGATACTACGCAATTACCGAACTCGGCAGGGAAACATACCATCAAAACCGCCAGGATTGGGAAAAAGCGAAAACCGTCATCGACCAACTGATTTGCGTGAATTAAAAACGGTAGGCAGGCTGAAACCAGGGTCGGCAATCGACCTTCTGGCAGAACATTTTACCCCCCACAGAACCCCATGAACGAAAAACTACGCAACCATATCAATATCCTCTTTGCGGCGGCCCCAAAAACGGCCAAAACGGGAGAAATCAAAGAAGAACTGCTCACGAATCTCAATGACAAGTACAACGACCTGCTTGCCAACGGCTATGATTCGACCGCAGCATTTCACATCGCCCTTTCCGGCATCGGCGATATTGACGAACTGCTCGGAACATGCAACGGGACAGCAAAGCCAAACGGCACCGAAATTGCCGTAATACTTACGAGACCGGCGATGTCCAAAGCGACGCGGATCGCACTCTATTTGGGCCTCGCTTTCGGACTGCCCATAATCGGGCTGGGAGTAGCGATCTTTGCCGGTGCTTTTGGTGCTCCCGGCTTTGGCATTTTGTCCACGTTCTTTTGCTGGGCGGCTTCCCCCGTTTTTCTCATATTAGCCTTTGTAACGCTATTCTCAAAAGGTTCACGGCAAGCCGAAGAGTACTACCGACGGCAAGTGTTCTTGCAAGCCGAACGGCACGGCCTGTCCAAGGAATTCGTGCAAAATGAAATCCGAGCAATCAACAGGACGAACAAACTGCATCAGGCGGTATTCGTCTTGTTGATTGTGTTTCTGTCATTCGTTATCGTGGGAATCGTGGGAGGTGTGGTCGGCATTGCCCGTAATGTGCAACAGATGCCCTTTGCACAATGGTTCGATTGGGGGATAACTCCCTCCGGCCCGATTATTACCGAGGAACGGGAAATCGGCGGCGACTTTGCCCTGCTCAACATTAACTCGGCAATGTCCGTCGTATTTAAGCAGTCCGACCAGAATTTGATCGTTATCGAAACGCATGAAGATGTGATGCCGTTTATCAACACGGAAGTTAAAAATAATTCGCTAACCATTTACGGGCTCAACCATCGGCTTCGCAACATCAAAAAATTGCAGGCTACTGTGTATTATCAGCATGTTCCCGATGCGTTTTTCGTGTCCGGTGCATCAAGTTTGACGATTCCCGAACCGACAACGGCGGAGTCGATCGCGTTTGATTGCAGTGGGGCGAGTCGAGTCCATGTCCAACATATTGAAAGCGAGAGGTTGAATCTTCGCATTTCTGGGGCGAGTTTTGTGGATATTTCGGGCAAGTCGGATTCTGTCCACATTCAAGCAAGCGGAGCATCGCGGCTGCGGGCATCGGATTTTGACAGCAACTATTGCGATGTGGATGCCAGAGGAGCGTCGCGGGTTGATTTCGGCAATATCGGTCGGGAGTTGTCCGTTCGAGCGGCGGGCGGAAGCAATGTTCGTTACGGCGGAACACCGATGATTATGAAACAGGACGTGTCGGGCTCTTCGCGGGTGAGGAAGCAGTAACGGCTTCCGCCGGGAAGTAACTTTTTGCCGATGCTTTCCGTACCCGTCGATCCGTCGCTATGAAGACGCACGCCGATTTTGCTCTTCCCAGTAATCGTACAACTCAAAAAATGCACTGCGAAAATTGCCGCCCGAACGGACATACACTGCACGCAGATACTCTTCCGAGACATCAGGCTGCAACTGCTGAACAATCTGCTCAAAAACCGCAAACTGCGGCTGCGTCCGAAAAAGAATTGGCACAAACCAAATAGGACGATGCACAATTAAAAGCATACGCTTCGCCCCAAAAAACAGTCTTACCCTATCGAGCAACTGTAATTGCTCAAAACCATCGACCAGCAAAATGTCTTGGGAAAACACGACATCACGGGGAATTTGCCGATGTTGCTCATTAAACAGCAAACACTGAACGCCTTCGCCCCGTTGTTCGAGTCGTTTCGCAATCCAGGACAGTAGCGTTGACTTGCCCGACCCGTGCGGCCCGACAATTTGGCACATTCGGTACTGCTGAAATTGTTCCAGCAGCGTATCAATGTTTTGCGTTTCCTCGGGAAACCGAAAGGGAAGCGTACCAGCCGTCCAAAATTTTGTCGAAAATGGGTTCGTCATGTTTAGTCAAGCAATTTCATTATAAAGCGTTGATCACTGCAATCGCATTGACAACAACTCCATTTTCGCATACAATCCACGGAAATGCACGGTTTATGGTACCCGAATGATGTCCGGCCAAACTGCCCCTGAAAAAATCGGTTTTGAACCAAAAGTTATCGCCTTTGTCTGTAATTGGTGTACTTATCTCGGTGCCGATTTAGCGGGAACGAGCCGATTGGAATATCCGACAAACCTGCGGATTATCCGGCTGCCCTGCACCGGACGGATTGATTTTAACCTCGTGCTCAAGGCCTTGGAATCCGGTGCTGATGCCGTGTTGGTCAGCGGTTGCCATCCGGGCGATTGCCATTACACCAGCGGCAATTTTCACGCACGAAGGCGTTGGATACTCTTTCGGGAACTGTTGCTCACGCTCGGCATCGACACGCAACGCGTCCATTTTTCTTGGATTTCCGCGGCTGAAGGGGCAAAATTCCAAAAATTTATAACCGAAATCATCGAAAAAACACGCCATCTTGGCCCCTATACGGCGTATCAGTCGTTGGCGGAGCGATAAACGAGTGCCGTGTCTGCATTTCCTTGTTCATCAAACGCCCTGATGTGTTGGAATGACACGGTTTTGGAAAACTTCTCGACGGACCGCACAATCGCGGTTTATTCCCGCATTTTAATTGCCGATAGTTCCCGTTTATGGTATAACAACCGCTATGCCTTTTGCCTATTTAGACTGCCCTTCGGGAACCAGCGGCGATATGATGCTCGGTGCCCTGATCGACCTCGGCGTGCCCGTCAATGTGCTCAACGATGCCGTTCAATCCGTCATCCCATCAGTCGAAATTTCGGCATCGCCCGTCTACCGCCGAGGCTTTCGGGCCACCAAGGCCGATGTACATGCTCCCCACGAGCACGTCCACCGTACCCTGACGGACATTTTGGAATTAGTCGGACACTCAAAACTCTCGCCCAAGAACCAACGCCAAGTCGGCGACATTTTTCGCCTGCTTGCCGAAGCCGAAGCAAAAGTTCACGGAACCGGCATCGAAAAAGTTCATTTTCACGAAGTCGGTGCCGCCGATTCGATTGCCGACATCGTTGGTGTCGTCGTCGGAATTGACCATCTCGGCATCACGGGTTTTGCCGCTTCACCCATTCCCACCGGGTGCGGCACGATTCAGATGGCACACGGCGAATGTCCCGTTCCTGCACCGGCAACGGCGGAATTGCTCAAAGGCATTCCCCTGGCGGCATCGGCAATCCCCTTTGAATTGACCACGCCGACCGGAGCCGTCCTGCTCAAATACTATGTCAAGCAATTTGGAACGCTGCCCGCTATGACGATCCAATCGACGGGAATCGGTGCTGGCAGCCGCGATTTAGAGCAGCAACCCAACATTTTTCGTATCCTGCTTGGCGAGTTGACTTCGCAGAACGCAATGGCCGCCGAAACGGTTTGGATGATTGAAACGAACCTGGATGATCTGTCGGGTGAGTTGGTCGGACATTGTGTAGAACGGCTTTGGACGCTTTCGCCGTTGGATGTTTGGGTGATGCCGATTCAGATGAAAAAGCAGCGTCCTGGCGTGTTGATTTCTGTTTTATGCCGAGCGGAACAGATTGGAGCGGTCGAAAATTGTTTGTTTTTGGAGACGGGAACGTTGGGCATTCGGCGTTATTCTGTGGAACGGACGGTTTTGCAGCGAGAGTCGTGTCGGATTGCGACGTCTTGGGGCGAGGTTGCAGGCAAGAAGGCATTCTTGCCGGATGGAACGGAAAGGATTTCGTTGGAGTTTGAGTCTGTGAAAGCCGTTGCGGATGCAACGGGCATTCCCATCCGGCGGATTATGGAGTCCCCGCTGACAGAGCCGCAATCGTGAGAAAGACACGGAGCCCCTTTGCCGTTACTCCAAAATCAGGCAAAGACGGAGGCCTACGAAGTAGGCCCGGACTGCCGGAGCGTGGCCGCCCCGATATGCCGACCGGCAATGCACGGCAAGGCCGTACCAACTCCCACCACGAATCACCCGATCCGAGTCCCAATCAGGCCCCGTTGGGTCCGTTACCTCACTAGGATAATCCCCCCACCAATCCAAACACCATTCCCGAACATTGCCGTGCATGTCCCGCAAACCCCAAGCATTTGCCGGAAATGAACCAACATCCCGCGTTTGCTCGCCATCAAAGTTTGCCTGTTGCTGCGTGAGGGTGTCGCCAAAATGATATGCCGTCGTTGTTCCTGCTCGGCAGGCATATTCCCATTGCGTCTCCGTTGGCAGCGAAAACTTGAAGCCCTCACCAAGAGCGGCGGGCGTCAGCCTGCCGGTGGAATCGGGAGAAGCGGTTCCTCCGGGGGACTGACGTCCCCCGCTCTTTAGTTCCGCATTCAATTTTGCGATAAATTCCTGACAATCGTTCCATGAGACTTGTTCTACCGGCAGGTTGACTCCCTTGAAATAACTCGGATTATTCCCCATCACGCTTTCCCACATTGTTTGCGTAACTTCCGTTTCGAGCATCCAAAAACCGCGGGATACCTCTCCCGGTTCATCACCCCTCATAAATGTACCCTGCGGACACCAGCGGAATGCGTATTCGACGTCGTTGATTTTCAACTCCATACGGTCGCCCGCTTTGCGTTCGGCTTCCGGCGGTGGGGCTTGCTCGGCGGCAATCGGCAGTGCAAGCAAGCAGATCAGAAGGAAAGTGATTTTCTGCATGATAGTTTTACACGGGAAGAAGGATGGTGAGTAGTATTTTACCGCAAACAAACAGAGACGTGAACAGAGCCCGTCGCGGGCTCCGTACCATCAGACGCTACACGGCCAATAAAATCCACTCGCGACTCGTTGCCTAAAACCGACGCTGCATCGGGATGCCCATACCAGGTGCAAATCCCCCTCCAAATTGCTGCATCGGGAATCCTTGCATTGGCATTCCCTGCATCGGAAAACCCTGCATCGGCATCATTCCGTAACCATAAAACGGCTGCTGTTGCTGCATATACGCTTGACGAAGTTCCTGCATCGCCCTGTCTATCACCTGTGCCCTCACGCCAAGTTGTATCACCTGCAATTTCCGGCCCGGCTCGTCCTGCGCCTTTTGGTCCACCTCCTCTATGTACTCCTTTAACTCCGAAAGCAAAGGCTCCGGTGCTATAATTTCCAGCGAGTTGCTGACCGTATTGACCTCAATTCGCGGTCTGACTCCACCCGGCAAGAAAGTCTGCCACATTTTTTGCTGATATACTTTCAAGACTTCATTAAGCACTCGCGTAGCCTCGGTGTTCTCTATCTGCACACTGACAGGCCTCTGAACCTGTTGCGTTCCAGGCAGTTCCGACACGTCAAATTGAGCAATCAGTCGGCCAACTTCCTGGCGATCCACCCGAGAACCCTGTACGAAAATTGTGTTTGTAGTCAAGTCCGGCCGTATATCCAATCGCGGACGAGCAGGCACTCCCGGAGACGGCGGCATCTGCTGCATCAACTTATCACGCAAAACCAAAGCCAATCGGCCATACACAATATCTGAACTGATGTTCCGTACCGAATAAATCGTATAATCCCGACCTTCAAAAACAATTCCGCTGTTAATCCTTTGTAGCAATGATTCGAGTTGGTCCAATGCGACCGTATCCGCCGAGGTGATCGTTACGGAACCGTCGGCGTTGACAACGACAAAGACAGGCGGTGCTCCTTCAGGTTGCGGCTCCGTTTGCATTGGAGCATCCCGGCGGATTTCGTCTTCCAGCGAGAATTGCGAGGGTGTTTCGCTCCCTCCCTCTCCCTCCGGTCGGACGATCTGCAACGGATTCGGCTGATTCCAGTGGCGTTGCAGTTCTCGCAGTATGTTGGCGTCGCCGCGTAGATTTATCGTTCGGATATTCGATGCCGCCGGACGCATATTGCCACCGGACTGCTGACCGTTCGCCGGCTCAACAGGATACCAAACATTTTCGCCCATCTCACGCAGCAGCCGGCTGACCCGTTCCAGTTGCGGCGGCATGCCCTGCACGAAAATCATATTCGTGTTCAGGTTGACGTTGACACTAGGACTCACGGAGAGCGGCTCATCTATAAACAGCGTGTTAATCGCACTCTGCGCATCGACCGGATCGACATAGTCCAATCGGACGGCCAGCAAATCGCGATCCTCTGCTCGGATACTGTCCAAAATTTCGGCGACCATTTGCTGGTCTTCAGATTTCCCCAGCACGACAAATTGATAACCGTATCCGTCATAGAATACCCGAATATCATGTCCCCGTTCGGCACGCATCGTGTTCAAAATCAACGTTGCGGTAGTCAGATTGATGTTTTTAAGCGGATGCAGATGTACCAAAACATCCGGCTCCGCTTCATTCAATGCCGTAATCGCATCGTCGATTTTGGCGTGATCCGCCGCTCGGGCCAAAACCATAATTTGGTTGGAACCCGTTATTATCTGCGGTCTTGCACTGGGCGTGATCGTCGGAATGATTGCCATAATGTTTTGAACATTGCTGGCCCGTTGGAGCGTATAGACTTTCGTCGAGGCCGTCGCTTCGGGGCGTTCGGTAAGCATCTGCTCAACCATTTCGTCAACTCTTTTAATATCCGTCGGCCTTCCCCGGACGACCAACTGTCCCGGTGTTACGCCGGGTGTTGTCTGGACACGCCATTGCATCGATTCGCGAATTTGATCTAATGCCGTCCAAAAAGCGCCCGGCGGCAAATCGCTCAAATCGTATGCTTTCACGACGGGCACGACATGCTGGCCGAGAATTTGCTCAACGATTTTATCGACCCGTATTTGGTCGGCAGGACGCCCGATGACAACCAACTGTCCCGGTACCGCTCCCGTCGTCGCTTGCACACGATGCTGCAATGCGGCGGTGATTTGATTGATGACATTCCAAATGCTTCCGTCGGGCATTTCGCTCAAATCATGAACCCGCGTTTCCAGTTCGATGTATGTTCTGAGCATTTCTGCAACCATCTGGCCAACCTTATCGAGGTCGGCGGGTTTTCCAATCGCGATCAACTGCCCCGGCGTAACCCCCTGCGAAACATGGACACGGCCTTGCAGGGCATTGTGAACTTGCCCTACTGCATGCCAAAACATCCCGGAGGGAAGATCGGTAATATCGAATGTCCGCGTTTGCAATTCCGTATCCGCCGGACGCGGAATGTCGAAATTCGCAATGCTTGCTTCGATTTTTGCATGAACATCCGCCGTTGCGAAGATGAGCAAATCATCCGTCGCGTGCCGGGGCGTGATGGAAACGACCTGCCCGACAAAGGCTTGATTCAAAATGTGAAATCCTTCCTCCATTCGGACGTGTTTGAAGAAATACGGCCGTAATTCCGGTTCGGGAAAGACTCCGGCAATCGCTTCGAGCGACGGTGCAATGCCTTCATGGACGGCGGGGGCTCCCCAAACGAAGATTTCGTTCGGGTTGAGGGCCCAAGCGACAACGCCGGGAAATTGACCGCGTATTACGTCGATAACAAGGTTTGCCCTGCCCGTCCCCGTTTTGTAAACTGCCATCTTATAGTCGAGTTCCATATTCACGGCAGCGGTTTCCAGCATCGACAAGGCATCTACAATGTCCAATTGCTCGCGCGGCGTTGCCCAAACGATCACGATCTGCGGTGTTGCCCCCTGCGAAATGAATGCCGCCGGAGCAATTCGCTGAAGCAGGCCGAGGATGAAATAATAATTATGCCGAGCGAGGATGTAAATTTCCAAACGTGGTCGGCTCCGCTCGTTGTCTGTGCGATAGGCCTCCAGGAATCGGGCAACTTCTCGATGGTCGTTTTCGGTTGCAACGACGAGCACGGCCATTCGGGCTTGTCGCGGAGTTGCCACGGCATTGGGAAATGCCCGAACGAGCGAATCGTAAAATTGCCAATACGTTTCCGGCGGAACATCATCCACGGAATAGGTTCGCGGCACCATTTTGTGCGAATCAGGCATATCCCGGTCGAGTTCCTGGATGGTTTTGGCGATTTCGATATGTTCGAGCGGCGTTGCGACGGCAATGATAAATCGAGTACCGCCTGCACTCGGGGCGGGTGGTTGTTGACGCCGCTGTTGCGGAGTTTGTTGCGTCGGGGCAATTCCGCCCGCCCGCGATGGATCGAATGCAACATTCGGATACAATGCCGAAAGCCAAGCGACGGCATCTTCGGTGCTGATAAATTGCAAGGGATAACTTCGCGGAACCGTCCGCTCCCCGACGGGCAGCGGTTGAGCGATTTCGTCGACTATTTTTTGAATCTGTTCCAAGCGGTGCGGCTGCGCCCAAACAAGGATTTGGTTCGGCATCCCGCCCGGCATTGGCGAGATATTGGTATGAACCTGTTGGATGGTTTCCATAATCCGTTCCCGGCTAAACGGCGTATTTTCCGGCAACGTGATGGTCAGCATCTGCCGCTGGCCTCCTCCCGTCCGATCGTTCATTTCCTGAATCAGTTGTTCCAATTTTTCGTGTTCGCTTTCAAATGTGTAGACTAACATTTCGCCGCTAAACCGGTTCGACCAGTATGGGCCCCATTCTGGGTGCGTAAGCTGAACCAGTTCGAATACTGGTTGAAAGATTGCGGAGGGTGCAACTCTTTGCAGCAGCGTCTCAACATTCCAAAAACTGCTTATATCATTCAAGGAATATCGGCGGATGGTCAGTTGTACTCCCGGCATATTTCCGGCGGCGATGAGTTGTTTCATCGCTTCGGCAAGCAATTCATGCTGTTCTTCGGTTGCGAAAACATAAACCGAGCGCGTTGGCGGGTCAACTTTATAATATCCGGTTTTAGGCGTTTGCTGTATGCCAAAATAGTTACGTGACCAGGGATCACGTTCATAGTAGTATGACCAGCCCAGCCGTATTACCAAATCATCCGGCGACATGGATTCGGCATTCGGCAACTGACTGCGAAGCAATGCCTCAATCATTACGGGATCCGTTTCTCCAAAGGGATGCACGACCAATTTTGGCCGTAACGTCTCATCGCGTTGGCGAAGTTGCGTTAACAATTCTTCAATTCGGGCATGATCCCGTGCGATTGCCCGAACGACAATCCGTTCGTTGCTGGGGTGTACGTCGGCCTCGGGGATGATTGCTTGAAAGAGCGGCAAAATGATGTCAATATCAAGATTCGCCGCCGAATACACGGCGAACTTTTCCGCAAGTTCCGAATCCGGGTCAACTTGCTTATTTGCTTGTTCGACGATTTCGGCAATTTTGACGTGTTCTTCGGGCGATGCCCAAACGAGGATTTTTCGGTTCTGCGGCTCCGGCGTTACCCGAAGGCCCTGAAAAATCTCTAAAATCACCGTCCGCAGCGTTTCCGGCGATACGCCGACGACCGAATACGCAAGCATTTCCCGGTCGTCAATGCTTCCCTGGATTCGCAGGGTTTCGGCAACTTTTCTCATGTCATCGGCTATTGCCCAAACCATCAAGCGGTTGCCCGACGTGTCAGGAAACGGCATGGCATCGGGATGCGATACCCGCAGGATATTCAATGCCGTCGTCATATCGCCAACGGACATCGGGAAACTCCGCAGTTGCCGGTCAGGAACACCGGCTTGACTCGCCTGAAACTGCTGCAATACGGTCGCAATCAATTCATGCTCCGAAGGTCTTGCCCAAATCGCAATCCGGTTGGTCGGAGCGGCTCCTTGCTGTTGCTGCGCTCCGCGGCCCTGCTGTCCCGGCCACGGAGTGCCGTCGGGAAGAATTCTCGCTCCCCGAAGTTCCGCCGACGCAACTTGAAAAAACGCCTCAAGCCGGGTTCGCTCTTCCCGTGTTGCCGTATAGATACACAGCACCGGCTCCTCGGGCGGCGTAAACGAGCCGATGATCAAGTCAACATTCGCTTCGATGATTTTGTGTTCGGCAGGCTTGGCAAGCACCATAATCTGTTTTCCCTGAATGTCGGGAACGATTTGCGAAGGCCAAGGAGCAAATTGCCGAAGCACGGCAAGGATTTGCTGTGTCGGCTCCGCATGCAGTGCATAAAAAATCACAACGGGATCGTGCTCCGAAGGTTCCGATGGGTCAATCACATCGAGCAGTTCTTTCACTCGGGGCAATAATCGGGGATGTCCCTCTGCGATGAGCGTCCGGCCTGCATCATCGAGCGAAATTTCGACGGTCGGAAACATCCGACGCAAAATTTGCCGAGCCGTCCAGGAATTCATTCGCCGAAGTTCGAACCGTTGAAATCGTTTTTCGGAGCCGTCACCGATCAAATCCGAGACGGCGGCTTCGATAATTTCGTGTTCCCCTTCGGTTCCCCAAACGATTAACTGTTGGGATTGTTCATCGAATGAAATACGGGCAGCGGGCGCGAGGCGTTGCAAATCCGCGATGAATTGAACCGGCGAATATCGGCTCCAATTTGCCCGAATCGAATAAAATCCCGTCGTAATCGGATAGGATTTGAAAAATCGCCGCTGTGCTTCGGGATCGTCGGCGTCGAGTTGCTGCAGGAGCAATTCCAGGGGTTCCTTTTGTTCCGCACGGACGCGAATCACAATTTGTCCTCGCTGCGAATCCGACACAATGCGGGCTGCCGGATAAATATCTTCGATGACGGTTTGCAGGGTATCCAGGGCAATGTTTTTCGGCGAAAAAACGACGACGCCGTCGCCCGAGGCGGCCCCGGCGGCTTGTTGTTGCGATTGTCCCATCATTTGAGCGTAAATCTGCTCGAGCAGTTGATGCTGTTCGGCAGTCGCCCAAACCATCACGAGATTGCGTTGCGCATCTTGGGCGGCAATATGGCCTTGCAGCCGATCCTGCGTGCCGAGTTGCTCAAGTTGTACCAAAAACGCGGCGAACGTTCCGCTCGTCAGTTGATAGGGAACGAACACAAAATCCGCACCCCGACCTGCTCCGGTATCCGTTTCCAGCATTTTGAGAATATCTTCGAGCCGTTCATGGTCCGGCGGAGGTGCAAAAACGTGCATTTCCCGCGAGTTCGGCAAACGAAGCATTTGGATGTTCGGAACGTACTCTCTGAAAACGGCTTCAATTTTTTCGGGGTCATTTTTTGCGATGGTATAGGTTTCCCATCTTGGAGGGGGCGGCGGCTCGGGACGCGGTTCCTCCTGGCGTTGCGGCGGTTGCGGATTGTCCGTCGAATTGATGATCCGCAATATCGCATTCTGAACTTCGACCCGGTCGATGACCCGAAGATTGTTGCCGCCTAACTCAAATACTCGGGCATAGGGGTTTTCGGGCGGTGAAATGAGATGGGCGATGCCTTGCCGGACAGTCGCCATATCCCGGCGTTCTAGTTCGTATTGTACGGAAACGAATTCCGAGGAGCCTCGCCCCACCAATTCTTCCGGTCTGACGACAGGGAATACCCAAACGGGAATCGGCCTTCGCAAATCGAGAAGTTGCAAAATCCGATCACGCCGAATGACGGTGTAACCGTTCGAGATGAGGATACTGTTGATAAGGTCAAGCACTTCGACGATGGTTCGTTCTTCGGCGTCGGAGTAATTGAAGGGTCCTGGCGGCGGAGCATCCATAATGAGGTGATAACTGCCTTGGTCGGCGATAAATTGCAAGACATCCCGCCAGGGTTGATTTCGGAAGACGAGCCGGATTCTGGTCCCATCGAGTCCTTGTTCCAAAACGGCTCGTTGCGTTGCGGTGAGCAGATTTGCGAGACGTTCTTCGGTTTGTTTGTAAATTTCCAAAATCTGTTCCGGCGGCACTCCGGCCGCTTGGGCGTTGGAAACATCGCGGGTTTGGACGTTGATGAGCCGGATTGCCTCATTGCGCTGTGTTTCGTCGAGGGCGAGTCGGTCGGCAACGAAGGGGTCGACAATCCGAGCGAGCGAGTTGGCAGTATGAAACGGCAGGATGGTGGGAGTTTGTGCGGCGGGCGGTTCGTCAGGTTGTTCTATGACGGGCTGTACTTCGGCAGACGCTTCGGAAGGCTGGACGCTGGGTTCGTCAGCACCGAGAACGGAAGCGACGAAGGAGAAAACGATGAAGAGTGCAATTCGGTACATTGTGCGTTCGATTCACATAAAGAACGGGATACACCATAATCTGTATCGGCAGTTTGGCGGTCAAACCTTGCCTGCTTTTTCTATTCTATCCGAAAACCGGCCGAGTTGACTGCCAGAGCGGAGAGCGTTAGCCCTCCGGTCATACGATCCATTCTTGCTCACGCGGCCTTTTTGCTCTTGGCGATCAACTTTGCCGGAACCTGCAAGTTAAACAGGCCAAACAACTCCTCCTGGTTCAATCCATTCGACGAATTAATGCCCCGAGCGCCGGAAAGTATCTGTTCCGACAAATTACGTTTCTCCTCCAACGTCCGGTTGATCCGCTCCTCTACCGTATTCGTCGATATGAAACGCGTTACCGTTACAGGGCCCGATGCCCCTATCCGATGCGCCCGATTGATCGCCTGATCCTCCACTGCCGGATTCCACCATCGGTCAAACAAAAAGACATAGCCCGCAAACTGCAAGTTCAAACCGACCGCGCCCGCTCCGTAACTCATCAAAATGACATGCACATCCTTGTCCTCGCGAAACGTCCGAATCATTTCGTCCCGTTTGTTTGACGGTATTTTCCCGTGATATTCCGTCGTTCCGAAGCGTTCCAAGGGCCCCTTCAGCCGATAGAGCGTATCGACCCATTGGCTAAAAACAATCGCCTTGCGTCCGCTCTGGGCAATTTCCTCCATATCCGCAAGCAGTTGCTGCAATTTTGCACTTTCCCCCGTTGCAGGATCAAAATTGCAAATCTGCTTCAACCGAAGAATCAGTTCAAACACCTGCGGAATCGTAATTTCTTCGCCCGCTTCGGACAAACGCAATACGCCCTCTTCCTCCGCAATTCGATACGTTTCGGATTGCTCCGGCGTCAAAGACAGCAACGCATCCCGCATCATTTTCGGCGGAATTTGCAGTTGCACCGAGTCTTTCGTCCGACGCAAAATATGTTCGCCGACGATTTTGCTGATCTCGGTCGGCTTGAGTCCCGACTGCAAAAAGCCGGTGGAGAGAAACTCAAAAATTCCGACGAGATCTTCCGCCGAATTTTCAACGGGCGTTCCCGTCAACGCCCAATTTCGAACGCGGTGTATTGACCGGGCCGCCTCGGACGTCGCATTGTTTTTGTTCTTGACTCGCTGCGATTCATCCAGCACGACGAGGTCGAACTTCGGGGCTTCTTCGCCTTCGGGCGGATCGAAAAATTCCCTATCGCGGTTCAGTAATTCGTAATTCGCAAGCCGAACGGGAATTCCCGGCACCTGCCAAAGCCATTTTCTGCGGAGCGGCGACCCATCAATTTGCTTAACGTTGATTTCGGGCGCCCATTGTTCAAATTCCCGTTGCCAATTCGTCAAAAGCGGTTTGGGACAAATGAGCAACACGCTGCGGACTTCGCCGGTTCGGATGAGCAGGCGGATCGTCGTAATCGCTTGCATCGTTTTCCCGAGCCCCATCTCGTCGGCAAGGATTGCGAAGTGCGAACTGTACAAAAAGGCGATGCCTTCCCGTTGAAAGGGGAACGGGTCAAACGGCATTTCCAGCGTCGGCAGGTTCAAAATGGACTCAATCGGCGGCTGCAAAATGTAGTTGAGTCGGTCTTGAATCTTAACGGCATCGCGGGGAATGCGAATCCGGGTGAGCGATTCGATTTCTTCCTTGTGCAGCGGGGAATCGTCATGGGGTTCCGCAACGTCCGTAAGGGGTTCTGCAGTGTCCGTATGGGGTTCTGCAACGTCCGTTTGCTCATCTGCTTGGCTGTGTTCCGTGTCAAAATAGACTTCAAAATAGGGGTCTAATTCCGCGTCTAACGATGGTTCTGGCTCGGAAATGGGACACAGTTTGGGTTCTTTGATTTTTTCGTTTTGTGCTTCATCATTGGGCGGGATGAAAAACCAACTTCTCGAATGCACGCGGACTTTGGAACTGACGGCACCGGATATGAGAATTCGGGCGTTGGGCAGGGATTTGAGCAGATCGGGCCGCAGATCGACTTCGATTTTTGGGTGCATCCGCCGATTCCAGTCGGTAGCGAGTACCGTTGGATTGTCGAGACGTACGGATATGGTTTTGATTTCCATGTCGCTCATACTGCGGAGAATGATAGGAAATTGACGTAGGCGTTGCAAGAGCGATTTTATGCCCAAATTACCCAAAATTACTCTTGCATAAAATGCTCAAAAACGTTACAATGACGGGATAATACTGCCCCCAACATTCACGCAATGAATACTCGCATAATGACAACAATTCGCACCCATCGGACGCTGCTTCTCCTCGTTTTTGCGTTCCTGCTCTCGGCCGCAATGTTTAGCACGAATACCTGGCGGGGAACTGTGCAGGGCTCGCAAGAACCCCTCTTGCCCCTACGGCCAAATCTGCAAGAACGGCTCGTTACACGCTCCTTCGTAGATGCCCTGGAAAGACACCACATTTCGCAGCGAATACTCGATCAAGCCGTCTCCAAAGAAGCATTCCGGCTCTATATCAAAGCACTCGACCCGCAAAAAATCTTTTTCTATCAGTCCGATATTGACGAATTCCGCATGAAATACGAATCGCGGTTGACGGATTTGATGAAACAGCAGCCCGTCGATGTCCGGCCGGCGTTTGAAATATACAACCGTTACCTGACCCGACTTGAAGAGCGAGTCAGCATGATCCTGCAAATTTTGGCCAATCCCATCGACTTTACCGCCGATGAATATCATGCATTCGATAGGCTGGCTGATTTTGCGATCGACGAAAATGTCGTCCGAGAACGCGGATTGCAGACCTTCCCGAAAACGACCGAAGAGGCATACGAACGCTGGCGAAAGCGAATCAAAAGCGAAATGCTGGCCCTAATGGCCGAGCGAACCTCCAGCGAGCAAAAACGCGAAAAAGACATTGCCGCCGGGCGTGAGCCGGAAGAACTCGATGACCGCGATCCCGTTGACCGGCTGCGGCAGCGATACATTAGCCGACAGCGGCGAACGCTACTCGAAGGCCGAATCGACAATGCGGAAATCCTTGCCAGTGTTCGGCAACAAGCCAACGATGACGTGATGGAACTATTCCTCAATGCCGTTGCCGGGGCTTTGGATCCCCATTCGAGTTACATGTCGCCGTCCACAGAAGCAAGTTTCAATGCCGGAATCGGGAAAAATTTCCAGGGAATCGGGGCAACTTTGTATGCCGAAGACGGATTCATTGTCGTTCGGGATGTTATCAAGGGCAGTCCCGCCGAAAGGTCGGGCGAAATACGGCCAAAAGATAAAATCCAAGGTGTCGGGCAAGGACGAGACGGGAAAATCGAGGAAGTCATCGACTTCAAAATTACCGACGTCGTCAAACTCATTCGGGGAGAAAAAGGAACCGTGGTTCGCCTGGATATTTTGCCCGGCGGAAAAGGGCCTTCTAAAATTGTCGAAATCGTTCGGGACGAAATCAATTTGGATGAGCAAGCCGCACTTTCTGCGATTTTTGAAGCCGGTCTCAAACCGGATGGCACGCCCTTCCGAATCGGTATGATTGAATTGCCTGACTTCTATTTCGATATGCAGGCTGCTCGGCAACGAGCCGCAAATATCCGAAGCGCGACGGAGGATGTCCGAAAAATCCTGGCCGGATTCGTAGAAGAAGATGTCGATGCGGTTATTCTTGATTTACGCTTCAACGGCGGTGGCGTCTTGCAGGAAGCGATTGGAATTACCAATCTTTTCCTCGGTGCCGGCGTTGTTGTGCAGGTGAAGGATGAATCGCGTACTCGGCCGCAGGCGCGAGGAACGACAGACACGACGACCGATTGGACGGGCCCGCTCGTCGTCTTGACCAACAAATTCAGTGCCAGTGCGAGCGAAATTCTCGCCGGGGCCATCCAAGATTACCGGCGAGGGTTGATTATCGGCGATTCCATAACGCACGGGAAGGGTACGGTGCAGTCGGTATTGGACTTGAATATGACCGCGAGCAGCAATCTTGGGTCGGGCAAAATCACCATTCAGGGGTATTACCGGCCGAGCGGGACTTCGCCGCAGGGATTGGGCGTCGAATCGGACATCGTGTTGCCGTCGCTGACCGATGCGATGGAAGGCGTGTTGGAATCCGATTTGGACAATGCGTTGACGTTGCAGCGGATTGCAACGGCACCGGGATTTAGCCAGCGGCCGTTCGTTTCGCCGCAAATCATTGCCGAATTGACGAGACGTTCCAATCAGCGGATAGGCCAATCGGAAGATTTTGAGAAAGAGTTAGAGCGGATTTCCGCCTATCGGGATGCCCGGGCAAGGCGAGTTACGCCGCTGAACAAAGATCGCTATATGGAGGAGATCAAACGTTTTAACGCTGACGAATGGGAGCGGGAGGAGTTTGAGGATTTAGCCAACAAGGGTCGGGAGATCAAGCGTGATTTTTATGTTGACGAGGTATTGGCGATCACGGTGGATTATCTCAAGGCGGCACAGGAGTTTGGCATTGCATTTCCACGGGAGCGGTCGATTCGTCAACCGCCGCAACGCCGCACGTTGTTCGGCGGATTGGGATTTTAGATGCGGTTCATATTTGCAGGCACGAGCCGGAGGGCTGGCGCAAGAGCCGGGGGCGTCAGCCCCCGGGTTACCCCACCCCCTTGTTAACTCCGCTGATTACCTAACGAGCCGACGGCACATCAACATGCCTCGCAGTTGGTTGCGTGCCTCAGGTTTTACTGCCAGTCTCACGGTCATAACCAGCGGGACCAGCAATACGGTTGCATTTAGCGAAGGCATCATCGGCAGCAACGGGCCCGCCGGCGGTGATAACCGAGGCGGAAGATTCAAAGAACTTATGACCTGGGGAATACATGCCCATTATAACCAAATTCCGCAAGACTGCCTGAATACTCGGGGCCCCAACGGGATGTTCAGGGATCCCAATCAAGAAACGCACAGCGATACCAACCATTGGCTTGGAAAGCGTGCTTGGGATAATTTTCCGGGTGCGACCCAATTTTACACGCTTATGCCGCCGAACAGTCCGAATTGTTCGAGCGGATACATTTATGCCTGGATGTCTGCCGCGAGCAATCATCCCGGCGGAGTCGGCGTGTCCTTTCATGACGGCAGCGTGAATCTCCGTGCCCACAATGAGTCCGTACTCAGAGCAAGTGCGGCCTTTTAGGCGAGTCTGCGAAGCATAACGAGAATCATGGCCATTTTGACGACCGCCTCGCTTGTTTCCTCCCAACATTCATAGTTGCGATTCAACCGACGATAGTTCTCAACCGCCAATAACAATCCAAGCGTGTCAACGGCAATGTGCCGTTTGATACCATTGATTTTTTCCTGCATCGAACCCACGGATGTCGGCAGTGCGTGCAGACTTGACGCTTTGTAAATCAATATTTCCCGCACGGGGTGTGGGTTCGCGTCCCGCTTGGATACGAACCTGTTCTCGCAAAGTATCATGGATTTTATCTAGATCGTATTAAAATTTAGTATGTTTTTTTCTCTGGTTTTGTATCCGGCGTGTTTGAAATAGTTTTTGCATTCTTCCGGTAAAAAAACATCGCACAGTTCACCCAGTCTTTGCCATAGTGCCTCCATCGTTCGCAACTTCAACTTACGCAACATCGTCTTCAGTTTAGAGAAGACCTGTTCTATCGGATTCAAATCAGGACTGTAAGGAGGTAAATATATTACTTTCGCTCCTACTCTTTCTATCGCTACTTTCACACCCGCCACTTTATGCGAACTCAAATTGTCCAACACGACAATGGCTCCTTCTTTGAGCGTCTTAACCAATTCCTGTTCTGACGCAACAAGAGTTTTTTTCCATGTAATCTTCAATCGCTTCTAAAAATTGTGAAGCGTTACTACTGTTACATTGTCTTTATTGGGCAACAATGCATGAAGTTCAACGAGCGTCGCATCGGGATGGTCCGAAACAAGTTGTCGCACTTCTTGTTCGTAGGGTGCTCATTTATTTTTCCTGCCTCATTTGTATTCTTTGGTGGTGATGTTTCCGGTTTCACTGCGTTGCTTGCACAATGAATAGCCCCAGGAGGGACTGACGTTATATTTTTCGCGACGGCCTCGCTGGACAGACCGCCATCGCAATCTTTTAACACGCGTTCTCGCAAATCCAATGAATACGCTTGCGGCATTGCCCCCTCCCTGAAAACAAAATAAAACGTGAAAACAAACAGAGTCTAACAAATTTCAAAAATAACTCCAGAGTAAACTTTAATTCGCTCTAGTCTTATAGTGTGCATTAATCGAAGCGTTGGAGACCAGCCAGAATGTTCATCGTCATTTACTCTGTGAATTTGGAATTCATACGTAATGCCGGTGATAAGATTGCCGATAGATGTCGGATTCACATAAGCAACCGCTGTCCCCCATTGGCCATTAGACTCTCGATATCTGATTTGATGACCTGTTGCTCTTGCGGCAGAGTTCCATGTTAGTGTCACAAAAGTTGCTGTCAAGGCGATATAATGAAAATTGATTGCAGGAATGAGTCCATCGTACTCATAACATCCAATATCAACGGTGTCATGGATTATTCTTGATTTGCCAGCCAAGTCCATAGCCAACGGTTGCCAGTTGCCATCGCGAGCGAGGTAGGTTTAGGCGGCTATAAATGGTTAGGTTTTTAGGCGAGTCAGTTGGCCGAGGCGTTGATAAACTAACCGGACACAACACGACCAAACGTGAAGTTGACAGGCGGTGCCCACCGCTGGAGAAAGTGCCATGTCGTCGCTAGGGCGTGTTGGCACTAATCTTGCATTATATTATCGCAATCGTTATAGTATGCGTTATGGAATGGTCTCAAGCACATATTGACCGTATCCAACACTTGTTGCCCAAACAACGCGGCAATGTTGAGATTGATTCTCTTTCGTTTTTTCAAGCCTTGCACTCCATCGCTGAAAACGGATGTAAATGGCGAGCCTTGCCGAAAAAGTTCGGCAACTGGAACAGTATTTACTGCCGTTTTCGCTATTGGATGGATCGCGGCATCTTCGACCGCATCGAAAAACAACTCCAAATGTAAGTTGTTTACAGAAAATGAGTTAAGGCACTTGTGTTGGGCAGCACTTATATCAAAGTGCATCCTGATGGAGCCGGTGCGCCGAAAAAACTCTAGTCCGCTACTAAAAGTAGAAGAGATTTAACTACTAACACGACTTCGGCAGTAGCAGGTGAAAGTAGCCGATTGTATGTATCTTTCTATTGATATTAGTAGCAGAAGATATTGAAGTAGAATTATTGATAGTAGAACTAGCGAAGGGCAAGCCGTTGACCATGGACAAGGCGTATGAGGAAGATAAGTGTCGCGTGAAGGCGATGGAGTGCGGGATGTTTCCAGTGGTTCCGCCGAAAAGCAACCGCAAAGAGCCGTGGGAGTATGACAAGGAGTTGTACAAGGGAAGAAATGTTATCGAACGTATCTTTCGCTATATTAAGGAGTTCCATCGCGTGTTTACGAGGCATGACAAACTCGATGAAACCTACAATGCGTTCATTGCTTTCGCAAATATCATCGTCTTCATGAAAAATTAGTACCAACACGCCCTAAACGCGAACGATCTCTTACACCGTTTTTTTTCCTTTTCAGGGAAGGGAAGGAAAAAAACTCTCTTTACGCGAGGTTACCAACTTTGCCTTAAACGGCAAATGGTTATCACACAAGAGGCGACCTTGTGTCAAAAGTTCGGAATTACAATGGTAAACATGTCTTTTTCAAGAAAAAAGCCTAGAAAACAATGATTTTCCAGGCTTCTCCTTTAATTTGAGCGATTTCCGAAAATGGGGCAAAAAAATACCGAGCAAAACACGGAAATTTTGAGAGCGGTAACTCATTTACACTTTTTGCACAGTTCGGCTCTCAACAGTCCTTATCAGACTCCCTGTTTTGCCAAAAAGAGGGCATTTTGTCAAAATAGGCAGAGCGACGGCAACGAACCGCTCCAAACTCTCGAATCAACGACAAGCCGGCGTTTTTTGCCCTTGTTCTCCAGCATAGCGTTCTGCCCTGGGGACTAGATACAAACTGTGCAAAATGGTATCATTGCCGCATAGAATAGCACCGTGAACCGCTACAAACCAACACATGCCGGAGGCAGAACGCAAAAAAGTTGTACTGGTCGATGATGATGCGACAAATCTCATCAGCGGAAAAAATGTCCTCAAAGACCAATACGAAATCTTTACCGTTCCGTCCGGCGAAAAATTATTTGAACTGATCCATAATCAAATTATTCCCGACCTGATCCTCCTCGATGTCGAAATGCCAGTGATGAACGGATACTGCGTGCTGCAAGAACTCAAAAAGAACCCTTTCGTCGCAGAAGTCCCTGTCATTTTCGTGACTGGCCGACAGGATGTTCATAGCGAACTCGAAGGACTTTTGCTCGGAGCGGTCGATTACATTACCAAACCGTTTTCGCCGCCGCTGCTCCTCAAACGCATCGAAAGCCATCTGATTTCGGAAACGAGAAAAAAGCAGTTGTACGAACACTGCAACGACTTAAGCAAAATGGTGGAAAGGCAAACGCTCGCCATTTTGGACTTGCAAAAGGCGATTTTTTCCGTGTTGGCAAATGTCGTGGAGTACCGCGACGGCGATACCGGAACGCATATTTGCCGAACGCAACGTTTTTTTCGCACATTGATCGACGGATTGTTAAAAAACAACATTTACAGCAAGGAAGTCAATTCTTGGGACGTGCCGCTCATGCTGATGTCGTCGCAGTTGCACGACATCGGCAAAGTTGCGATTCCCGATGCTATTTTGTTAAAGCCGGGAACGTTGACACCGGAAGAATTCAACACCATCAAAACGCATACGATCGTCGGGGCCCAAATCATCGAAGGAATCGAGCAAGAATTAAAACAGCATCGGTTTATTCGTTATGCCCAGTCGATCGCGCTTTCGCACCACGAGAAATGGGACGGCACGGGGTATCCCTATAGTTTGTCCGGCCAAGACATTCCGCTTCAGGGCCGTTGTATGTCGATTGTCGATGTCTATGATGCGTTGGTTTCGATTCGTCCGTACAAGCCGTCGTACACGCATGAAAAAGCATTGCAAATCATTACGGACAGGAAGGGGACGTGTTTTGATCCGCTCATTGTGGAGGCGTTTTTAGATGTATCGGACGAAATTTATGCGGAGTCGCAAAAAACCGACACCGCAAAGTCGAAGAAATACATCGGCATTCAGGGCACGAACATCTCGGAATTGACGTTTTTGTAACGGATTTGTTCGGAAACTGTCATTCCGGCACAAGCCGGAATCCAGACATTGCGAGTGATGTCGGTTCCTCTGGGTCCCGGCTTTCGCCGGGATGACGATGGGGCCGGGATGACGATTGTGAGGGTTCCGAACAAGTCCAACGGATTACCCTCCTTTCAGATCCGCGATGTAAAAACTCCCGTAGGTATGCACGCGGTCGAGTTTATGCAACTGAGCCGCTCGTTCGGTATCGTATGTCAAAATCTCCCCCAACTGGGTTTCTCTGCCCTGATACTTGACCGGCACGGAATCAATGTACTCCGTCCGCAATCCGCCGCTCCGCCAAATGATCCGCGTGTTTTCCGCCGCACAACCCAATATCGCATCCCATTCCGATACCAACGCATCGTAAAGATGATACGAAAGCCAATCCATATGATCCAGTAAAACAAACCGCGAAATCTTGGCATCGCTTTTGCGTAAAAATCCTTCGACCGTATTGGAATGCACGCTGATCCGATCGACCAATCCGCCCTTCAATGCCTCAAAATTTTCGCGTTCCAGGTATTCTGGGCAACAACTCGGCGTGTAACACCCCGTCGCGTAGAGCCGCCAAAAATAATTATCCTTCGTCGGCAACGTCCCAAACACGGAATCGAGACAATCCTGCACAAACTTGACGACGCCCCCTTCATATTGCGTTTCGATTTGCTTGCGTTGCGATTTGGGCACACCGAGCAGCGAAAGCGTCGTGTCCCTATTCATAATGAACTTGACCTTGGGACTCCAAAGTTTATCGCGCAGCCGTTGCCAAATTTGGCGTTGCTCTTCCATCGTCTGTGCATTGAGGATTTCATGGACATCGGCCCGCATTTTGGCTTTGTCGATGATGCTATTCATCAGTCGGGCAAAAGCCCCGGTCGTACCGCAGAAATAAAAACTTTTGCGTTTTCCGTCGAAATAGCGTCGGATGCGTCGATCCCAATACTTTTGCGACCAGGGCGACAAGTCTCGGCGTAGTTTGGCGTGGTAAATGCTTTTAATGCCATTGAGTCGACCGTTGCCGAAAAGCATGAAAAAAGTTTCGTAATCGAGGTTGCGGATGCCGGATATTTTGAGTTCGAGCAGGGCATTTTGCCGGGGATTCATATCGACGGCATAGACATGATTGAGGCCGGTCAGGGCGTAGGAAAGGGCATTGCATCCGGCCGAGGTGATGACGAGCAGGTTGTCATTTGGTGTCAATTCGAGGACTTGCTTATCAATTCTTGGGTCTTCCCAGCAGGTATTGTAAACGAGATTATTTCCGTGGACGAATCGAAAGACGCGACCGCTCATCCATTCGCTGATTTGTTGCATTTTTTGTATTCTGGGTATCTTGACCGTGTCAGTATTTTAACCGATACGGAGCGAAAGGACAAGCCGCTTGCCGTACTTGATACGCTGCCGTAAGTTTTGTACAATCGGCACATCTTGCCTTCTCTGAAATGCTCCAAAATGCGATACTTGCCGCTTCTCTTTGCCCTGCTCGTTTGGCCAACCACAGCCCGTGCCGAACACGAATTTCCTCCCCTCTTTCCCTTCGTTATTTCGCACGACGCCCCGAATAATATCACGAACATCGCTGATTGGAACCACGCACCCGCCGGGAAATACGGATTCATCCACGCCAAAGACGGTTCCTTCCATCACGAACAGGGGCGATTCCGAATTTGGGGGACAAATCTCTGCTTTTCCGCAAATTTTCCCGAAAAAGAGCAATCCGAAAAACTCGCCGCCCGCCTCGCTCGACTCGGATTCAACTGCGTCCGCCTCCATCATATGGACAGCCGAGACATCTGGGGCGACAATCCCGAAACGCTCACAACCATAGATCCCGCCCAACTCGATCGACTCGATTACCTCATTTACAAACTCAAACTGCACGGCATCTACGTCAACATAAACCTGCATGTTTCCCGAAAACTCGATGACCGCGATGGATTTCCCCACGCTGCCGAACGGCCTGATTACGATAAAGGGCTCAACAATTTCTATCCGCCATTCATCGAATTGCAAAAAAAGTTTGCCCGAGACCTTTTGACGCACGTCAATCCGTACACTCAAACGGCATACTTCGAGGAGCCCGCCGTTGCCATGATCGAAATCAGTAATGAAAATTCCGTCGTCGAACAATGGGCCGCCGGGCGTAATTCCAAGTTGATGACCATGCCGGAGCCGTATATTACCGAATTCCAAAAACAATGGAACGACTTTTTGCAGCGTAAATACGGAACCGATGAAGCACTGCGTGCCGCCTGGCAATTCCATAACGAACCCCTCGGCAACGAAATGCTGCCCTGCAACATCGAAGCCGCCAACACCGAAGCGGAAAGATGGTATGCCGAAACCGATGAGGTGAGCATTTCTCGCAAACTCGCGTTGGCAAACGGTGTGTTCCGTTTTGAGATCGACAGGATGGGCAGGGAACCTTGGCGTCCGCAACTCATTTCGCGGCCGCACGCCTTTGAAAAAGGGAAACCGTATACATTTTCGATCCAAGCCCGAGCGGATATGCCCGGCGAAGTGTCAATCGGGCCTCGAAAGGATGAAGACGATTACGGCAACCTCGGTTTTGCCGGAACTTTGCCGTTGACAACGGATTGGCAAACGTTCACGTTTACGTTCATTCCCAAAGAGTCCAGTCAACGTGCCCGATTCGACATCGGAAATCTCGCCGAAAATTTTACGTATGAATTTCGCAACTCGTCGCTCAAGCCGGGCGGAACCATCGGGCTGCCGGAAAGCATCACGCTCGCGGACGGAGCAATTCCGCTTATTAACCGCGACGGCCTCACCGTTCCGATTGACCCGGCTGGCCAACCGTTGGCTCTGCCCAACGAAGCCCGAGATGATTTTTGCGAATTTCTGTTCGAAATTGAACGAACCTATTGGCTCGGAATGTACCGCTTCCTCAAAGACGACCTCCAAGTCCGGCAGCCCGTCAGCGGAACGCAACTTTATTACGGTTCGACGACCATCCAGGCGCAACTCGATTACGTCGATGTG
This sequence comes from Planctomycetaceae bacterium, assembly GCA_009778035.1. Lineage (GTDB taxonomy): Bacteria > Planctomycetota > Planctomycetia > Pirellulales > Thermoguttaceae > WRKP01. The sequence continues at coordinate 29,414 of WRKP01000013.1, forward strand.
CATGCGTACTGGAATCATCCGCATTTTCCCGGCAGGCCTTGGGATATGAACGACTGGACGGTCAGCAATCGGGCATTGGTCAACGAACTTGACCGGGAAATTTTCCCCCGGCTTGCAACGGCTCGGCCATTTGGCAAGCCTTATACGGTCAGCGAATTTGATGTTCCGTTTCCTAATCAGTATGCGGCGGAAGCGTTGCCGATGTTGGCAGCGTTTGGCCGATTTCAAGATTGGGACGGCATTTTCCATTTCGCGTATTCGCATAACCGGAATGCGTTGGAATCCCGTCGGATAACGGGCTTTTTCGATATGGTTGGACATACGGCCAAGTTGGTGCATCTTCCGGCATGCGTTGCGATGTTCGTCCGGGGCGATGTGGGAACTGGCGAATCGCTTGCGCTGGGAACATTCAATCCTGCAACGGAACTTGAACTTTTCCAACGGCAACTTGGCCCTTGGAACTTCAATTTCGGCGGGATTGGCTTGGACCCGCGATTGGCTCTGTTTCACCGGACGGCACTCGATGTATCGGGAAATCATACGGTACAGCAACAGATTCCCGGGGTTCCCGCCGCGATTAGGCGATTTGGCAGGGGGTTTTCGTGGTTTCCAGGAAACACAGCGCTGGGAAGACCTGACCGCGGGGTGGCAATCACCACCGAAAATACGAAGGTTTTTACGGGATTTAACGGAAGCCGTATGGGACTGGGGCTCTCCGACGTAACGCTGCTTGTGGGCGAAACGCGGCTAAATTGGGCGACGATTTCGATGGTCTCAATGAATGGCAACGGATTTGACCCGGCGAAATCGCAGGGCAAGCCGATTCGGATTTTGGTAGCGGCAACGGGTTTGGTAGAAAACAGTGATATGGAGTTGGAGCATCTTGATGCCGTTCGGATCACGTATGGCAATCGGATTGGCAGCGAGCCGGTATTGTGTGAGGGAATACCTTTTGAGTTGCGATTTTTGCGGGCGGAGTCGATTTGTGTGTATCCTTTGGACGAGAGTGGCAACCGTCGGGAGCGGATTCAAGTGGAGGGCAACCGTGTTGAGTTGGGCCCGGAATATCAGACCGTTTGGTACGAGATTGAGGTGCGGTGATGAGAGGATAGCTGTTTCTGGACCTTTTCGCTGGGGGCTCACGCCCTGCGATGCCCCTAGAGCGAGTTTCAAATTGCTCTGGACGCGTTTTCGTCATCCCGGCGCAAGCCGGGAACCAGGGAATAGGTATGCACGCCGCTCGGCTGGATTCCGGCGTGCGCCGGAATGACGATTTTTTGTCCAAAGCAATTTGAAATATGCCCCTAACGCTTTGCCGGACAATCCTTTGCCACAGGACAGTCGGCACATCGCGGTTTTCGGGCATTGCAAACCCGTCGGCCATGAAAAACCAACGCATGGCCCAGTGCCGACCAGTCGGACTGCGGAATCAGTTGCATCAATTCCTGCTCAACCTTTTCCGGCGTTTTGCCCTGGGCCAAGCCAAGCCGACGGGACACTCGGAAAACATGCGTGTCAACAACGACGCCTTCGTTCTTGCCGAATATATTGCTCAATATGACGTTGGCCGTCTTGCGGCCAATGCCGGGCAGGGTGATGAGTTGCTCCATCGTGTCGGGAACATCGCCATCGAACCGCTCGATGATTTCCCGACAGGCATTTTGAATGTTTTTTGCCTTATTGCGGAAAAATCCCGTCGATCGGATCGCGTCTTCCAAACGTTCGAGGGGAACGTTTGCATAATCGTGCAGCGTGGGGAATTGCTTGAACAATTTCGGCGTAACTTGATTGACGCGGACGTCGGTACACTGGGCGGAGAGAATGGTTGCGACCATTAACTCCAGCGGCGAATGGAAATCCAACGCACATGCCGCATCGGGATACGACTTTTTCAATACAGCCAAAATTCGTTTTGCGTGTTGGGGCATGAAAATCGAGTTTCTTGCAAGAGTGTACACGGCGAAGGAAAATCGCTACGCGAACGGCACCAGTTTAATCGGTTTTTTTCAATTTGTCCACAAGACCCGTTCGGAAACCGTCATTCCGGCTTGCGCAATGCCTGTGCATAAGATATAATGCAGAGCATGAGCAAAACGCAGCGAATTTATCTGTCGGGAACGATCATCACCCTCCTGGTGCTGTTCTACGTTTACTCCTCGTTATCTTCCCGGCCAGCCCGTACGCCCCGATTCGACGTTCCCTTTGACCGATTCACCGGAGCAGAACAACTGCGATCCGCACGGTCGCCGGAACTCATCGAAGAAGTTAGAAAACTCATCGAACAAAACGGTTTACCCGTCGATGTTTTTCACGGACTCGCCGCAACTTCCGAAGAAGACATACTTTGGCAACAAGAACTGCAACAAAACAACATTGCAGCCACTCTCCATGAGTATTTTGAAACATACTATAGGCCCGATCCCCGTAATGAACTCATACCGCTTCGGGATGACTTGCAAAAACTTTGGGAAGCAAGCCCGATCGGTGCTTGGCACGTCGATTGGGGAACTAATCCGGTCGGAGTTTTGGACATTGATGCAGAAAAACTCAACAACACTCGGCAAATGTCCCTGCAATTTGAAGCAGCACTCTATTCCATCCGCAATAAGTTAGACCAACCTGGGACGATTTTTTATTACGTTTTTGAACGTGAGGCGGATGCGGCTTCTTATACCGGAACGACCGTGAACACGCTGGCCTCAAAGTATCTTGCCGATTATGCGCTGCTGGAAGAATACGATGTCGCGCTCGCCCTGCTTGCAGGAGATATTGATGACGCCATCGACTCTTTGGCTTATATGTTCCGAATCGCTTATTTAGCCTCGCGGCTCGAAGATGTTGGAACCCGGGCTGATTCTGTCATCGTGCGTCTCAGGGCTTATGATGTCATGCAACGGGTAATCCTTGACCCGAAATTTGAAAGACGGCACATGACCCTATTGCGAAATATACTTACAGAACAATACCAAAATTGGAATCCAGAACATATGACCTGGTTCGGAGACAGAGCCGCCGGACTTATGATGTACCGCCGGATTATGATAGGTGGACCGCTCGACGCATTGGAACAAAACGACATTGATGAACTGGAAGGACGCGGGTTGATGCTTACATTCAACAGAAATTTTCGCCAAAATCATGAACAAGACACGGCATTTTATCTTCAGACAATGCAAAAGGTGTTAGATATTAGCCAAAAACCTTATGTAAACCGAATTGATGTATTGAATCAAATCAATCGGGAACTGCAAGTGAGGCGGGACACATACAACGACTCGGGCATTTCCACTGAACCTGTTGTTGCGAGTATACTGCTTCGTGATGTGGATCGTTTGATGTATCTTTTTGCACAGGACCAATCCGCATTGACTCGTGCATTGGTAGCGATGCTCCATTCGTTGGGACAGCGAAACACGAGCGGATACCGGAATCCGTTTACGAATGAGCCGTATGCCGTCCGCCAGGTTGATGGTTTTTTTAGCATAGAAGTACCGGAGTTGCCGCGTCCGTTTAGGGTTCCGATTTTTGTCGAATAAGCACTCCGCTCTTGCGATCGACGCTCCCAATCTGTTCCCGTTGACACTCCAATCGGTCAAATATACAATGGCACCATGTCAGACGAATCCGGCGATGAATCTTTTCGATCCCTTATGTTTCAGTGGTCCGCTCGGGCTTCGGTCATCGCAATCGGAATGGTGATTCCGACAATCATCGGCGTTGGACTTGATCGGCTTTTTGGAACCGTCGTTCTGTTTGCGGTGATTGGAGTCATCATCGGAATGGCCTCGGGATTTTGGCAACTGATACGCATTGCCAGTAAGTGAGTTTGTAAATTATCAAATATGAATCCATTAACATTTTGGGAATTGCTGCCGTTTTGGCCGGTTTTATCCTTGCGGCATGGTGTGCCAGATAGAGCAACAGACTGAAACGACAGGGCGAATCATCCCAAATGGGTCAGGAATCGCTTCCGTCCTTCCGGCACCAGCCGGAATCCAGAGGCACGGAGTCAATATAAAACGTATCAGGACAGAGGTCTTGCTCGTTAGGCCAAACAACGGTGCCGAGGTCAGGACGCGCCTGCGAAAAGTAATCCCAATCACGCAACTCTTCAAACCAAGGACTACGTCCGATGTATGGATTCATATCAAACTTCTTTTTTTCGCCGTTCTCAAAGGTCAGCGTGAGCGTGAAGTCGGGATGTGGGATGACCTCAACAACGTCGGGACTTATTTCTGTCGATAACATCGTTTTGTTCCTTATCGTAGGGGTTCAATTTTCGGCGGGTCGATACCATTAACCGCTAAATTCCAACACTGCATCAGTTCGTCCTCATGAATGTCAATCCATGTTTGAACCATTCTCAATTTTTTCGAGGGGAGATTACCGGCAAGCAATTCACCGTCTGGAAGCGAAAAGACCGCTTTGTCATTTTGATACCGTGCATGGATATGCGGCAGATGATGTTTCTTGTTATCGAGAGTATACATCATCACCTTGATTCCGTAAAACGATGCCAGTTCCGGCATAAAATTTTCCTCTACTATTCAGCAGGTTATGTACATTGTATCGTCTTCCGTTTCTTTTGCCAGCCAACGGGCGATGAGAAACTGCGGAATCAGACAGTATCCCAAAAACCAAAAACCGAGGAACAACGACGCAAGGAAAGGGAAATGCAACAATAGATGTGCGAGGAGCATACAAATATACAACAACAAGCAACCGACACCGCCGTAAACTTTTATCCAAGTCGGCATCATTTTGGAGTAGCAAAGAATATGACACGTTCCTATCGCCGATCCCAGTGACATACACACACCCGCGGCGGTGAACAGAGCAATACCATCCTGCCAGCCCAGACCATTGGGAATGAGAGCACCAAACAAAGGAAATGCTTGTATGAGAAAACCCAGTACCGCTATGCACAGTCCTACGATCTGGACGGCGACAAGTATCCACAACTGCTGGGCAGACGATTTTCGGTCAAGGGAAACGACGGAATCAGTCATCGGTTTGCGAAAACAAAGCACTCCCCCCACCACATTGTAGCAGAATCGTCCTTCCGGCACCAGCCGAGCGGCGTGCATGCCGTTTCCCTGGATCCCGGCTTGCGCCGGGATGACGGAGCGGCATCCAGACCAATTCTGAATGTGCTCTAAAACACTGCGACGCAACGCGGCAAAATGCCGTTAATATGCGCAATCAAAATGCCGTAATTCGTCATCGGCACGCCCTGATCCAATGCACAATGCACCCGATACTGCATCTCCCGATCATTCAACATGCACCCCCCGCAATGCACCACCAAACGATACGGCGACAAATCGTCAGGAAACTCCCTGCCCGCCGTAAATTCAAATCGTATCTGCTTGCCCGTATAATCCGAAATCCAGCGAGGCAACTTGACCGTACCAATATCATCGCATTGACGATGATGCGTACAACCTTCCGCAATCAATACCGTATCACCGTCGGCCAATCGGTCGAGCATCTTGGCTCCCTCCACAGCCGCGTTGAGCGAGCCTTTGAATCGGGCAAAGAGAATCGAAAACGAAGTCAAAAAAATGTCGTCCGGTATTTCCTTCGCCACCCTGCCAAAAATTTGACTGTCCGTAATGACTAATTTCGGCTTTAGGCCGTCGGTTGCAGACAGTGTTACCGCGAATCGTTCCATCGTTTGCCGTAGTTCTGTTTCGCGGACAACGAGGGCGGTCGCCTGGGCTTCCAAAATGTCGCGAATCGTTTGGTGTTGCGGCAGAATCAACCTCCCCTTCGGGGCGGCCTCGTCGAGCGGAATAACGAGTACAACCAAGTCGCCTGGCGCGAGCAAGTCCGCAACGAGGGGGTGCGTATTTTCGTTCGGCAACGGCAACGCGGCAAGGCGTTCCTTCAATTCCGTGATTTGCAGGTTTCGGGTTGCACTGACATAGATTGCCTCGGGATGAGGATTCGGGAGGTCAGGCAGCAGATCGCTTTTGTTAAAAACGATGAGGTAGGGAATGTTTTTTGCACGGAAAATATCGAGAAGTTCTTCATCTGTTTGGGTTTTGCCGATGGTTGAATCGACGACGAGCAGCGCGATGTCGGCTTTATTGAGGATTTGTTTGGTTTTGCGGATTCGTTGTTCTCCGAGAGAGCCTTCGTCGTCGAAGCCGGGCGTGTCGATGATTACGACGGGACCCAGGGGCAGAAGTTCCATGGCTTTGAGGACGGGATCGGTGGTTGTGCCGGGAACATCGGAGACGACGGCGAGGTCTTGGCCGGTAACGGCATTGACGATACTCGATTTTCCGGCATTGCGTTTGCCGAAAAAGCCGATGTGGAGACGCTGAGCAGAGGGAGTTTCGTTCATATACTATATTATAGCGGACGTTGGCGGAGCCGCAATCGTTGGTTAACTCCTGGGAATGCACACAAGAGCGATTGCGCTACGGGCATCAAGACTGCTCTTGACGCATTTGGCAAGTTTCATCATGATTCCCCAAAGTCATTTGAGAAAGGATCGCAATATGGCAACGGGAAAACGCTTGGGAAGAGGACTGGAAACACTGCTCGGACGAATCGGCAGTCCAACAACAGCCGAAATTGATTCGATGGCCGAACAACAGGAGGAAATGGCAACCAATCGAATCGATATTACCAAAATCGAGTCGAATCCCTTCCAGCCGCGTAAGATTTTCGATGATTCCGAACTCGAAGAATTGGCCCAAAGCCTGCATCTGCACGGCCTATTGCAGCCGATTACGGTGCGTCAGGTCGACGGACGTTTTCAAATCGTTGCTGGCGAACGCCGATTTCGCGCCGCACTGCGGATGGGTTGGAATGAGATTCCCGCCCAAATCTGCGAGGTCGATGACCAGCAAATGTCGGAACTCGCCCTGACTGAAAACATCCAGCGAAAAGACTTGAATGCCATCGAAAAGGCAACATCCTTTGCGCATTATCTGGAAGCCTATCCCGGCACGACACACGAAGAGTTGGCCAACCGGCTGGCGGTCAACCGCTCGACGGTAACGAACTTGCTCCGCTTGCTTAATCTTCCGCAGCAGTTGCAAGATGCGGTATGTCAGGAAAAACTTTCGTCGGGCCATGTCCGTGCATTGCTGAGGCTGTCGGAATGGGAGCAGATTGAGGTTGCATCGAAGATTCAAGCCGAAGATTGGAGTGTTCGGGAGACGGAGCGTTTTGTACAGGATTTGCTTCAGACGGGCGAGGCGGAATTGCCGAAAAACCCGGAGCAGACTTGGCGGATTGTCGATCAGGACGGCAAGAGCAGGCCGGTCGCTCGCCGGAGCGAGCAGGTCGTGCAACTGGAGGAAGAACTTCGGCATTATCTTGGCGGAATGAAGGTCCAGTTGGTGCAGACGAACGACCAGGGCAAGGGGAAATTGGTGATTTCGTTTGGCAGTCATGCGGAATTCGAGCAGATTTATACGGCAATCTGCGGCGGCCATCGGGCGGTGGGATAGACCTCGTACCAGCGATTCCATTCTGTCTACCACGTCGATTTTGTAGTTTTCTTCGTTGAGCCGGAATAAAAATTCGTCCAGATAGAGTTGGATGTGCTTTGCCGATAAGGGGCAACACGGAGCGAGGAGGATCTCGTTTGGAGCAAAGGAGTAATGCCCAAAGCAATCACGGATTCGCCCTAACTGACGACGGACTCCGTCCTACCGGCTCGCCTGGAACCGTTTGCTCGTCTTGCGCTCCTCATCAAGCATCGCCGCGATCGCCGAAACCGCCTCCGATACCGATAACATCGTCGAGCCGCTCTCCCATCGCCATTTGATTTCCAAATTCCCCTCGGCTAAACCCTTTTCGCCAATCACGATCCGCAACGGAAATCCCACCAAATCGGCATCCTTAAATTTCACGCCCGGACGCTGATCGCGGTCATCCACAATGCAATCAATTCCCCGTTCTTCCAAACCGTCATGCAACGCCTTGGCCAATTCCATCGTCTTCTCGTCGGTAATTTTCATCGGACAGATCACGACCTCATACGGTGCCAAATTGACCGGGAAGATGATACCGGCCTCGTCATGCGATGTCTCAATCAAGCCCGCTACGATGCGGTTAATCCCGATCCCATAACATCCCATAATAATCGTTTTTTGCGTTTCGTCGTCATCCAAAAACTTGGCATTGAGCGCGTCGGAATACTTGGTGCCGAGTTTGAAAACATGGCCGACTTCGATGGCCGACTGAATCGACAACTTCCCGGAACAACGCGGGCAGGAGTCGCCCGCAACGGCATCCCGCAAATCGCCCAGTGCCGTCGGCTTGAAATCGCGGTACGGATTCACATTCACCAGATGCTTTTCGTTCTTATTCGCTCCCGTAACGGCATTGACCGCTTCCATCACGGAATAGTCCGCGTAAATGGGAATCGGCTCCTTCAACCCGACGGGTCCGGCAAAACCAACCGGCGCGCCCGTAACACGCTCGATCGTTGCCGCATCGGCAAGTTCCAGTTTGGAAAAATTCAAATTACGCTTGATTTTGTTCTCATTGGCATCGTGATCGCCGCGAATCAGTACGGCAATCGGCTTATCATCGGCACGATAAATCAGCGTTTTAATCAATTTTGTCGGCTTTATTTTGAGAAACTTGCAGACCTGCTCGACGGTATGCGCTCCCGGCGTGTTGAGTTCAGCAATGTCCTTCAAATTCACGCTGCTGTCCCGGGGCTTGTCGCCGCCGCCGATTTCCGCTTTTTCGGTGTTGGCCGCATACACGCAATCATCGCAATGGACGACTTTGTCTTCGCCGTGCGCGGAAGGAATCATAAATTCGTGGGACGCATCCCCGCCGATGGGGCCTGATTCCGCTTCGACGGCCAAATAGGGCAGTCCGCAGCGGCTGAAAATCTTGCTGTAAGCCGCATACATGGCCTTGTAGGTTTCATTGAGCGATTCGAGCGTCGGATGAAAACTGTACGCATCTTTCATGATGAATTCGCTGGTCCGCAGCACGCCAAACCGTGGCCGTTCTTCGTTGCGGAACTTCGTTTGGATTTGGTAAAGCGTGATCGGCAGTTGTCGGTAACTGGCAACGAATCGGGCAACGATTTCGGTTACTTCTTCTTCGTGTGTGGGACAGAAGACGACGGGAATTTTTTTTCCGCCGCGGTGTAAATCGGATTTGATGAGAACGTTGCCGAAGACGTCGATGCGTCCCGTTTGTTCGTAGAGCGAGGCGGGACACAGGGCGGTCATAAGCAGTTCGACGGCACCGGTTTTATTCATTTCTTCCCGAACGATTTGGGTGGCTTTGTGAAGGGAACGCAATCCGAAGGGGAGGTAGGCATAGGCACCGGCCATAATTTGGGTGATAAGTCCTGCTCGGAGCATGAGGATATGCGAAGGGATTTCTGCTCCTTCGGGCGTTTCTTTCATGGTGGGGATAAACGTTTTTGACCAGTACATATTTAACAATCGCGCTAGAGAGGGCTTTAGTATAACCGATTTCGGGCGTGTGCGCAAGAGCCGGGGGCTTACGCCCCCGGGTACGCAACTATTGCAGCACCGCCCAAATCGGCTCCTCCGTCAACATAACAACACCATCCCCAAACTGCAACGGCGTGCCAAACATATTCATTACCGACGAAATCGAAGGCAAACGCACTCGCTTTTCTCCCTGCTCCACCCAAAGCACCAAACGATCCGACTCGCCCGCCTTCGTCAACCGATAAGCATACACGCCATCCTGCGACAAAACTTCATCCTTCGCAATCCTCCGGCCTGCCGTATTGCTCGACATCACCGAAAATGCCACAAACGCCGGCTTCACCTGCAAATCCAGCCGGTCATGACAGATTAAACCAAAATTGTGCTCCTGGTCTATCCGATCTGTGCCGTCATTCTTCAAATCATACCAAATATACTTTTCGACCTCGTCCAGTGCGAGAAGCGGTACGGCACTGCGGACCACCATTGCCGCCTGAAAAAGTTCCGCATCCCTGGCCGGATGCTTTGCCGGTGTAGGCCAACCAATCTCCGTGATCCAAATCTTGGGTTCCTTCATTCCATTCTGTTTCATCAATTCCGCAAAACCGAGCACTTCCTCGACGAGGCCGCTCTCTTCCGGCGTGCGCGGCTGACGATACGGATGGATCGAAAACGCATCGCAGTATTTGAGTGCGCCCAGTTTGAGCAACCCTTCCATCTGCCGACGATGATGCACCGGATGATCGCCGCCGCCCCCGATGATGTACGCATCGGGATCGACCGACTTGACCGCCTCATATGTCGCCTGGAGCAGTTTGAGATAATTTTCCGGCGTGTTTTGGCCGCTGTCTTCGGCATGCCGCATCCCGCAGGCGATGAACCATTCATTCCAGACTTCGTAATACTTGATTCGGCCTTTGAATTGTTCGGCAACGAATCGGCTATAATTCGCGAAACCGGCAACTGCCTCATCGGAAACGGGAAAGCCGTTATCGTCGTAAAAGCGGTTGGAATAATTCAAAATGAGCAGCGGTTCGAGTCCTTTTTCGCGTGCCAAGTCGATATAAGTGGCGTAATTCGGCACGGTCAACACTCCTTTTTCCCGTTCGACATTGCTCCAAGTCATTTCATCGCGGATCATACCGAAGCCTGCCTTGACGGCAAAGTCCAGGGAGTTCGTGTTCCAACCCTGTTGATAGTGCGTGCACACACCGAGCCGATCGTCCTGCGGCATGTTCGGCTTGATGGAACCATACGAAAATGTGACGGGAAGGATATTAACTCTTTCGCCGTCGGCATTTTGTACATATCCGGTGATAACGACTCGTACCGCACTGGGATAATTAACCGCCATAGGAATCCGATGAACAGCGTTTGCTTCGCCTGATAGCATCATTGGGCTGGCGGGTCTTCTCGTTGGGGGAAAACCGCCCGGTGCTGAACGGTATTCCAACGCATAAAACAGCCTTTCTCCTTCTTTCAGATTTTTCGGCGTAATCCGAAATCGAATCTCTCCATTTTCACTCTCAAAGAGCAGTCCCGGCGGAGAATCGGCGGAGAATTCGATTTTTAGGGCATCGCGCAACTCGACCGACTCATACAGGGCAAGTTCCGTGATTTCGAGCGTGCCTTTGCCGATAAAACCCGGCTCCGGCCTGTCGAGCAGGATCGAGACGATTTCGCAGGGGAATTGGAGTTGTTTGTCGCCGTCGCCGCCCCAGATGCCGTCCGGCGAGGTTTCGATGGCCGCAAAGAGCAGAGGGCTGACACCCCCTGCTCTTGATGGATAACCGAGTGTGTGTTGATGGATTTCGCCGGAAGGGTCACGTAACCGCATCCGCACTGCGCCCGCTTTGGGCAGGTCGGTGATGAAGACACCGCCGAGGCTGAAGCCGGGCGTGTCGATTTTGAGATTCGTTTGAATTTCGAGGTATTCAAGTCCATCGCGTCCGGTAAATTCGTAGTCGATGACGAGTTTTTCTTTGGAGGTGCGAGCGGATCGGCTTGCTTTGGCGGTTTGTGGATGTTCGAGCGGCTGGAAGATTGGGTTGGCCAGATCGAAGGGCGAGCCTTGTTGGGAGAATCGGAGGGGATTGACGGTTGCATCATCCATCATTGGCGGGTGAAATTCGATCCATTCTTCGGCAAGGGCATTGGCGGCGAAAAGGAGGAAAACGGCAAGCAGAGTGGTCGGCATAGCGGGAAAGTCGGAAAGAAAGGGCCCATTCTACCAAAAAATGTGTTGCAAGAGCGTGTGCGTGCGAGCCGGGGGCGTAAGCCCCCAGCCCGGGTTTTGCGACATATGATATTCTTTGATAGACTCACCCGGGGGCTGACGCCCCCGGCTCTTGAACGCGTTACCCATACGCGTTGCTCTACCAGTAAACCGCTTTGGTGAAGAAGGAATTGTTGCCCGCAACGCTAAACATAGAACGATGGGAGTTTGCCTGTCGGAATACCGCACCGCCACGTAAATAGATGACGATGCCCATCGACATCGACCAACTCTCCAAATGATCGCCATAAATACTCAACCCACTAGACGGTGCCAAAAAGGAAATGCCGCCGTTGACCGCAATTCGATCACTGACCGCAACCTCGCCGAGTGCGTTGAATATGAAGTCGCCGTATGTCGTTGCTCCACATCGCAATTCAACTTGTCCGCCATTATCCAAGTATTTTCGGAAAAAGAGCAGGCAATAATCCTGCGGTGCGGTCGTGTAGACCCCGACCGCATCCGGGAGTTCCGCATCCCATATTGTCGGTTTGTCATTAAAAACATTGAATGCGCCCGCAAATCCGACCTCAAAACGGCCAAGCGAACGAGTCGCTAATTCACACCGCATTTGGCGTATTTTAACAGGTCCAAAGTGCCGAGTGCGGTCTTCAAACCAATCGAAGGCGACACCGCCTTGAATGGGCAAGCGGTCGAATCGTCTGAATATGGCACCCGTCATAAAGAGTTGGCTTCGTATCGGTTCGGCAAATAGGTCGGCCTGCACGGCACGCACTCCGTATTGTCCCGTTACCGTTCCTTGTGGAGTCATCGCGGTTGACCAGTTGATTCCTTCGCTGATTCCAAAACTTCCGGCTCCGCCGCTCAAACCCGTCTTGAACGCAGTCGTTTCGGTGAATGCCGTGATGTTATCAAAAAATCCCATCCCAAATGCGACGGGAAAAGGGCCGGTGATGTATGTATCCGACGAAAGCGAGCCCGTTTCAAGCATACTTGAATAGTCATCAACCACCATTCCCTCGTCGGTAAAGATGATGTTGCTGGTATCGGCAGTCGTATTTCTTCGGTTGGGAACTTGCCGTGGCCGAACAACCTGGGGTTGCGGTTCGAAATCTTCGTCATAAATCAGGCTTTGCGAAACGAGAGAGCCTATCGGGTCAATGCCATCGAACACGACTTGTTGGTTTTGCGGCCGCTGCAAAAGGGGATTACGGTTGGGTCGCGGCAGCGGTTCCGGCAGTGATTCCGGGAAGGTCAGTTCGCTTTGAGAATTTCGCGGAAACACTGGTCCCAGGTGATCGGCGGCATAAACTGCGGACGCATTCAAGACGAGTGCAATGCAGAATGCTGCGGTGCATAAACCGAGTAGGACAAAAAACGGAATGGGGGGGGAAAAGCGAATCATCATACTGTTCGGAGCAACATTTCGGGGCAGAGCCTCGTCAAGTTGCATTGGGTAGATTTCCACAATGTCTATATCGGCAGGGAATTGCCGTTACATTCGGAATAATTGGAAAAATCGTTAAAATTTGCCCAAATTGACAAAGCGATTTCATAAAAGGTAGGTTGCCGACCGCCGGGCGGCAACTGCGGCACTCCGCATAGAGAGCCTCCCAGTCGGCTGCGCCGACGCACCCGCCCGGCGGTCGGCTGCCTACCAGAAATCGGCTGCCTACCTATTCGTCCTGCGTCCCTTGCACGCCGACCCGATATGCGGTAGAATGGGCCGTCCGGCAACCCTCAAAGCCTGGATTCCGGCGTGCGCCGGGATTCCGGTTTTCCGAACAAGCCTGATCGACGCAAAGACAGAATCTCTGATTTTATGAAAAATTTTTTAGAACGGCGTAATAAAATCCGCCGCATCGTCAAAAGCCAAAAGTTGGACGCCCTGCTGGTTACGAACCCACTTAATGTCCGCTACCTGACGGGTTTCAGCGGAACAGCCAGTTCCCTTTTGGTGAAACCCGACGGCGATATTCTCTTGAGCGATCCCCGATTCACCATCCAAATCGAGGAAGAATGTCCCGATCTTGATGCCGTCATCCGGCCACGCAGCGAATCGACTTCCAAAACGCTCGCGAAACTCCTCGGCAGTCCGAGCGGAGCGAAAGGGCAGAAACACAGTCCGACTGCCGGAAAGTTAGGCATCGAAGCCGACTCCGTAACCATCGGCCAGCAGGAACGCCTTTTTCAGCATATCCCGCACTGGCAGTCCGTACCGACAAAAAATGTCGTCGAGGAACTTCGGCAAATCAAAGACAAGGACGAAATCGCCAAAATCCGCAGAGCCGTTGGCATTGCTGGCCAAGCCTTTCAGTACGTCCGGGAAAATTTGCAGCCTTCGTTGAGTGAAATCGACATCTGCATTATGCTGGAGCACAAGATGCGTTTGTTGGGAGCGGAGGAAAAGAGTTTCCCTTCGATCATCGCGGCGGGCCCCAGGGCTGCTTTGCCCCATGCCAACCCGACGCCGCAAATCCTGAAAAACCAATCGCATTTGCTTTTCGATTGGGGTGCGGTCATCGAAGGATATATGAGCGATTTAACCCGGGTTCTCATATTGTCGCCGAACAAAAAACTCCAAAAAGTTTACGAAACGGTTTTGCAAGCCCAGGCGGCGGCCATCGCGGCCATCAAGCCGGGAATGATTTGCGAGGAAATTGACGCTATTGCCCGAAACATCATCGCGGATGCAGGATTCGGCAAACATTTTGGACATGGATTGGGCCACGGCATTGGCTTACGGGTACACGAGGAGCCGCGATTTGCCCCGAGCGACAAGACGGAATTGAAGGCCGGTATGATATTGACGGTCGAGCCAGGCATTTATTTGAAGGGTTGGGGCGGCGTGCGAATCGAAGACGATGTGCTCGTTACCAAGACCGGCTGCGAAGTGTTGAGCAGGGATGTGCCGAAGGCGTTTGATGATATGTGTTCCATGTTGTAACCGGAGGGCTAACGCCCTCCGCTCTTGCGCGCTGTCCTCGCCCTTGCGAGGTGTCCTTGCAATCGTCATCTGATATAATGGGATGCATGAAAAACACGATTATCGCAATTTGCCTTTCCGCTGCCGTAATATCCGCAACGCTCGCTCAAACATTCGACTATCCCCCGGCTCGTATGTCCGAACAAACCGATGATTATTTCGGTACAACCGTCGCCGATCCGTTCCGCTGGATGGAAGCCGACTCGCCCGAACTCCAAAATTGGATCGAAGCACAAAATCAACTCACCCAGGCCTACCTCGATACGCTCCCCCACCGAGACGCCCTTCGGGAACGGATTACCGAATTGGTCGATTATCCCAGATACGGGATGCCCTGGGTGCGATCCGATCGGCTGTTTTACTTCAAAAACGATGGACTCCAAAATCAGTCCGTTCTCTACGTCCTTGACGCACCGGATGCCGAGCCGCGGGTTCTGCTCGACCCCAACAAACTCTCCGAAGACGGGACCGTCGCCCTGCAAGCGACATCCATCTCCAAAGACGGGAAATACTTTGCCTATTCCATCGCCCGAAGCGGCTCCGATTGGAACGAAATCTTCGTACTCGACATCGCAACCGGCGAACCGCTCGACGACCATATCAACTGGGTCAAGTTTTCCGGCATCGCCTGGCACGGCGACGGGTTTTACTATAGCCGATACGACGAACCCCAAGAAGACGAAAGACTGACGGCGAAAAATGAATTCCACAAAGTCTATTTTCACCGACTCGGAACGCCGCAATCTGCCGACCACCGCATTTTCGAAACGCCCGAACATCCCCTGCGTAATAATCGGGCTTCGACGGATAGAGACCAGCAGTTTCTTTTCGTTTCGGAAAGCGAATCGACCTACGGGAATTCGCTGTATTTGAGGCGAATCGTGGGCGATGCGGCTGACGGTGGTGAACTCATTCCCGTCATCACGGACTTCCGTTCGGAGCAGAGTCCCGTTGCCGTATTAGAGAATGCGATTTATCTCGTTACCGACCGCGATGCGCCGAACCGGCGGCTCGTGCGGATTGACCCAACGCGTCCTGCATCGGAACACTGGGTTGACGTCATTCCCGAGGCGGATTCGCTCTTGGCCAGCGTTTCGTTTATCGGCGGACGGTTCGTCGTTACGTATCTAAAAGATGCCGCCCACGAGGCCTTTGTTTGCAGCAGGGAGGGCCAGCGAATCCGCGAAATCGAACTCCCGACGCTCGGGATGGTCGGGTTTTCCGGCGAAAAGGACTCCGATGTGTTTTTCCAATCATTTACGTCGTATACCTATCCGACCGTGATTTACCGTGCGAATATCGAGACGGGCGACAGGGAAGAGTTTTTCCCGTCGGAAATCAATTTTAACAAGGATGATTACCTGACGGAACGCGTTTGGTATACAAATTCGGACGGGCGGAAGGTTCCCATTTTGTTGACATATAAAAGGGGTTTAGAAAAAGACGGCAACAATCCGACATTGCTTTACGGCTACGGCGGGTTCAATATCAGCGTTCGCCCATCGTTTTCGGCATTTCGGATACCGTTTTTGGAACGGGGCGGGATCTATGCGGATGTCGTGTTACGGGGCGGCGGCGAGTACGGCGAAACTTGGCATAAGGCCGGGACGAAATTGCAAAAACAGAACGTTTTCGACGATTTCATCGCGGCGGCGGAGTTTTTGATCGCGGAAAAGTACACTTCGCCGGAAAAATTGGCTTGTCAGGGCGGTTCAAACGGCGGATTGCTCGTTGCTGCAACGATCTTGCAGCGGCCGGACTTGTTCCGGGCGGCGATCCCGGCGGTTGGCGTTTTGGATATGTTGCGGTATCACAAATTTACCATTGGCTGGGCCTGGGCGACCGATTATGGAACCAGCGAAGACAGTCAGGAGATATTTGAGTATTTGTTGGGATATTCGCCGTTGCATAACATTAGGCCTGGCGTGAGGTATCCGGCAATTTTGGTAACGACGTCGGATCACGATGACAGGGTGGTTCCGGCGCATTCTTTCAAGTTCACGGCGGCGGTGCAGGAAGCGCAGCGGGAGCGTGAGGGGTTACATCCGGCATTTATCCGCATACAGACCAAGGCGGGCCATGGAGCGGGCATGCCGATTTCCAAGGTGATCGAGCAAGCGACGGATGTTTGGTCGTTCGTGATGGATCAACTCGCGATGCCTTAAGCCGTGCGTTGCTGGCCGGACTCCCACGACCGGCGATTGCTATCCGGTGATTGCTATTTCCCAATGTGTGGTTATAATCACCAACATATGACGCTGTTTGACGATGACCGTTATGACTGGCGGGAAACTTATTTCGTCTATTTTGAGTCTGTCCACAGACCGAAATTGGCCGACGTCCGGCGTGCGCTGAAAACAAGTGCTCCTTTCCTCGAAATTCTCGATATTAAGGCCGAGCCGACCGGTGATATTACCGCAATGACCATCGCATCGTACGAGGATCATGCGGCACTGGAAATCGTTTATCGCGAAGGAAACGATATTTTGGCCGAAGCCAAACATTTAGCCTACACATTCAAAGCATCGGCAACGCCTCAGGAACTTTTGCAACTCAAAAAGGTGTTTCAATGTCGGACGCGGCTTGATGTGCATCATTTTGAGCAGACGGCGGAGACTCGGGCATTTAGCATTACGAAGTTGCCGGAAATCAAATTCCCAAAATCGGGCGAGCAGTCGGCCACACCGGGTGCCGTTTTCTCAAAAGCAATAGCGTCAGGCAGGGACGGTGTGCCGAATATGCCTAAATCCAATTTTCAGCGGCTGCATAGTCAGGTAGATGACGCAGCCGACAGTTTGGAATTGGACAGCGGATATGAGCGTATCAATCCGGAGATGTTGGTTACGGTCTTGGAAATTTTCTGCCGCGTCAGTCGCGGCGTTGCCCTTGATCCTGCAAGCGGAGTCGTTTTGGACTAGGAATCGGCCTTCTGGGTCGAGTGCGATTACCCTGCCCCCTTGCGTGCGTTCCCTTTTTATGCGAACATGAAGCCGCAATGATCGGCCTACCTCTACTCGGCGCAACACTGCTCGGCATCGCAAGTTTCATCCTAGGGGTTGTCTTCACCAGCATGGAGACCGCTTTCTACCGTGTGTCAAAGTTGCGAGTCAAACTCGATGCGATAGGACAAGACGCAAATGCAAAACGATTGCTCTGGTTCGCCAATAATCCCGGATTTTTCATCGCAACACTCCTCGTCGGAAACAATATCACCCTCTACGGAGCGTCCGTCGCAATGGTCCTATTCGTCGGATGTGTTCTGCCAAATGCCAACGGAACCTACTATGCCGAACTGGCCGCTACGCTCATTCTGACCCCCATCCTGTTCGTTTGGGGTGAAATGTTTCCCAAATACCTCGCCCTGAATATGCCCAACAAAATACTGCGGCTATTCTCGCCGATTGTACTCGTATTCTGCTGGCTTTTTCTGCCTTTGACCCTGCTGTTATGGGGGATCAACAGAATGATCGTTGCCGTATTGAAAAAAACCAATACCGCAATCTCATTATCGCTCGGTCGCCAGGAAATGTCCAATGTCCTCTCCGAAGGACAAGATACCGGCCTGCTTTCGGATACGCAGCGTCGGCTTGCCGAAGGGATTTTCAATTGTTCAGACCGTATTATCGAAGATTACATTTTGCCGCAATCGCAGTTACCGACGATAACGACGGCGATGAAACCGGAGGAAGTGCTGGAAATCACCCGACGGCATCATCATTTGGCATTGCCTGTATATGAATCCGATTCGGTAACATCGAATTTTGCGTTGCCGATTGGATATGTTCGGACGATTGACTTGGAAATTGCTGTTCGGCATCAGTTGGACGAGCAGACTCGGCAACTTGCGGCGTTATTGCAGACGGAATTACCTCTTCGGAGTATAGTCGAGTTGTCGTCGAAACATTCTTTGCTGACGGGATTGGTGTTATTACAGACGATGCAGGCATCTTTTGGTTGTGTGGTGAGCGAGCAGGGGCGTTGCCTTGGTTTCATCAGTGCAGATATTCTTCGCGATGTGTTGATGATGCGGGAAACACATTCAAAGACATCCCTTGCTTCGCCGTGAATCGAGAGTGTGCTTCAAATCCGTCATTCCGGCGAAAGCCGGAACCCAGAGGAACCGGCATCGCACGCAATGCCTGCATTCCGGCTTTCGCCGGAATGACGAAAAAGTGTCCCAAGGCGGCATCGTCGGTTTTTTACCCGATGTGAATCCCGTAGATGTCCGCACTCACAGACTCACGCAAACGGAAAATTAAAGGTATAATTAGAGGCAAGGTGAAGTTTACTACTCAATAAAAATGGGATTGAGCGACCGAGATTACACGCACAGCGATTATGCCGATGACGACGATTTGTACAGCAAAAGACGAAGGCCACGCCGAAAAAACGGGCGGTCCATCGTGCTCATCCTCATCGCCGTCAACTTCGCCCTCTGGTTGGCCAACGGACTGCTCTTTGAAAACAATGCTCTGACCAATCTGCTGCTGCTCCAAAAAGAATACTTCGCCAATCCGACCGGGTGGTATCGGTATTTGACCTATGGATTTGTTCACGATTACGGAAATATCTGGCACATCGTTTTCAATATGTTCGGACTGCTCATGTTCGGCTACGGAATGATGCTGGGCATCGGGCCCGGCGGATTCGGATTCGTCCGAGGCGAAAACGTGGAAGGCCGACTCGGAAAATTGGAATTTTTTGCCTTTTACTGCTTGACAATTATCCTCGGCGGCGTTGCATTTGCTCTGATGAATTTCAATGCGGAGCATGCCGGCGTGCTGGGAGCCTCGGGCGGCGTGTGCGGCGTGATTATTTTATATGCGTGGCTGTATCCCCGAAAAACGCTGTTGCTATACGGCATTTTGCCCTTGCCGATGTGGGCGATTGGGGTTTTGATTGTCGTTGTCGATGCGATGGGAGCCTCGGGCAATTTGGGCGGCCAAATTGCGTATTCGGTACACCTTGTTGGAGCGGCCTGCGGAACGGCATATTACTTTTTGTTTATCCGTCAGGGCTTAAAACTGACGGGCTGGATGGAGACGGCATCGGTTGCCCCTGCCAAACGGGAACGGTCGCAGCGTAAATTTCAGGTACACATTCACACACCGGACGAAGGGCCTTCGGTGCCGGAGGATGAGTTTGGCCGTCGGCTTGATGACATCCTCAAGCGATACGGCGAGGTTGGCGAATCGGGCTTGACGGATGAGGAACGTGAGTTTCTGAAGCAGGCCAGCAAAAAATTTGCCGAAAAACACCGGAAGTAATTCGCAACGGCCAATCCACCGCAATGCAGGCTTGACAGCCGGAGAAAACCTGCTACAATGCGAAGAGTGTTGGTATGCGCTTGCTGGTCTTGGAAGGAGTCTCACGAGCATCGCTGCACCGTCAAATCACAAAACCTAAAGCACACTCAAACCCAAAGATCATCAGAATGAACATCGACTCCTTCTTCCGTAACAACGACCGAAAAACTTCCGCTCTCAAAGCCAAAAAACGCCGTCAAGGCCGCTCTCTCAGACTTGAGGAACTCGAAAACCGAGAAATGCTCGACGGAGCACTCGGTTCCATCTTCGCTGGGGCAGCATTCATGCCGGAAACAGATGACCAAGTTGTCGTCGCTCCGCCCACATTCGAAAATGGCCCTCAACCCGGCGCGGCAGCTCTGAGCATCACCCCGATCGGTCGTGGAGCAGACGTCGATGTTTCGCTTCAAGCACTGCGAACGGAAACCGGCAATAATGCCCTTACCTTAAACGATATTCACGGCTGGCGGGTATCCGTGTCGACTCCCGGCGGAATCACCACCTACATGACGCTCAATACCGGTGCGACGGGAACCGGCACCGTAAACACCACCATTGAAGGCGATGTGATCTCCATCCGAGTAAATGGTCTCAACGGCGGCGGTCAGGTCTACACGCTTGCCTTGCAGGAGCGGACGAATCCCCTCAACCAGTCGCCCGGCCAGTTTGCCCCCGTTTTTGAACTCGGCACCGTTACGCCGATTGGCCAAATTATCCCGCCAAGTACCGAACGAGGCCAAACTTCGACCGTCGAAATCTCGGTCGCAAACTTGAGCACCCTGCATGGCTCCGCTCTGACGGAGGCAAATGTCATCGCGGATTGGCACGTTACCGTCGAACAAGAGAACGGCGGCACTTATACGGCACTGGCGCCCGTCAAAATCACGGCTGCACACATTTCCGGCGGTGTTATCCGGGTGGATATTACCAGCGCTGCCGCTTGGAATGGCGGGCAATACCGATTCGGCCTTTCGACCACTCCGCCAACGGCAGGCGCGGTTACGCAGTCGCCGGATACGGCTCCGAACCCGCCGATGGTCAATCTTGGTATGCAGTATGCGATGAATGTCGCTGCTCCGACCAACGTTACGGCAACACTCGACGAGTCGACCGGTATCGTGAGTGTGAGATGGCAGGATTCACAAATCAATGGAGCCTATCAAGACGACACCAGTTACAAAATTTGGATTAGTGCGACCGACCCGGCCCAGTCGCCCTTCGGCCTGCAGTTTGGATTCGACCACTGCAACCCGTGGGGTTATGCGAACGGCTCCGGGAGTTGGGTTCCGGGCGGCTCGGTGTCCGCTCGCGATTCAGACGGTTATCGAACTTTCACCTTTAACTACTCTGATATGACCTGGGCGGGCAATTTGCCCAACGGCTTGGCCCTGGGCGAAATGTATTGGGTCGCTATCTCAGGCAATTTCGGCGGTGCCGGCGGGGAAACCATCCTCTCCATCGGGGCACAACTTGATTTGACGAATGCAAAGGTATTTTCTGACAATGAGTCGGTGCGAGTCGTCGAAAACGTCAACAGAACCGTCGGCGACAGACAGGGAACCGTCGAATTCCTGTTGGCCGACCTCAATTCGCATCTGGGAACATCGTACACGGCACAGCAAGTTGTTGATGCTGGCTGGAGTGTGCGTGCGACGAACCCGGATACGAGGATGAGCGACGGAAATGCCGTTCTCACGATGGACGGCTTTAACGCAACCACCGGCCTATTCACGGTAACGGTAACGGGTTTGACCAATAACCGGGAAGAGACTTACTCGTTCACGCTGACGGATAATGCGGAGGCGAACCCGACGAGCCTCTATATCGGAAGTGGTAGGGTTGCGGTGGCCGAAGCGGAAAACTTAAGAGCAGAATTCGATGAGGCAACCAACTCGATTTCGGTGAATTGGGACCTCGAAGGCTCCGCGACAAGGGCTCGGCTATGGATGTGGGCCGGCGGCGGTGATGATGGCGAAATTCCGCCCTCGATGCCCTATCCCGGCTGGGCTGGCGGCACCAGTGAAGCAGAACAACGGCAAATGTACGGCTGGTTCGGCGCAAATGCTACTTCAGCAGAAATCACAGACCATTTTGGCACATTGACACCGGGTGTCTACTGGATATCCATTCAGACGCAGGATAATGAAAGCGACTATACCGGCTTTGACAACCGAAATCATTACGAATCAATTGTCCTGCAAAATCCCGTCCGAGTCGAAGTTACTGCTCTGCCCACATTCGATGCCGATGTCGAATTCAACACCGAAACCAGCGGAAGCGTTGGCCGGGAAATCGAACTGAACTGGAATGCCGTCGCGGGGGCAACGCATTATCAGGTCCAGTACGGCGGGAATACATACCGGGTCGAGGGCACTTCTACCGTTGTCAACATCTGGTTTGCAGATGCAGAAAGACCTGCTGCAGCCGTTGCGAACAAAACCAACGTCACGTTCGAAGTTCGGGCGATCGAAATGGACGGCGATAACATTATCCGTGCAAGTAATTGGGATTCCATCACGATTCCGGCTACCGCGTCGCCGCAACCTACGATTACCTCGATTGTTTCGAATTCCGACGGCAGCGTTACCGTCAACTGGGAGCCGGTTACATGGCTCAGCGAAGGCACTGACGGGAAACGATTTAGAGTTTCTATCGGAATCGCTGCACCGGGAGCAACGACGCCGGGACTCGAGCCCTGGGTGAATAATGACAACATCAGAGGCAGTGGGGACTTGAGTATCTTGGTCGATGGCCAAGCCAGAACTTCGCATACATTCGCAGCCGACCAGGTATCGCAACTGACGGGAACGGATACGATTCCAGCCTTGGAACCGGGCGGAACGATTTGGGCGGCCATTGATACGAGGGATACCACTTTCGTGCAGGATGGGGAAAATGCGAACAATTTCGAGTCCATGTGGGCGAATACTCGATTTTCGGCCATCTATGCAGGCCCTGAAACGGATATGCCGCAATCATTTAGAGGCGAATTGGCCGGTTATGTCGTGCTCTCGGCCGGTGGCGGTGTCAATCTGACCTGGGGAGCCGCCTCGAAGGATGGCGTACAAGTGCAGAGATATGAAGTCCGGTATGTGAAAACCGATGACGCGGGAAATGCCAGTGCTTGGGTAACTTTGCCCGCGGGTGCCGTTACCGGCAGTGCGGCGGATGGCTTTGCCGCGAGCATTACAGGCCTTGATGTCAACACGAATTACACGTTTGAGGCCATCGCGGTCTTTAGCGATGACACCAGAAGCAGCACGCCTGCCGTCATATCCGTCCAAGTCCCGTTCCCGCAAGTCCAAAATGTTCGGGCACAATTCGGAGCAGATGGACAAATTATCGTAAATTGGGATACGATGGATATTGCAAACGGTTACCGGATATTTATCGGACGCGGTGCAACTGCGCCGGGAATCCAAGGCCCGGACGGAACGGATAATTGGTGGGGCGGCGGAGACGGCAACACACAATGTGTTTTGAATTGGGCGCATACCTCCACTGGCGGCTACGCAGAAATCACCCGTTGGGGACACACGTCTTGGGCGGCAGACGACGGAAGATGGCAAGACTTCGATCCAAACGAAACCTATTGGATTTCCATTCAGGCAAGCCCGACTACGGGCGATGGTGGAAAGGGCGTGCAGTCGATTCCCGTGCAAGTTGCGGAATATCAACCCTATTTCGCCGAAAGTGTAACGATTACCGCGACGAGTGCGGGCAGCGTGGAAATAGAATTTACTTTGGAAGAACTGAACAAATGGCTTGACACCCCGGCGACTGCCGCGAGCCTTGTCGGTTGGAGAATTACATACGGCACCTCTGGCTCGTATACAATACAAGCGTCGGATATTCAGGCGGGCAATGTTACAGCCGCGATTAGTGGTCTTGCTGGCAGTACGTCCTACTCGTTTATGCTGACCAATGGTGCCGGCGTCAACCTGATGCTTGGAAGTGCAACGACACACAACATAGCCGTACCAACGGGAGTAACAGCCGCGTTGGCCGGTGATGGTTCGATTGTTGTTACCTGGCCTGACGTACTGGGTGCGAACAGTTACAGAGTTTACATCAGTGCGGATGCGACTCAACCCGCAATACCAGAGACGGGAGATAGTCCTGAGTGGTGGGGTGGCCCAACGGGCTGGAATGTGGTGAATTGGAATGATGGCTCGACTACCGTAGTCATCCCAGCCACTGGCGGTCTTGGGAATTTCCCGCAAAACATTGACCCCAACGGAACGTATTGGATTAGCATCATGGCAAGTCCCCAAAGCAGTGATGCAAACCGCTCGAACATGTCGATTCCCGTCGCCGTGGAAATGATTCCGATCCAACAGGTGTCTGCTCCAACGAACGTTCGTGCTGCCCAATCCTCCTCCAACCAGGTAACGGTTTCGTGGCAAATACCCGTCGTGCCGGATGGTATGTCCGTTGCAGACATCAAAGAGTACATCGTTACCCTAACACCGGCAGGCGGCGGCCAAACAATTACCCATACCGAAACCAATTCCGTAGGATGGAATACAAACCTGCGAATTCCAGAATGGACTTCGTCCGCCACGATCACCCTGCCCGCGAATGTTGCGGCAAACGCACAGTACGCCGTAACGGTCGTTGCCGTTACCGAAAAGGCCGGCTACTCCAACAGCCAAGCCGGAACCGGCGAAGTGGATGTGCGGCCGGTCACGCCAGCCCCGGCGACGGGTACTTTCCAAGCACGCGCGGATAATAATGCGAGGACGACTAGCAGCGTAACGCTCGAACTGAACCGGCATGCCAGCAGGGCTGTAACGAATGTTCTTTACTACGAGATCACCTCGACTTCGCATCCCGCACTCGGAACGATTGTCGTTCCCGCAAACGCCACTGGCGGCATGCAGACAGTCAAAATTGAAGGCCTGAATGCCAATACATCTTACCGCTTCAATATCGTCGTCTACGGCGATAATGGAGCCGCCCTCAATGCAAAGGGAACGAATGTTACGGCGAAGACGGCAACAGCGCCGACGAATACGCCACTGCGAAACTTGCAAAATGACCTGCGGCACATTCGTACGGCAAGCGGAATTAACTCCGTAACGCTGACGGGCCTTGTGGATGGCCGAACTTACAAGGTGGAAGTTTGGCAAACCGGTGGACGTGCGGCAAACCATGCCCAAGCGACGGCCGATATGAAAGCCCGCGGCGAAGTGCGGGGATATTTCATGACCATTGAGTTTACGG
>WRKP01000014.1 GCA_009778035.1 Planctomycetaceae bacterium
TGAAAATGGTATGCGGCTATTGAGACACGGAAAGAGAAATCTGGACACAGAGTTATGCCGAAACCGTCAATCACGCTGTCCCTTGCCTACTCGACTTTAGAAGCCTGCTGACGGAATGATGCCTAATGTTCCGTGTCCTGCACGAACGTCTGCGTTTGCAATGGCCACAAACGAATGCCGCTATTCGACGAATTCGATAAGTGCTCATAACTGAATATCAACATCTGATCATCCGACGTCAACAAACAATGATCAATCGACAAGCGACTATGACGGAACCTAATCGGCAAAAACGATTCGTCCGACGATAACGACGGCAAGTGGAAAATGGCCAATCCGCCTTCGCCGCCCCGAGCAACTAACTTTTCGCCGTCCTTCGTCAACAATAAAGCGTGTAATATGCCCAAATTCGCGTCCAATACAGTCGGCTCCGCATTCAGTGCCGATGCGATCCGCTCCCGTTGGACTTTCCAAATCCGAATCGTTCGATCATAACTGCCCGAATAAACACGCTCGCCCAATGCGTCAACCGTCAATGCACTAATCCAACCAAGATGTCCATACAACGTTACTGAATCCGGGGCCATTTTGGAATTCGCCAAACTCCAAAGCCGTACCGTATTGTCCTGACTGCCCGTCGCGACCCATTGACCGCTCGGAGCAAACGCAATCTGCGTGATTGCCAGTTGATGCCCCTGAAGGATAAAAGCCTCATCGGCGATACCCCTTGCGGCCAAGTTCCTGCCCTCGACCATCCGGTCGGTCAGATCATAAATCCGAACGGTTGCATCCCTTCTCCCCACGGCAATGCGGTTGGAATTGGGACAAAATTGCATTGCCGTAACGTGCGACGACATCGACGGCACCGATACCGCTTTCGGAACAACGCCCGAACCCATCTGACGCAAATTCCAAAGTAACACGACATTCGATGATGAATCGCCGGAATGACGCTGCCGATTGATGGATTCACGCTGGAAACTCACCTGCTGAATCAGTTGTTCCGGCAGTTGGGCATCCGCCAATGCGGCATTGTGCGGCGCATTCCCAAATGCAGCAAGCCATTGTCCATTGGGCGAAATTTGCAAATCCTGCAAGCCGGGAATGGTTTCCGTAAATGTAACGGTTGCGGCGGCGGGATTTTTTAAGTACATATCCCAAATCCGAATTGTCCCATCGGTTTGCCCGCCGATGACCCAGCGGAGATTCTGCGTAAACACGAATTTGACGTACTCGGCTCGTCCCGAATCGAGCAGGTGTCCCGAGCGGTCTTCTTCGGAGTTCTGCAAATCCCAGAGCCAAACGGTTTGGTCTTGGAGTTGAGCAAGCAGGTATCTGTTGTCGGGACTGAGCGTCATCGTTTTGATGACCGGGGATGATTCCAAAAGCGGTTCGCCCCAAGACAGAGCGGTAAACGCGTTGCCGAGTATCCAGTACATCAAATCCGGCATCGGCTGCCCCTGCTGTCGGTAAAGTTTTGCCGCCTGAAGAGCCTTTGCGAGACTGGTTTCCGGTTCGGTGGTCAATACGGACTGAGCCTCGGCCAACAATTCGTCCGCTTCGCCATATACCGAAGCCGTTGCGGGTTGTGCAAGCGGCGGGGGTTCGGGCAGCGAATCGATTGCCAACTCGACCGGCATCGGCATGTGGAATGTATCGTGCGGGGCCTCAAACGGTGAAACCGCAAAGTCCGGCATGCTGGCATGAGCGAAGGGATCGTCGAAAGCCGTACCTAATTCCGGCGGCAAATACGCTTCGGGATCGCCCTTTGCGTCTATTGCGGTTGCATACGTCTCTTCCCCCGCAAAGGGCACGGATTGTGCGAAGGCCGCAAAGGGAAATGCGGTCTCGTTTTCCTGTTTTGGAGCGTTGTCGGCGATTGGTTGCGGTTCGATTGCCTGATGTAACGGACTCATTTCGGGCAGGAACGGTGTTCGGGCGACGAACAGGCCAGCCCCGAGCAGGATACACACTTGCAGCATGACCGTCCAGGCCAAGATGGTTTGCCGTCGGCTGCGTTTTTTGCGGAGTTGCAATCCTAATTGCCGTGCGACGGCTTCGCCCGATTCGCCGCCGGAAAGCAAAGGGCAGTGCTCCACGGAGCATAACAGGTTGTTCGTAACCGGCGTCGGGCTGGCCGGGCTGTCTGGAATGGGTTCTGGGCTAGGCGTATTTTGCGGTACGGCTGGCGGTACGGCTGGCAACGCATTCCCTTCACCGCAGGCGGGACAGACCGTCATCGCAACACTGCCGAATCCCGAAAAGGTGAATTCGAATTCGCAGTGCGTGCAGCGAATCTGTTTGCGGATAAAATGGTCTGTCATTGCATTGTGTGTCGTGAGCGTGCGAATCGCAGGGCGACGCGGCTGACTTTATGCCGTTTTGCTGTAAACGGACTTTCGTTCGGTAAAGGTTAACACCGTCGGTATTTCTTCCGGCGGACGGTAAGTTGTTAAAAATCTCATCAAATCATCTTCCAAAATCGCGAAAAAATCTTGCCAAGTTTGCCCCTTCGCCTGTTGATACATTTTGACGCTGGGATGCCAAATGCAACGGGCCTGCGTGGTACTGTCTATCGTATGCCGCCAGTCGGGACACTCAGGAACGAGCAGCCAAGTCCGAACGCCCAAGGCTCCGGCCAAATGGGCGATGTAGCCGGGCGGCGTGATCACCAAATCGAGGGCAACCAACAATGCAGCCAGCGTATCGAGATCGTATTGAAACGCTTCGGGAAAAATACGCGGAGCCGGCGCGAAACCGATTTGTTGGCTCATATCCTGTTGACGCGAGCCGTGCTGGAGGTTGAACCAAGATGCCGACTGGTGCCGCGACATCATTCGGCGCAGGTTTTGCAAGGGCAACGCGGTTTGCTTGGGTTTTTCGTTCGTCCAGGTTCCATTCCAGAGAATGCCGACTTTTTTGGTATCGCCCAAACCGGTCAGCCGATGCGACCAATTTGCAACTTTTTCCCGGTCGGGAACGAGATAGGCTTTCCGCAACGGGAAATCCTCGATGTCCCGGCGGAAATATCGGGGCAAACTGCCGAAGGCGATTTGACTGTCGATCGCAATGTTCCAGGGGTTGCCGTCGGGATGGACGTAATCGTCGGCGAGCGGCACGAAATCGGCTCGCGGAAAAGACCGGCGGAAAAGGGTGTGCAGCGAATTTTCGCATTCGACGGTGCAGTGCTCGACGCTGTTAATCAGGTCGGGCAGACAGGATGCAAACATCAAATCCGCTCCGATTCCCTCCTCGGAATAGGCCAAAACGTGCGAATGAGCGGGAAACGCGAGTCCATCGGTTTGAGGCGACCAATTCGGCAGGTGATGCCGTTCCCAGGTGCCGAATGAACTGGCAATCCGAAATTCCATGGCTTCCCAACCTGGTTCGAGGTTGCCGAGCGCGAGGAGCGATTTCCCGTAACCGTGGACGGCTTGCGGATATTCCGCCGCGATGGGAAGCATCCGTTCATAATGGGGCAGGGATTCGTCGTATCGCTGGGATTTTCGCAGGGATTCGGCCAGATAGAAATAAATTTCCGGCGAATTGAAGTTGAGTTTTTCGGCATTCCGTAGGGCTTCGACGGCTTCATCGTGTTTGTCCAGGTTGGCCAGGATGAAACCCAGCGTGAGCCAGGCGGAGGGATTCTCCGGTTGGAGTTCGGCAAGCAGGCGGAATTGCCCGGCGGCTTGGGGGTATTGTTCCAGTTCGTAGTGGAGTTGTCCGAGATTGAGGATGAGATTGCCGTCCGGCTGGACTAATTTGGCCGATTCCGTAAACGCATCGAGGGCATCGTGTGGGAGGCCGAGCGTCCGGTAGGACAAACCGAGATGGCACAAAATGGATGCTTCCCAGTCGGGATTGGCGGGATGCGTATTCTGAACGAGGTCGAGTGCTTGCGAAAAAAGTTGGATGGCATCTTCGGTTTGGTCTTCTTGGCAGAGGATGACACCGAGCCCATCGAGGGCGGGAACGTATTCCGGCTCTTGTTGGAGTATTTCTTGGTAGAGTCGTTTTGCGGTGGCGTAATGTCCTTGTGTGAGGGCATTGCGTGCGGCATCAATTTTTTCTGTGCAAACGCTGGGGACTTGCATTATCGGTTTGGGGGGGGAGAGCGAAATCGGTTGCGATCGTCGAACAATTTCCGCTATCCCCTATAATCGGCAGAAAAATCGGAAAAATTGATGTAATCCGTAAAGTTCGTCGCGGCCAGCGGGCACACTGGCAATTTTTCCCAAATCGTGTAGAGTCATCCGGTATGAAATCGTATCGAGAAGTCATCTCACTCAATGTCCCGCAGCGGATGGATTTCGTGAATATCACGCCGAAAGTTGCCGCCGCCGTCCAAAAAAGCGGTGTGAAGGAAGGATTGGTGCTCGTCAATTCAATGCACATTACCTCCTCCGTTTTTATCAACGATGATGAATCCGGCTTGCATCAGGATTACAAAAAATGGCTTGAACATCTTGCACCATTCGATGCGTCGCCGCAACGGTATTTGCACAATCGGACGGGCGAGGACAACGGCGATGCACACCATAAACGCCAAATTATGGGACGCGAAGTCGTTGTTGCCATCACGGAAGGCAAACTGGATTTCGGAACTTGGGAGCAAATTTTTTACGGCGAATTCGACGGCAGAAGGCAAAAACGCGTGCTGATCAAAATTATCGGGGAATAAGTGCAGGTACGCGACTGGCTTCCGATTTTCAACCGTTTCTCCGAGCGTGCTAACATTTCGTTCGCCTTTTTGATACAATGTATTTGATACAATGCGGCTTTATTCTCCTTTGCGAATCATGTACGACCGCGAACATTTACGGGCACTGATTTTGGAAAAATCGCTGAAATTCGGCGATTTTACGCTCGCGTCCGGGAAAAAAGCAACCTATTACCTCGATTGCCGACAAATTACGCTCGATTCCATCAGTGCAAAACTCATCGGCGAAGGAATACTCGATGCCTTAAAAAATGACGTTCTTAAAAACAATGCCATGCCGCACGCCGTCGGCGGAATGGCAATCGGTGCGGACCCGATTACCGCCGCCGTGATTACGGTTGCCGCTTATCAGGGCATGCCGCTCAAAGGCTTTATGGTTCGCAAACAAACCAAGGGACACGGCACAGACCGATTTGTCGAAGGGCCGATTGGTGCCGGAGACCGTGTTGTGATCGTCGAAGACGTTATCACGACCGGCGGTTCTTCGCTCGAAGCCATTGAAAAAGTCGAAGCCCTCGGCGTCAAGGTCGAAGGCGTCATTGCCATCATCGACCGACTCGAAGGCGGACGCGAAATGTTTGAAACGAAAGGTTATGCGTTCCATCCGCTTTTCACCGTTCGCGATTTCGGCATTTCGTGACCGGCATCGCATACTGCTCTAGCATTTTTCGGCGAAAATTGGCACAATTCCAATCAGCCATAATAGACTTGTTCGGAAACTGTCATTCCGGCGCAGGCCGGAATCCAGGCATTGCGTGTGATGCCGATTCCTCTGGGTTCCGGCTTTCGCCGGAATGACGATGCTTTCGTAGGAATGACGATTTTCAGGGTTTACGAACAAGTCTAATACAGAATGCAGGGTGGATTGATGTTTTCGATTCGACAAATTTGTGTCCATTTGACGCTCGTCCTATCGGCAGTGTGCGCACAAACTGCCAGCGTTCTCCCTGCGCATCCACCAACAAGTCCCGCTAAACTCGATTTTGCCTTCCGCACGAATTCCAACGGTATCTTCCTGCCCGGCCAGTCCGTAATCCTCGACGTCATCCTGCAACCCCTATCCCCCAACGCTCAAGCACTCAGACCGCAGCCCCTTTTCGCCTCGCTCAAATTCCTCTCCCAACCCGAACTCCCCCCAATTACCGGCTTTAACACCCCGATCAACTTTTCGACGCCCCTGTCAATTCCCTTCGTAACGCCGGAAAACGAAGGGGTTTATGAAATCGTGCTTTCCGTCAATCTGCAACCGCCCGATAACCGTTCCGGTCGGCCCTTCGCCGCGATTATGCACAATGCCGAAGAACCCCATAAAATCGAAGTTCGACGGCAGTTGGTCGTCGTCTCTCCGCATACCGCTCCGCGTCCATCCAGCAGTTGGACGCTTTCCGAGACGCGAAGCCTTTTGGCACAAAATGAAGATTCCCCCGCCCGTCGGCAACTTCTCTCGCTGACCCGCGTTGCCGAATTTTCAAGAATTGCCGACTTGCCCAAAATTTCGGATTTACCCCGACCAGCAGACCTCCTGAACGCTTCGCCCTTTGGCAGGCTCAATTCCCGATTTTTGCCCGCCCGGCCCGGTTCGAGCGAAGGCATTTCGGCTGATTTTGCCGATATGGAAGACGGTGCAGAATACCGCTGGTCGCCGCATCTTCCGAGCGGCAGCGAACTGCATTTAGACGAATCGAAGGAACATCCCGGATTATTCGCACTCAAGCCGGGCCTGATGAGTTCCGTCCAACTTCAGGTCAAAACCGGCAGGCCGTATATCATCGAAATCGACTATCCGGCCAACGTTCCGCAGTCGTTTGAAGTTGCCGTCGTTGACCTTCAGCCGAATCGGGAGATGGAATTTCACGGCAAACCGCTCAAATTACGGCGAGTCAATGTCAGTGCAAGCATTCACGTTGCCGAAGAAATCGTACCGGATAGCCGCACGGAAACCATCGGCACGCACCAACTGCTTTTTTGGGCGGAATCGGAATCGTCCGAATTGCATATCAGCAATCCTCAAGCCGACCAGGATGCCCTATTCCGCAGCATTCGCATTTCGCAGGTTTCCCCGCCCGGTTTGCAGAGTGCCGGACGGTTGCCGAAATTGTTTGAAGGCCAAGCACAACGCAAACGAATCGGCCAGATTCTTGGCCCCAACGCCTTGCACATCCAGCCGGGTAAAACGAATTGGCTGGATGCGCACAAAAAATGTTCCCGACTGATCGACAAACTCCATCGCGGCGGATACGACGGCGTTACGCTGACGGTGTTGTCCAAGCACATCTCCCTGTATCCGACCACATCGCCCTCGCTGGATTATCTCGAAATGATGTTCCAACGGTTTAACAGCGAAGAGTTAACGCTCATTCCGGCCATCGAATTCAACATGCCGATTCCGTGGCTTGAGCAAATGCTGGCGAATCATCCCGGCAGTATCGAAGAGATTTTGATAGGCAATCCCAGCGAACGCCGATACAATGTGCTGCATCCCGAAGTCCAGCAGGAGATGGGGAAAATTGTCCTGCATTTGATCAACGAATTCAAGCATCATCCTTCGTTTGGCGGCGTTGCGATCATCCTGTCGCCGGAAAGTTATGCTCAACTCCCCTTTGCGATTTATCCGCCGGATGATTTTATCTTTTCGCAGTTTCGCCGTGAGAGCGAATCGGAACTCGGCGTGCAATTTCCCGACGAGCAATACCTGCGTCAAACGATGCCGATGCAGCAGTTCCTGGAACAGAAAAATGCAGTACGGATTCAATTTTTGCACGGCAACCGAACGGTCGAAGAAGCCTGGATTCGCTGGCGGGCAGCGAAAATCAGCGGGTTTTATGCGAGTTTAGCCCGGCAAATTCAGGAACGACGCGATATTCCGCTTTATCTGCTGGGCGGGACAATGCTCGACCAGCCCGCAATACAAGATTATTGCACGCCGACGCTTCCGCGAAACGATACGCCGTTGCGGGCCTTGCAGTTGCTCGGGTTCGATTTGCAATTCCTCTCGGATGCGGAATCGCTGCATTTCTTAAGACCTGTTCGGATTGCGCCGGTCCAAAATCATGCGTACCGAACGTTGAATTCTGCCGATGCAGTGGTGCATTTTGCCCCGTCGGGTGCCCAGTCGGGCAGTTTGCCGGGCGTGCAGTTCGTTCATGTGGACCATCATACACCGGCACACGCTCAAAGCCGACGCCGATTTGTTCGGCAACTTGCTCAAGCCGATGTGTTGATGTTTATGGACGGCGGTATCTCTCTGCCGTTGGGTCAGGAATCCGCAATGTTTGATTTGCTGGATACCTTCCGACGGTTGCCGCCGGTTCCGTTTGATACTTTCCAACCGGCGGACGACGAACAAGCGTCAACGCAGCCGTTGACGATCCGATATAAAAATATGCCGGAGGGGATGATGATGTACATCGTGAATGACGCATCCTTTGCGGTCGAAGCGGACTTTGCGTTTTCCGCTGCCATGCGGAGCACGATGACGGAACTCACGGGGCATCGAATGATTCGGACATTCAGCCGAAACACGCAGACGGGACAGCATACTTGGCGGGCGTCGTTGTTGCCGTATGATGTGTTGGCCGTACAAATCAGCGATGCAAACGCCAAAATCGAATCAGCCACGGTGCAGCGCCCGTCGGCAATTTACGGAGCGGACGGGGTATTGAAGCAAAAAATTGATGAACTTGACCAACGGGTTCATGCGGCTCGGCTCGGCGTGCATTGGAAAGGATTAACCAACGGCGATTTTGAAAAACCTTTGGACATGGGCGGCGGAATTGTCGGCTGGCAGAGTTTTGGACAATCCTTGTCGGTGCAATTAGACCAAAACATTGTCTCGCAGGGATTGTACAGTGTACGCTTAACGAACAAATCGGCAGAGCAGGGAACGTTTTTATCGCAACCGTTGAATATACCGGCAACGGGCCGATTGAGCGTGTCGATGTTCGTCGGCGTGCCGGAGGACAGCCAAGCGTTGCCGATGAGCGTGATACTGACGGCAAAACATCTGGATAAGCCGTTTTATCGGAGTGTTGCGGTGGAAGAGACATTGCTGCAAGCCTTGGCAAATACGGCATCGCAAAATGGGGTTCGTTGGCAGCGATTGGCGGTTCCATTTGGCCGATTGCCGACGGAGGCGTTTGAGGAAGTTCGCGTCGGCATTCAGTATTCCGGTCAGGGAACGGTATGGTTGGATGAGATGACATTGCATCAGGTGATGTTTTTGGAGAGCGAGATGTTTGAGTTGCGGAAGATGCCGGCTGTTGCTCAAAAGCGATATTCGGAGGGTCGGGTATCGGATTTAATATCGCAGATGGAGGGATATTGGGTGCAATTTTTATTTGAGCATGTACCGGCGGAGTCGGTTCGGGCGGCGGTATCATCGCCGAAGTCGCCGATTGCGAGCGAGTCGGCTCCTCGAAAATCGCCGACGTTGTATCAGCGCGTTCGCGGCTGGGTTGCATTGTGATTCTGCACAAGAACAAGGGGCGTTACGGGCGGGAGTTTAGAGCGTTTCCAAAGCAATTTGAAATACGCTCTCATTTCCTACGTTGAACTTTGCGTCGGACATGTTTGCACAACATTTACTTCGCAATTTCCCGAACGGCAGCGGTTAATACATCAACTTCGCCAAACGTATTGTAGAACGCAAATGCCGGACGAACCGTCGACTCCACCCCGAAACGACGCAAAATCGGCTGCGCACAATGATGGCCCGAACGCACCGCGATGCCATAGTCCGCAAGGTACTTCGCAACCTGCTCCGTACTCAAACCATCCAAGATGAAGGACAATGCACTCGTCTTTTCAGTCGCCGTTCCAATAAAATGCAAGCCGTTTATGCCGCCCAACTCCCGCGACGCATAATCCAATAATTCATGCTCATACGCATTGATATTCGACAAGCCGATTCGCGAAACATAATCCAATGCCGTTCCCAAACCCACCGCATCCGCTATGCTGCCCGTCCCCGCCTCAAATTTGCTCGGGGCCGTATTGTATACCGTGCGTTCAAACGTAACATCCTGGATCATATTGCCGCCGCCCTGATAAGGCAACGCTTCTTCCAGCGCATCCGCCTTGCCGTAGACGACGCCAATTCCCGTCGGTGCAAAAATTTTGTGTCCTGAAAACACAAAATAATCCGCATCCAATTCCGTAACATTGACCGGAATATGCGCTACGGACTGCGCCCCATCCACGAGAATTCGCACCCCATGATTATGGGCAATCTGCACCAATTCATGAACCGGCGTAATCGTCCCCAACGCATTGGAAACGTGCGTTACCGAAGCGAATCGTGTACGCGGCCCAAACAGCCGGGCATATTCGGACAGAATAATCTGGCCGGTATCATCAACCGGGGCAACGCGAATCAGCGCGCCCGTCTCTTGAGCGAGCATCTGCCACGGGACAATGTTCGCGTGATGCTCCAACAACGTCAAGACAATTTCGTCGCCGGGATTGAGCAACGGCTTGACGTAACTGTATGCAACAAGGTTAATGCCTTCGGTTGTTCCGCGAACAAAGACGATATTATCCTTGGACGGGGCGCCCAAAAAATCCGCCGTGGTTTGCCGAGCGGCTTCGTAGGCATCGGTTGACCGAGCGGCCAATTCGTGTGCCCCTCGATGCACATTGGAGTTTTCATTCTCGTAATAATACGAAATACGGTCGATAACCTGCTGCGGTTTTTGCGTGGTCGCTCCGTTATCGAGCCAAATCAGTTGCTTGCCGTTGCTCAACTTCGTATTGAGTATCGGAAAATCAGCCCGAAATCGGTTGACGTCGAATGCCCCCGCCGACGCGCCGGGTATTACGGTGCTGGTTTGCGGAACGACGGCAGGCGAGTATGCCTCGCTGGCATCCTGGTATGGGCGAGTCGCCGCCGCCGCGGCCGACGCGGCTGACGTATTGACCTGCTGGAATTCTGGAAAGTAGGAAAGTGCCCAGGCTTCCAGTTCCCGCGGGTCGGGTAGGTTGTAATTATTTGCTGTGATCATAATAGTATTCCTTTATGTTGTTGTTTTGAGAGCCGCATCGCCTGCAACGCGCGTCGCAGGCGACTCTGCTCACATTGCCTTATCGCCCTTGTTTCGCATAGTCAAAGTATTCGCCGACGTCGACATCCTCGAGCACGGCAATCGCATCGTCCGCAAGGATCGCTACCGAACAGTAGAGCGATAACAGATACGACGCAAGGCCTTTGTTGTCAACGCCCCTAAATCGGACGGACAGGCCACGCGACTGCTCATTTTGCAGGCCGGTTTGATACAATCCAACGACACCGCGTTTCGCTTCACCGGTTCGGATCAGCAAAATGTTGGTTTTCCCGCCTTGTCCTTTGGGATTTTTCACGCCGTCAACGAGCAACTTGTCGGTCGGTATCAGGGGAATGCCTCGCCAAAGCATGAACGTTCCGCCGTAAATCGACGCAGTAACCGGGGGGACGCCCCGACGGGTGCATTCTCTCGCAAATGCCGCGATCGCTCGGGGATGCGCCAAAAAGAACGAAGGCTCCTTCCAAACTTTGGAAATCAGTTCATCAAGGTCATCCGGCGTCGGAGCACCGTCAAGGGGCGTGATACGCTGGCTGTCCGCTATGTTTTTGAGCAAACCGTAATCATCGTTGTTCACGATTTGGCTTTCTTGGCGTTCTTTAAGGCTTTCGATGGCCAAATGGAGTTGCTCTTTGGTTTGGTCGAATGGTGATGCAAACACGTCGGCCACGGCGGTGTCGATATTGATGATGGTCGCAATCGAATTGAGAACATATTCCCTCGGCTTTTGCTCATATTCGACGTAGCCGTCCGGTATGGCACTTTTCTTCGCACTGGGGCAGGCGGAGCATTGTTCGGTAGAGCACATATAGCACAAAACGTCGCGGGGAGCATCGCCATCGACGACTTTGTTGACTCGGTAGATTCCTGATTCCAGTCCTTTGAATTCGAGGAATCGGGTGAGCCATCGGGGGGTGAGGGAGCCGAATTGCGGCGGCGTCTTGATGACGTCGGCTAATTGATAGGCTTGGGATTTGTTTAGGGCATTTAGTTCATTCGACATTCTATGAGTCTCCAAGGATTCTTAGGTGCGGTACGCACGACAGTAAACTGACCGCAAGGCGGTATGGCACATTATACAGCAACTCCCGTGCCAGTAAAACTGCGGTTGGCAGAGCCCGTGGCCGGTTGCATCGGCGTAGCCGACTAGAGGCCGGAATGACAATTTCCGAACAGGCATAATGCGGATTCTTATTCACACATTCCGTATCATAGCACGGCAAGCCAGAAAATAGCACGGCACTATGAAATATCCCGGTATTTCCCATAAAATTTTAAATTTTCTGTTGATTTTCTCGTCCGTTGTCGATATAATAGTAGCGTAATGAGAAACATTTTTCGGCACATCACTGCGTATACCATCGTGCTTGCAATGCTGTTTAGCATTGCAGCGCCGTTTGCGTTCTGCCAGTGTGCGGGTTGCCCTTGCGAAACATCCTGCTGTTCGTTGCCGAACGAAAAAGAATCAGATACGCGGCTAAAAAGCCCTTGTTCCAATAATTGTTGCGATATTCATCAAGACAATAACGCCCTGCTGACGGCAATTTTGCTGTTGGACAGGTCGAATGCAAAGCCGGTGGGAGAGGCTGTTTCAGCGTCTCACGGCGGCTTTGCAAATACATATATTGTATCGCTCCGTTCTGATTGCCGTAGAGCATCGTTGTACGCGAGCGTTCCATTGCATCTTTCGCTCTGCGTTCTCTTGAATTAGAGCATTTCGCGAATTGGAGTGGACTCATTCTCGTCATTCCAGCGCAAGCCGGAATCCAAAGGGATGGGTCGCGCGCCGCTCGACTGGATGTCGGCCTATGCCGAAATAGCGAAAAAATGTCCGGGGCAGTTTGCAATACGCTCTAACATGCCCTACTAACCTTTTACCAAAAACAAACATTAACCCATAAAGGAACTTTACCATGACGAAAAATCACAAAATCATTCTCGGATTTGCGGCCGTATTGGCCCTCGTTTCACTGACCGCCGTCTTCGCCCTCAATGCCAACAACGGCAACACTTGCGAAATCGGCAAGGCAAAATCTTGCTGTGCCGATAAGGTTGCCAAACCAAAGGCCGACCTGCCCAAAGCCGGTTGCGGCACCAGCAGCAAATGCGCTCCCGCCGCTTGCCCCGCTCCTTGCGATGCCCCGTGCAAAGCAGCCTGCGGAAATAATTGCGGATGCTGCGGAGACTGCTCGACCGAAGCCTGCGAATGCACGGATTGTCTGTGCAAGGGTTGCAGTAAAACGGCAGGCTGTTGCTGCGATGCCGATGCGTGCCAATGCTGCGAAGCATGCTGCACGGACGGTGTTTGCACCTGCGGCGATGCGTGCCAGTGCTGCGGTTGCTGCTGCACAGAGTAGAGGATACTGCGGCAATCAATTAGAGCCGCAAGTCAGAGTCGCGACCGGAAGGCCGCGGCTCTGATTTGTCCCTAGAGCGTATCCCAAATTGCTCTGGACAGAAAAGCTGTCATTCCGGCGAAAGCCGGAATCCAGACATTGCGTGTGATGCCGATTCCTCTGGATTCCGGCTTTCGCCGGAATGACGAAAAAATGTCCAGCGCAATTTGAAACTCGCTTAAACACTACAATTCCTGAAACAGCGGCGTCGAAAGGTATCGTTCGCCGCTGCTGGCCGCCACGGTAACGATTGTCTTGCCCTTGTTTTCCGGCAATGCGGCTAATCGAGCAGCGACGGCAACGTTCGCCCCGCTGCTGATTCCGGCCAGAATCCCTTCCTCTTTTGCCAAGCGGCGTGCCCAGGTGAAGGCGTCTTCCGTTGTTACCGTCTCGACGCCGTCAAGAAGGCCTGTATCCAGGTTTTTCGGCACAAATCCGGCCCCAATCCCCTGAATTTTGTGCGGGCCGGCCTTGCCTGTCGAAATGACCGGCGAATCGGCTGGTTCCACGGCATACGCCTTAATCGCCTTGTTTTGGCTGCGTAGATGCCGCGTAACCCCGGTCATCGTGCCGCCGGTTCCGACGCCAGCGAGGAAAATATCGACATTACCTTTCGTATCTTCCCAAATTTCCGGGCCGGTCGTTGTTTCGTGAATTGCCGGATTCGACGGATTTTCAAATTGCTGCGGAATCCAGGCATTCGGGTTTTCCGCGGCCAATTCGTATGCTTTTTCGATGGCTCCTTTCATCCCGAATTGTCCGGGCGTCAGGACGAGATTTGCTCCAAGTGCTGTCAGCAGGTGTCGGCGTTCGACGCTCATGGTCTCCGGCATGACGAGGGTCAGTTTGAGTCCTTTTGCCGCGGCGACGAAGGCCAGAGCGACGCCGGTATTGCCGCTGGTTGGTTCGACGATTTCGGTATGGGGAGTAAGGATTTCCGCATTGAGAGCGGCTTCGATCATCGCTCTACCGATACGGTCTTTGACGCTGGAGAGCGGATTGAAGAATTCCAGTTTGAGGAAAACGGTTGCGTGTTCTTGCGGGATGATTCGTCCTAGTCGGACGAGTGGCGTATCGAAGGTTGTTTGGATGATGTTATCATAGGTACGGTTTCTGCTCATGTTTTGTTCCTTTCTTGAGTAAGAGCGTGAAAGCCAAGTATAATGGCGGTATGGAAAAAAGTAAAGCAATTCCCGTGCCAAAGGCGATTGTTCTCGTCATTCCGGCGCAAGCCGGGAACCAGAGGAATCGGCATCGCACGCAATCGTCATCCTGCACGGGGAGCAAACGTCCAGCGGCCGAGTTCGGCGAAATCTTTGGGAATTACTCCTTTGCTCCAAACGGGATCCTCCTCGCTCCGGAATGCCCCTTATCGGCAAAACACATCCAATTCTATCTGGACGAATTTTCATTCCGGCTCAACGAAGAAAACTACAAAAGCGACACGGTAGATAGAATGGAATCGCTGGTACGAGGCGTGGTTGGGAAGCGATTGACGCACAAGATGTTGCATCTCGGAATTCAATGAAAATCTATTAACGGGATTGTTGTTTTCGCCCCTCTGTTCCTCTAAACTCTTTATCACAAAAGATATTATGCAAAATCCAGGTCTTTATGGCAGTGTATGGCGGGTTAGAGGAAACTATGGCAAAACAATGGGGATTTCAGTGTCAGTGCGATCCAAACTTTGACAACGAGTGCCGGAAAGTGTCAGTTTTCCTCTCCCATATTTTCTCACCTGCCGTTTCACGCCTAAAAAGCCATTACATACCTGAAAATACGGCACCAAACCACTTGTCTCGCCGGTTGTGAAATCCCTATTTACTCCATTTTACCGTCCATTCCAGTGATTCCATTGCCAACAGATCCTTTGGAAACGTTGAAGCATAAATTTATTCTACTTTGCTTTTTCCAGCGAATAGTAATTCTACTTGCAGCTCGGGAAGCAATGGTCATCTACTTGCATTTTGCGACGCTGCTCTATATACACCGTCTTCAATACTGTAATGTGCAAGAAGAATACGTA
The DNA here is from genome assembly GCA_009778035.1 of Planctomycetaceae bacterium. GTDB lineage: Bacteria > Planctomycetota > Planctomycetia > Pirellulales > Thermoguttaceae > WRKP01. The sequence continues at coordinate 15,199 of WRKP01000014.1, forward strand.
CACCAACTGGAAGTCTTCACGAGCGATCTCATTGTGCTAGATGGATTTCGCTTTGCGGTCGAGTGCAAGTCGGTGAAGAAAGACGTTGATTTACTCGATCAGCCCGCATTGCTAGACAAGTTTTTATAACAGATGAAGGAGGATTCGGAGTCTATTGACAAATTACCGATGCTCTTCTGGAAATTAAGCAGCCGGATTTTTGGTTCAACGACAGCGGAGAACTGGATGTATGATTGCAATGAAAAAAGTAGTTATAGGAAACAGCACGTTGTATTGCGGCGACTACTTTGCTTTTTCCAGCGAATCTACTTATCAAAGCCAACGCAGTGATCAGCGATCCGCCGTTCGAAATTACTGCTTGCGATTGGGTCGTAGCCTTGCATGATTTGGGAATCGAACCGGAGGCGAAGCGACTCGCAAACTACGTGTCATTAACGTCCTTCCGGCGCATGCCGCATCGTCTGCGACGCGCCAGTCTGCCAGCAGTATATAGAATACCATATCTACTTGTTTTCTACTTACATCGAAAAAAGTGAAAATGAATCGGAAAACTGAAAGACCCGCGTTTGAGTGAGTCTCAACATTCTGCAGTGTCACTCGGGACGACTCGCAATGCTACTTTTGTAAGTAGCATTGGACAGAATGAATATCGGCAATCAGTACCGAAACCGGCAACGTTGGGTGGTGTTGCGCCGTAGGACATTTTTGATTAAAGCAGTGATCAACATGATGAACGTCTTAACACTTCTACTGCCATTTACTATGAAAAGTCTTTCCAACGGTAGCTAGCCGCTTTGTGTCTTCTTAATCATCCGTATTCAATTTTCGAGAGTGTTGACATAAATATAGATATTATTATACTGTCCTAGTAATTCAGAACTTTTTATGGGAGATCACTTCATGTTAGCCTGTAAAAAATGTGCCAGCCAACAGTTTGCAAAAAAATGGAATCGTTTTAGGAAAACAACGATACAAGTGCAAAGATTGCAACGCCACTTTCCGTGAAGGCGATAATCGCACCAATGAAAAAATCATCGCTAAAAAGGCACTCTGCATCCTTCTCTATGCCATGGCAAAAGGCTCGTTTCGCATGCTCGGAAAAATCCTAAATGCCTATCGCACATTGGTTTACAGATGGATGAGAGAGTTCGGAACATCACTATCCGAACCGACGGTTTCTGAAGAAATCCAAGAAATGGAGTTTGATGAGATATGGCACTTTATCGGTCAAAAAAAGAAAACTTTGGCCAATTAAATGGACAGCGAAAGTAGTTGATAGTAGTAGAAGGCGAACCGTGGCCTGGGTGCTCGGCAATCGTGCTACTGCAACGTTCCAACGATTGTACGATAAGGTAAAACACTTGGCGGATTGCACATTTTACACGGACAAATGGGAGGCATTTGCGAAGGTATTGCTGGCGGAAAGGCATGTCATAGGCAAGGCTCATACGGCTTGTATTGAGCGAGACAATAGCAACACAAAATGTCGCTTAAATCGTTTTGTGCAAAGGGCTAAGGTCGTGTCGAAGTGTGAAAAGATGGTGGATTCTTCTTTACGAATTTGGCATGCTGTTACGACAAGCGAACTGTTGGAGAAATTGCAAGAAAAATTGATGGCTATATTTAGGTGAACACTCTCAAAAATTCATATGACGTGGAAGCTATTGACAGGTTGCCAACGAACTGGGAAGACTTCAGCCTCCCATTCGGTCTATGCAGGAAAAAAAATCAATGGCATCAGACGGCACATTGCCGTTGACACACTTGGATTGTTATTGGCGGTTGAGAACTATCGTCGGTTGTGTAGAAACTATGAATGTTGGACGGAGACGAGCGAGGCGGTCGTCAAAATGGCGATGATTCTCGTTATGCTTCGCAGACTCGCCTAAATGGCCGCACTCGTTCTGATGCGAAAATGAAACGAAACGCCGCGGCATACGTAACATAACATATTGCAAAAAAGTCCTGATTCGCTCTAAAGGCGGAATTGCACCCAAAGCAATTATAGATTCGCGGCGATGCGAGACGCATCACAGCGGTTGTGTATAATCCCCAATCGGATCGAGATTCACATTGCCCCCCGGCGCGATCTCGATTTCGGCAATCGGCAATGCCATCCGCCCGCCCCGAAATTCCGCCTCCGCAAACCGATCCTTACCCAACGTCGTTCCTATACTCCTAAAAAACGGGAATAAATCCTCGCCAACCGCTATGCTCATATCCTCAATCGTCTCGTCCCAAGTCTGCTGATGATTCGGCTGCTCCGCCCAACGCGTCGCCCGAACCCAATACCACCGAGGATACCACGTCGAACCGTATTTGTCGTCCAATTTCTGCCAAACCCACCAAAGTTTTGTCCATCCAAAGTTGTCCCCGCCGTTGCCGTAATGCTCCGCAAAATCATACGCCATGAACCGGTCCATATCGTTCAAAACACTGTTGCAATTCCGATTCGACCTTTCGCGGTCACGCTCGAAATAATACGCCCTGGCTTTCCCCTGGAACCAGCCCGCATGGGCTTCGCCGCTGAGATCGTGTGCAGGCCGCGCACCGTACCCGCCTTGAGCATTGGTCGGGCCCCGCATCGTATGGGCTTGTTCATGAGCGAAAATTTCAATGATTCCATACCGGTCATCGGATATAATTCCGACTTCTCTCGGCAATCGGATATTGACTGCCCAACCGCCGCCTGCTCCCGCCGACAGCACGAACATCATCGGCTCATCCGGCTCGTTCGACGGAAGCCAAGCATAAAGCAGTTTGTACGCTTCGGGTATATCTTCTTTGACGACCTGAATGAGTTCGGGAATCTGGTTTTTGGCATAGTAGGCAACGAGTCCCGGCAAGACCAATTCTTGGTCGGGATAGATTCCGCCGCCGCCCCATCGGGTCTGCGGGAGCACCGGCCCGCCGACAGGCTCCTTGCCGAGTGCGGCCCAGTGAATCAGTTCCGCTTGTCTTTCCAGTGTTTCCCTTTCGGCCTGTCGCGTTTCCGACGTGTGCTGGTCGCGGGAAATGTTCGGCGCACACAGCACCGACTCGTGCTCAAGGAGCAACACTCGGCCCTTGCCGTATTCGCGTTGTGCCCGAAGGACACCGCGTTCCGACCCTTCTCGAAGCGTCGTCCAACCTTCGCCTAATTGCAGTACGGCAACACGGCCAGATTCCGTTTGGTAACTTCTCGGCAATGCTTTGGCACCGAACGTTGCAAGCAGTGTATTGAACGACCAGGTGTTGGCAATTTCTTCCGTTTGCGGCACGGCGGTAATGACCACGAGCCCGCCGCCGTTTTCGACGAATTGTTTGAGCGTTTCGATTTCTTCGGGCAGGAATTGTTGATGTTGGGGATTGCCTGCTTGAACGATGACGACATTAAATTCCTGCGGAGTCCACCAGGCGAAGGGTTCGCCGCAATCGGTTTGGACGCGGACGCGGGCGAGGGAATTGTCCCCGAGGATGGTATCGAGGGTTGCTTGGGTGCTGGCGATTCGGAAACCGTTTCGGGCGAATTGTCCCTGATAATCCCAGAGCCAAACGAATCGGCACTCTCGGTTGAGGTCGATGAGGACGTTGATGCCGGTATCGTTGTTGCTGGGCCTCGCGGAAGGCAACTGGTGAGTGTCAAAGATTGTTTTTGGCAGCGTTTGGCCGGCTTTCCAGGTTGCGGTAATTTGCTCTGGCGAGAGTTCTGCCGCGTGCAGGCTTGGAGCGAAAATGGCAAGAACTACGCCCAGTATGATTGATGTCCGTTGCATGGCACTGTGTTGGTTGAGAGGAACGCCCGCATTCTAACATGGCACTGCGGGGCGTGTCAAGTAAGCCAGCCGGGGCAGCAGGGCGAGTGCAATTTTCACATCAGGAAGGTAGGCAGCCGACCGCCGGGCGGGTGCGTCGGCGTAGCCGACTGGAGGCTCCCATTCGGGAAATGCACTGGTACTGCTTGACCGCTGTGCCCCGATCCGCTAGAATGGCCCGAAATAGAATATCAAAACGACACAAAGAAAGGATTGTTTGTTATGCAAAACCGTCAACCTCCTACACCATCACACGCATACGATACCGATTTTAACGCTCCAACGGACCTGTTCGCCGCGGCTGCCGAAGCCGATGCAAGAGCAGGTTTCATCATGAAAACGTATCTGTACCTGTTCTGCTCGATTGCCCTGCTCGTCGCCATCGAGACGGCAATTTTCGCGGCCGTCGGGGCCGAAAATATGGTAAGAATGGTATCGGGCGTGCTCGGGACAAGCCAATTTTCCTGGCTCGTCGTCCTGGGACTCTTCATGGTTGTCAGTTGGGTTGCCAATATGTGGGCACAGAACTCGACCAGTTCCGCTATCCAACATGCCGGATTGGGACTGTATATTGCGGCAATGTCCATCATTTTGATTCCGTTGCTTTCGCTGGCCGGTACTGCCGTAATTATGTCGGCAGCGACGACCACGGCGGGACTCTTTGCAATGCTGACACTGGCCGTTTTCATTACGCGAAAAGATTTTTCGTTCATGCGGACGTTTTTGATCTTCGGCGGTTTGGCGGCATTGGGATTGATCGGAACTTCCATTGTTTTCCAGTTTTCGCTCGGCCCGATTTTTACGTATGCGATGATTGCGTTCATGTGCTGTTATATTTTGTATGACACATCGAACGTTATGCACCATTACCGAACGAGTCAGCATGTCGCGGCGGCACTCGCCCTGTTCGCGTCGGTCGTGATGCTGTTTTGGTATATCCTGCAACTGTTCCTTAATAGAGAGTAGCCCATGAACGCTGCTCTCTCGATAACCCCAATGCTGTTCCCCCTGCGTTTGACGCCGTTTGAGGAATATATGCTCGCGGACAACCTCCCGGCATATCCCATGTGCTGCTTTATCAAAGTCAAATTGCAGGGAACATTCAATGCCGATGTGTTCGAGTCTGCAATCCGAAAAACACTCGAATACCATCCCCTGCTGACGGGCTCCGTTACGGAAAACAGCGGAAAATACTATTGGGAAAAAGCAAATACCGCACCGACGATTAGCCGAGCGCCCTTGGATGAAAGCCGACCGTTTCCCCCGTCAAAAGGAATCGACCTATTCAACGAACCTGCTCTGAAAATCACGATTTGCAATGCCGATACCGCGACGGTTGCGCTCGACGGGCGTACGGAAATCGTGTTTGAAATACACCATTCGGCAAGCGATGCCGTCGGACTGCTCCGGTTCATTGAAGATACTTTGTGTCAATATGCCCGGACGGTCGGCTTTGTTCCCGAGACAGGCAGTCAACCGCCGGGCGGCTGTGCCGAGCCGAGTTTGCTCGTTCGGCGTGGGTTGCCGGGACGGCGTCATCGCAGTATTTTGCAAATTTTGACGAAACAACTGCACGGCCTGCGCCGGGCTTGGAAGTTTTTGATGTACCGAGTTGCTCCGCTGACGGCGAAAAAACCGGCGGATTTGCAAAAATTATGCGAGGATTATCCGGCCGTACTTTTTCGGGAATTATCCGAACCGCAAACGCAAAGTGCCGTACGAAAGGCGAAGGAACTCGGCATCACGCTCAATGAATTGTTCCTTTGTTCGGCATTTTTCGCTATGAAAAGTTGGCAAAACCTGCCGCATGGAAGAAATCTCCGTATTGCCGTGCCGATTAACCTGCGAACGGCGGCGGACGAATTGATGCCGGCGGCCAACATCGTCAGTATGGTCTTTCTTGACCGAAAGCCGAAGGACATCCAGCCGGTGCAGGCGTTTTATGACGGTATTCATCGCGAAATGTCGCATATTAAACGGTACAATCTCGGTTGGGCGATGATTCGCGGATTGACGGTATATCGTCGGTTGTTCGGCAACTATCGCAAAATGATGCACCCGGATCGCTGTTGGACGACGGCGACGGTTTCCAATTTGGGCCGCGTGTTTACGGACACGCCGTTGCCGAAACGGGAAGGAAATGTGTTGGTGGACCATTCGTTGGAACTGTTGGGCGTCGAGGCTTTTCCGCCGGTTCGTTCTTCGACGGCATTGGGAATATGCCTGATGACGTATGCAGGCCGTTTGACGGTCAATTTGCATTACGATGCGGCGGTATTAACGCAAGCCGACGCGGAAAGAATTTTGGACACGTTGGTGTCGCACTGCGACGCGCACTGCCGTTAATGAACGAAACGGTGCTGAAACGTAGACGTCTCGAGACACCGTTTTGTAACAAAGGAAAAGTGATAAACCCATGGCAAATTCTGACTTTTCCAATCCTGGACCTACTGCATTCACGAAACCTACCTTCGCAGGAGCGGAAGGAGGGGCAGAGCGGTTCTTTCGCAAGCGAACGGAACGGCTTTTTCGCAAACGGCTGGGGCTGCTCTTTCACAAACCGCTGGGGCTGCTTTTTCGCAGACGGCCGGGGCGGCTTTTTCACACACGGCAGGCGCTGCTTTTTCGCAAACCGCTGGGGCTGCTCGTTCGCAGACGGCGGGTGCTACTCTTTCGCAAGCCGGCGGCGCAATGCGTTCGCAAGCGGCGGGTGCTGCTTTTTCGCAGGCCAACGGGGCGGCTTTCTCGCACGCAGCCGGAGCGGCACGTTCGCAGACAGCGGGTGCTACTCTTTCACATGCTTCAACGGGCTTACAGGGATCGCATGCGCGGGCCGCTACTCGACTGTTTCCGAAGAGGAAACTGAAGAAACTGCCGCTGGCAAATGCCTGGGAGCCGGAAAAAACTACCAGCGAAACTACTAACGCCGGCAACATCATTTTTCGAGACATCTTGGGATTCTCCTAAACTAAAAAGGGCCTCTAAATGTTTCCGACGCTGTGCAACGCACACAGCACCGGGGGAACGTACGAATACATCCACCGCGGCGCTGCCCCTAGAGGCAGACCGCAATCCTTTCTTACTGACTTAATCGGTTCATTGACGTGAAAAAATGAATACGAAACAGGGAAAAAGGGGAATTATTCCATGTTTTGACCGAAAGTAGCGAAAAAACGAGAAAAAACACCTGTAATAAGGAGCACACGCCGAGGATATGGGTTCAGTTTGGAGCATTTCGCGAATTAGGGCGGAATCGCTTCCGCCATTCCGGTACACACATCGTCATTCCGGCGTATGCCGGAATCCAGCCGAGCGGCGTGCATACCGCTTCCCTGGTTCCCGGCCTGCGCCGGAATGACGAAAAAACGTCCAGGCAATTTGGGCAAAATGCAAAAACGTGATCACAAACTATCGCCGAAGTCCGCCTTGAACTCCGCAACGAGTTTCTGCTGCCAGTCGCCAATCGGCTCCAACGTACCATAGAAAAATCGCAATATCTTCGGCTCATCGACCCATTTTAAGCCGCCAACAAGACCACGATTCTGATATAACCAATTCAGCCTATCCACCGTGTACACGATCTGCGACATCGTAAAGACCCGACGCGGCAACGCCAAACGCACCAATTCCATATGTGCAAGCGGCTCCGTGCCGTCCTCATTCCGCTGCTCCGACATTGTTCCACGCTCCATTCCCCGAACTCCGCTGATAATGTACAATGCCGATGCCAACGCGCCCGCCGTGTACTGCGGCTGCGGAACATGCGGCAAAAAGTCCCGGGCATTCAGATGACAGCCCAAGCCGCCCGGCGGCGTTACGACCGGGACGTTGTGCTTGACCAGTTCATTCGTCATAAATTCGATAAACTGCGGCCCCTGCGAAATGACATCTTCGTCCAGCGTTTCGAACATCCCGACGGCGAGTGCCTCCATTTCTCGCACCGACATCCCGCCGTAGGTTAAAAAACCTTCATAGAGCGGAACGAGTTCCCGAATGGAAAGATAGTATTGCTTGTCGTTGGTACAAATTCCGCCGCCGCGGGCGAAACCGAGTTTGCGTCCCGAAAAGTAAAGGATGTCGGTCGCTTCCGCAAATGCCAAGGCGATTTCGTGGATCGACATATCCTTGCAGGCGGCTTCACGCTGCTTGCAAAAATGCAGATTGTCAGAGAGAAGACTGACATCCTGCACCAGCGGAATCCCGTTTTCACGGCAGATTTTCGAGACGGCTTGGAGGTTTTCCAGCGAAAACGGCTGTCCGCCGATGAGGTTTGTGCCCGCTTCCATACGGACATAGGCGATTCCATCTTTTCCGCGTTCGGCAATGACTTTTTTGAGGGCGTCAATATCGATATTCCCTTTGAAGGGGCAATCGGAGGTCATTTCGAAGGCTTCTTTGACGGGGATTTCCAGAATGTCGCCGCCGAGAACGGTGATGTGTGCCTTTGAAGTCGTGAAATGGTAGTTCATGGGAACGATTTGTCCTGGTTTGACGAAGACTTTGGCCAGGATATGTTCGCATGCGCGTCCTTGGTGTGCGGGCAGGAAGTATTGCATTCCGAAGACGTGTTGGAGAGCTTTTTCGAGTCGGTAGAAGGTCGCGGAGCCTGCGTAACTGTCATCGGCTTGGGACATAGCGGCGAGTTGGTCGTTGGACATGGCATTGACTCCGCTGTCGGTGAGCATATCGAGGAAGACGTCTTCGTTTTTGAGGAGGAAGGTATTATTTCCTGCTTGTTTGATGGCATTGCATCGTTGTTCGATGGGTCGGAGGTTAAGTTTTTGGATGATACGCACGCGGTGCATTTCGATGGGCGTGGTTTTACCGGAGAAGAATTTGATATTTGCCATTGGGCGGGAGAGGGAGTTAACGGATAGGGCGAGTATAGCATGATTGGCATCATTCGGCAACGGGCCCGAGCACAAGAGCCGGGGGCGTCAGCCTCCGGGTAAGTCTATCAAAGAATATCATATATCGAAAAACCCGGGGGCTTACGCCCGCGGCTCGGGCGCAATCGTCTCTGCAAGCAAATCGGTCAAAAACTCCAACGTCCGCTGCGTCGCACCAAGTTGACGCTGGACGAGATTTTGAGCATTGCCGCCAAGCCCCAACGCAAAATCCGACTCCTCCAAACATCGACGCACAAACTGCTCCATTTCTCGCTGATCATGGACCACTCGAGCCGCATCGTCCCGAAGCATCATCTCGACTATATCACGAAAATTCTTGGTGTTCGGCCCAAAACACACCGCCGAACCATACGCCGCCGGTTCAATCATATTTTGTCCGCCGCGTTTGCCCATACTGCCACCAACGAATGCAATCGCCGCCGCCCCCCACCATCCGCCAAGTTCCCCTACCGTGTCAACCAAAAGCACTCTCGGACGCAGCCCGCCATCGCCCGACAGCATCGAACGACGCTCCCAATCAATTCCCTTATCATCGAGCATCGCAGCAACTTCGCCAAAACGCTCGGGATGGCGAGGCACGACAATCAGCCGAAGTTGCGGGAAGTCGCCCTTCAAGTTTTCATAACACTCAACGGCATATTTTTCTTCAGGATGCTGCGTGCTGCCAGCCAGAAACACAATGTCGTGTTCCGTAATACCGGCTAATTTTCGGAACCGACTTGTATCTGGATTATTCCGGTCGGCATTAGCCCCATCAAATTTGATGGAGCCGGTAATATGAATCGCTTCGCAGGATACGCCGAGTCGGCGAAACCAGCCGGCATAGAGTTCATTTTGCGTTGCAATGAGGTCGAATTGCTGGAGCAACGGCGTGATTATCCGCCGAATCCAAAGATACCGTTTGTATCCGTTTTCGCCGAATCGTCCGTTGATGATTGCAAGTTTAACGCCGTTTTTCTTGGCCGTTTCAATCAAATTCGGCCAAATTTCTTGCTCGACGAGGACGAGCATATCGGGTTTGAGTCGTTGCAGGGCTTTTTCGACGGCCCAACTGAAGTCGAGCGGACAATAAAATACGGGCCAATCGTTGCCGAACAGTTGTTTGGCCAAATCCATTCCGGTTTTGGAGGTTGTCGAAACGGCGCAGCACCAATCGGGCTGCTGTTTTTGGATTTTTTGGAGCAGGGGTTGGAGCAGTTTAACTTCTCCGACGCTGACGGCGTGGAACCAAACGACTTTGGTGTTCGGGGACACAACCCGGTTTTTCAGGATATTTTGCCGTTTGGGAACGCGTCCGAAAAGTTTTTGCTTGACGCCGTTTCGGTATTTTCCCTGTCGGACGGAGCGATAGAGGATGATGGGCGAGCAGAGCAGAATGACTGCGCAATAGATAAGATTGAACAGCCAGCGTTTCATGGAGTCTCGGTTCGACGGTCAGTGTACATTAGATTACACGGAATTTGCGTAAAATCAAGTCCCTCGTAGAGCGGATAGGGACAAAATGCCGTTCCGCGAACGGCCTTGCCATTCAAACGCCTTCGGCGTACAATGGGCGGTGCATGATCACGAAAATTACCGGCCTGCTGTCGGCACTGCACGAGGAGAGTGCGGTTTTGACGGCTCCTCCCTTTGATTACGAAGTCCTCGTACCGGAATATACCCGTCGGCATCTGCAAGGCGATTTGGGGAAAACCGTCTCGCTCCACACGATTTGCACGCTTGACGGTAATTCGCAAAACAAAATGACGCCGCGTCTCATCGGCTTTCTGACCGAAGCGGAACGGCAATTTTTTGAAATGTTTTGCAGTGTCGATGGAGTCGGCACGAAAAAAGCACTCCGGGCGATGATTCGGCCTGTCAAAGAGGTTGCCGAAGCGATTGAAGAAAAAGATGCAAAATTCCTTTCCAGTCTGCCCGGCATTGGCCCGGCGATGGCGGACCGGATCGTAGCGAAACTTCGCCGCAAGGTGTCGCGGTTTGCATTGCTCGTTGCCCGAACGTTGCCGACGGAAACGGAGCAGCGAATTGATGTCGTTTCGGAGACATTTGAGGCCTTGCTTGCCTTGGGACATGGCGAGGCGGATGCCCGTCGGCTTGTTGATACGGTCCTGCAAACGAAGACGAAATTCAAGGATTCCTCCGAAATGATCCAGGCGATTTACCAGAATAGCCGGTGAATCCCGTTTTCGGCGTTGTTCTGGGACAGCGCGTCGCGGCTGGAGCGTATTCAACTTTGCCCTGGACAAAAAATGTCCTTCCGGCTTGCCGGAATCCAGGGGTAGGCACCCGACCGCCGGGCGGGTGCGTCGGCGCAACCGACCGGAGGGCTCCCTATGCGGGCTCTGGATTTGCTTACGGTTTTCGCAATCCTACACCACGCTATACAGCAATTCCGCATATGACGGAAAACGCCAGTGCTTTTTGGCCACAAGCATCTCCAATTCGTCAACGACAAGACGCAACTCCAACATCGCCGCAAATACCCCATCACGGACAAAAGTTGCATGCTCCAAAATCTCCTGACCACGCTTATATTCCAATAATGCCGCTTCCAGTGCCGATAACCGATTCAGCAAACGAGACGATAAATCCGCTATCTGTTGCAATCGGCTACTCTCCAATGAAATATCATATCCACCGCACGACTTCTTCCGCTCCAATAGTAGAGCCAATTCGTTCTGGTAATCAATGCACGCAGGAATAATCTCGCCGTTTACCATACTCACCATCGTCAATGCCTCTATATGAATCGTCTTGCAATACGATTCCATCAAAATCTCATAACGCGAATGTATTTCCGATTCCGAAAAAACACCATGCTTCGTGAACAACTCAATACTTTTTGCCGAAACAAACGTCGGCAACGCATCTACCGTCGTTTCCAAGTTCGATAACCCACGCTGCTTCGCCTCGGCAACCCATTCGTCAGAATAATTGTTGCCGTTGAAGATAATTCGTTTATGTTTATGGAAGGTGTCTTTGATCATCAACGCCAAATCCATCTTGAAATTCTCCGTCTCTTCCAAAACATCCGCAAACTGTTTCAACACTTCGGCAACTGCCGTATTCAATACGATATTCGGGCCCGCGACGGAAAACTTTGAGCCGAGCATGCGGAACTCGAATTTGTTGCCTGTAAAAGCAAAGGGCGATGTTCGATTGCGATCGGTCGTATCTTTTGGAAAATGCGGCAAGACCGTAACTCCAATTTGCATCGGATGTTTTTGCTTGTTACAGTATACCGTACCGGCTTCAATCGCTTCAAGAATTTCCGTCAATTCATCGCCGAGGAACATGGACATGATCGCAGGCGGTGCTTCGTTTGCCCCGAGCCGATGATCGTTGCCTGCGCTTGCCGATGAGACGCGGAGCAGGTCTTGATAATCATCCACCGCTTTGATGAGAGCAACCAAAAACAAGATAAACTGTGCATTTTCATAAGGCGTTTCGCCCGGCTCCAGCAGGTTGATGCCGGTATCAGTAGTCATGGACCAGTTGTTATGCTTGCCGCTTCCATTAACGCCGGCAAACGGTTTTTCGTGAAGTAGGCAAGCCAATCCGTGCCGATTCGCAACGCTTTTCATCACTTCCATGGTCAGTTGATTATGATCGACGGCGATATTCGTTGTGGTAAACACCGGAGCGAGTTCGTGTTGTGCCGGAGCGACTTCGTTGTGTCGGGTCTTGGCAAGCACACCGAGTTTCCAAAGTTCTGACTCCAGGTCTTTCATAAAACCGAACACTCTTGGCTTCAAGCAGCCGAAGTAATGGTCTTCAAGTTCTTGTCCTTTAGGGGGCGGCGTGCCGAAAAGAGTTCTGCCGGTATAGATCAAGTCGGGCCGTTTGAGAAACATCTCTTTGTCTATCAGGAAATACTCTTGTTCAGGGCCGACCGTCGTGAGAACGCGATTCGCCGAGGTGTTGCCAAAGAGTCGGAGTATGCGCATGGCTTGTTTGTCAATCGCTTCCATTGATCGCAGAAGCGGAGTTTTTTTATCAAGTGCATCGCCGCTATAGGAGCAAAACGCAGTGGGAATACACAATGTTTCATCTTTGATGAAGGCGTAGGAAGTTGTATCCCAGATGGTATAGCCTCGGGCTTCGAATGTCGTCCGCAGACCGCCGGAGGGCAGACTGGAGGCGTCGGGTTCGCCTTGGATGAGAGCTTTGCCGGAGAATTCCATGATAATTTTTCCATCGTTTGCGGGAGCGATGAAACTATCGTGTTTTTCGGCGGTGGTTCCGGTCATGGGGTGGAACCAGTGGGTGAAATGGGTTGCACCTTTTTCCATGGCCCAACTTTTCATGGCATTGGCAACGACGTTGGCGACGTCGAGTTCTAGGTGCGTGCCTTGGGACATGGTTTTTTTCAGTGCTCGGTAAATATCCTTGGGCAACCGTTCTTGCATGACGGTGTCGTTAAAGACCATGCTTCCGAAGAGACTGGGAATGTCGTTCATGATAAACCTCTGGTTGGGATGGGTACAAAAAAAGGCGTTTACCGGCACAATTTTTATTGCACCGATAAACGCCCTTGTCTATCGTAATCCGGGCAGTATAACACGAAATGGACGGGAGTCAACGAGGGGGAGGGGAAATCCGAGTTTAGGGCGTTTCTCGAATTGGTGTAGACTCGCTGCCGTCATTCCGGCTTTCGCCGGAATGACAACTTTTTATCCAGAGCAAAGTTGAATACGCTCTAGCCGCTCGTAAGGGCAAGGTACACTCGCATCCTTGTCCTTACAGGACGAAAATTGTCCTCCAAACTCGGATATGTCCACGTCAAACCGTCCCGTTACTCCAGCAATCTTTTTATGGTAGAATAGCGACCCAATGGTATCCGTCTGTTAATGAGTCGAAAAAAGCCATCATGTTAACACGTGAGGACATTCTGCAATTTCTGCGAAACAACAAGGAGCGTTTTGCCGAACAATACGGAGTAACAAAAATCGGTCTGTTCGGTTCCTTTGCCCGAAATGAGGCAAATGAGGAGAGTGATGTCGATGTGTGCGTTGAGATGCCGCCGCATTTTTTTAGCGTAGCGGCTGTACGGGAAGAACTCGAAACGTCATTCCAAAGGTCAGTCCATATCGTTCGATTACGTGAAGAACTGCGAGAACTGTTTAAGGAACACTTGAGAAGGGATGCAATTTATGCCTGAATCGTTTAGCCGGGAAATCGTTATTGATATATTGCAACAGGTTGTAGAACACATCGAAGCGGCACGGACGAGTTTCAAGACAGTTCCAAACGTTGCCTTCTTTCATGCGACACATGCCGGTAAAGAAAAACTCGCATCCATCTGCATGTTTCTTATGGTGGTTGGTGAGCAAATCAAAAAGATAGATAAATTGACAAACGGGATATTGTTCTCGAAATACCCAAACATTGATTGGCGGCGAATCATGACATTCCGGAACATTGTTGCTCATGATTATGTGCATATTGACAGCGAAATCGTTTTCAATATCTGTTCCAATGAAACCGAAACATTACTGAATGCCGTCAATCAAATCATCGACGAATTGAAAGAGCCACGCTGATTCAAAATGGCATTATTTACACTTTCCTTCGTGCAAGTTCGCTGGTATAGCGAGTCCCGATGGTTTCCCGATGCTCGCACAGCCAATCAGTCAAGCGAGTCGTACCAGTAGGAGGTGCATCGACATAGAGCAAATTCGATTTGAGTCCCTCAATTTCCGCTTTCGTGATGACGACATCGCCAGTACAAAACCCAATGACTTTGCCAACTGCAAGTCCAAGTCCATCGGGAATCGAAAAAATCTGCCGTTTTTTGCCCAATATGATTTGTGCCATCGTTGCAACAAGTTCCCGATAAGAAAACGTTTCCGGCCCGATCGCATTGATGATTTCATTGCCCGCCGATGCGCCGCCTTGAACGGCAAGCGACGCGAAATCATCGACAAAAATCGGCTGTAATTTGTACTGTCCGTCGCCGAAAACCCCAAATAGAGGAAATTGCCGTAACATCCAAGCGATGTTGTTGATCAAAATGTCTTCCTTGCCGAACAACACCGTCGGACGCAGTATTGTGTAAGCAATGCCCGATTCAATCAACGCTTGTTCCAACATTGCCTTGCCGGAAAAGTATTCCAACGGCGAGTCCAGTGATGGATTCGTGATGCTCGTATGGATGATTCGCTTGACTCCCGCCTTCTTTGCCGCTTCGAAAAGTTTTAACGTGTTTTCTACTGCAATCGAATGTTTGAAATTGTGGTGATTGAATCTTACCCAGTAGGTGTTGTAGAGAACGGAAACATCTTGCAACGATTCTGTCAGACGCTGGGGATCGTCGAATGAAAGAGGGAACACTTGTATTTGTCCTGGAAATTCTCCCGTACGATCTGGCGAGTTGGTCAGCGTGCGTACGGTTCTACCAGTTTGAAGCAGCCGGCGGGCAATGTATCGACCGGAATAACCAAATGCTCCTGTTACTGCGTGCAATTCCATGATTCTTTACTGTGCAAGGACATATCGGCCATTTTATTCTATTTCGAGTGCCTTGCAAGCACAATACCATCATTGCGCTGCGCCCGCAAAGAGTGGGGATGGCTACATTCCCGACTCCTCTCGGCTTGTATCTCCTCCCTCACGCTCCCGTTCATTCGCCGTTACTCAGAAGATAACGCCCGTCTTCAAATACACCACGGAAGGCAAGGCCGCCTGACGCTGACCACCAAAATACAATTCGCGGTCAAGACTGCCACCAAACTCAAAATATCCGCCAAGACGGTGAGGCATCGCAAATTCAACACCTCCGCCCAATCGAATGTCATTATAGTCCGTCAATCCAGGATGGCCGCTGATATCCCAACTGCCGCCGGAATAGTCCAGCCGAACATATCCCCACCAATCCGCTTGCGGGCCTTTCCAAATCCGACGTTGTATCTTAAAGTCTGGAAATACTAAACGCAATAGCCAATTTTCGTCGGGAGCCAACACAAAACCCGCCGTCGGCAATAATTTAATCCGCGAACGGCCGTAATATATCACGCCAGCGTGGATTTCCCACTGCGGCGTCGCATTATAAATCCCTTCGAGTCGGCCTTGATAACGCAACGCATCCGACGTCACATTGACATAGTCGGAAAATACGCCCAAACGCCCCCAAGCGTTCATACTAAAATGCTCATTGAACCGCGGCTGGATCCCAAAATCAAGAAACGTCCCAAACGCATTCGGCGGCATATTCGGACTGGAGGGGCCGTCCCACCACACAAAACTTGCCGCCGGTGCAAGATAAAAAAATCCAGACCGCCCATTATTCGGAATAAATCGGCTGGGAAACGCTAATTGCATTCGGATGTCGATTTCGTTCATACCGAAGCCGTTGGCCTTGTCCCTTCGGGGCAAAAATGTGTACTCAAACGATGTTGCTTCGCGAAACCGCCGCATGGCTGCATAGGTTTCCGGTATGAATTTGTCAAAATTGCCGGAATAGACATTGGAATACACGGAGGGGCTTTGCCCGAGGGGTTCATTGCTGACGGGAACGACCATTCCCAACCAGGTTTGCGGAGAATCAACAACGTAGGGGTCGAAAGGCGACAAAATCGTAGCGGGAGTCGGCGAGGGGCTGGCCGGTGTGCTGATAATCGGCGAAATAATGCTTGGTGTCGTATTTTGTGCGACGAAGACCGGAGCGGGCTGAGCGTGATTTGAGGATATGACGGTCGAGCCGGCCGGGGCGAGCGAACCGTAGGAGATCGCGGCGGGCGTTTGCGCAAGCAGTCCCGAAGAGGTCAAACTCCCCAGGACAAACGCAGTGATAAATCGTCGAATCGTCGACATGGGGGAAGGTTAACGAATTTTAGCAAATCCGGCAAGAGCGGCTTTTCGCCATATTTTGCCTATTTGCAAGTTTCCCGTCCATTTGGGGAGAGGTAGGGAGCGGGTACACCGCTCGCATTATCATCGCACCGGCACGCCAAAGGCTCGTAAGGCGTCTTTCAGTTGCGGAATCGTCGTCAAACCGGTGTGCAAAATGCCAGCAATAATTGCAGCATCGGCCTTTGCAACCGTATACGCATCCCGAACATGCTCCGCCGAGCCCGCTCCGCCCGATGCAACGACCGGAATGCTGACCGCTTGGGCAATCAATCCCGTAATCGTCAATTCAAAGCCCGAACGCGTTCCGTCGGCATCGACCGAATTGACGACAATTTCGCCGACGCCCAAATCGGCTGCCTGTTTGGCCCAATCCACGGCGTCCTTCCCGCTACGCTCGCGAAATCCCCGGGTCGTGATTTCGTAACCGCTGGGGAAACTTGCTTTGTCATCCACGGCAACCGGATCCATCCCGAGCACGATGGCTTTGTTGCCGAATTCTTTAACACCTTCGGCAATGAGGTTTGGATTTTTAACGGCGAGCGAATTAACGGAAATTTTCCTCGCACCGGCACTGAGTGCTTGTTCCATATCGGTCAGTGAGGCAATTCCGCCGCCGACGGCCAGGGGAAGTTGCACGACATCGGCAATGCGGCGTAACAGTTCAAAGTCGGTTTTCCGTTGTTCGGCCGAGGCGGTAATATCATAGAAAACGAGTTCGTCGGCACCCTCTTGGCAATACTGGCGGGCGAGTTCGATGGGATCGCCCAAGTCGATGTTATCTTTGAATTTAACGCCTTTGGTAACGCGGCGATCAATGACGTCCAAACAGGGAATGATGCGGAAAGTTTGCATATAAAAATCCTACTCGGTTTTAAGTAAAAGTCAATGGCAAGAGGCGGGCCGAAGGCAAGGGAGTAGTGAATCACTCTTTTTGCTCTTACCATTCTCTCGCTTGGAACCCTTCCGGCACCGGCACAATCTCCGCGGCTTCGCCGGATTGAACGATCGTGTACAATCCATTCTCGTGGGCGAATTTGATCGCATTGTTCTCAACAACTGCGCCAGCAACTGCACCAATATAACGGGTGGGATCATTCCATCTTGCGTCGGCATAGATGCGGAACTCTTTTATTTTTTCAATGAACTTGCGGACATCGGCCGTTTCCAGTGTTGCTTTGCCGACGCGTTGAAGTCGCCAAAATGCGTAATTCACGCCGATAACGTCGATGAGGTCAATTACGCAAATCCGGCCAACATTTTGACCGTCAAAAACGAATACTTGACACGGGAAACGGTTTGTGATACACTGCCACTGCGTGCAAGCGGGATCGGCTCGTTAGAATATGAAGGAACAACATAACACTCCCAAAGACGGCATTGCTCGAAATACGGATTTGACGCGTTACCTCAATACAATCATTGCAGGCGATTGCCTGGAAAATCTGCCGCTCATTCCCGACGATTCCATCGACATGATTTTTGCCGATCCGCCGTATTGGATGCAAACGGAAGGAGAATTGTTGCGGACAAACGGCACAAAATTTAACGGCGTCGAAGATCAGTGGGATAAGTTCCAAAACTACAAAGAATACGATGAAATCAGCACAACATGGCTGAAAGAATGTAAACGCATCCTTAAACCTAACGGTTCGATTTGGGTGATCGGCGCATTCCAAAACATCTATCGGCTCGGCTACATCATGCAAAATCTCGGCTTCTGGATTCTCAATGACATCGTTTGGTCCAAGCCGAATGCCGTGCCCAATTTCGGCGGGACACGCTTTAAGAATTCTCACGAAACATTGCTCTGGTGTACTCAAAGTCAAGATGCAAAGTATACATTCAACTATAAAACGATGAAGCATCTCAACGGCGGCAAGCAGGATAAGAGTGTTTGGGATATAGGCATTTGTATCGGCGGCGAACGGCTTAAAGATGCGAACGGCAAAAAAATTCATTCGACGCAAAAGCCGCAGGAGTTGCTTTATAAAATAATTCTTTCATCTACCAAGCCGGACGATGTCGTGTTGGATCCGTTTTTTGGAACCGGCACGACGGGAGCCGTCGCCAAACGGTTGGGACGAAACTATATCGGACTGGAACGAGATCGCACATACATTGAAATTGCCGAAAAACGAATCGCGAAGGTGAAACCGGAGGCAAATTCGCTGTTCGATTTAAGTCTCGAAGTAAAGCCGCCGCAGGTAAAGATACAACAACTCATTGCAGGCGGTTTTTTGTCTGTCGGCGAACGGTTATTTAACAAAAAAGGTATCTGCATTGGAACCTTGACCGCTGTGGGACGTGTTGATGATGATACGGATGTTTTGTCGATTCATAAGATGTCCGCTAAATACCTTAATGTTCCCAACAGCAACGGTTGGGATTTTTTTTATATCCGACGCGGGGAAACACTGGAACCCATTAACGCTCTGCGATACGAACATGAACGAGTTGTCAAACAGAAAACAAACAATTAATTGCCGATAATCATCCCATGCTTACCCGCGAGGACATTGCATTTATGTATCTCGAACAACTGCCGTTCGAGCCGTATCCCTTTCAAGAGGAAGCCATTCTCGATTGGTTTTCCTCCGAACAAGGCACCCTCGTCTGCGCTCCAACCGGAATGGGAAAAACTCTCATCGCCGAAGCCGGTATTTACGAAGTCATGAAAACCGGCAAGAAAGCCTACTATACTACTCCGCTCATTGCTCTGACCGAACAAAAATACAAAGAAATACAAGATGCCCTCGAACGCTGGGGTTACAGCAAGCATTACGTCGGCCTCATCACCGGGAATCGACGCGAAAATCCCGATGCGCCCATTCTCGTTGTCGTTGCAGAAATACTTTTTAATCGGCTATTAATGAACGCCGGAAATGTAACAGACAGCGATGACGTCACCACTGTCGTGATGGACGAATTTCATCAATTTGCCGATCCCGAACGCGGACTCGTTTGGGAATTCACCTTGCAACTACTTCCAAAACACGTCCGTACGCTGCTTATTTCCGCTACCGTCGGCAATGCTTACGATTTCGTTGCCTGGCTTCGCGATCACGGAGGGCGGAAACTCTCGCTGATAGAATCGACCGAACGCAAAGTGCCGTTGATCTATCAATGGATCGGCGATCAACTCCTTACCGAACAAATCGAAATAATGTGTCGCGGCAACGACGAGGAGCGATTCACTCCCGCATTGGTTTTTTGCTTTGACCGAAGCGAATGTTGGACGATTGCCGACCAAATCCGTGGCCGCGATTTGATTTCGGCAGAACAACAAAAGACGATTACCAAAATCCTCGACGAACATGATTGGAAGGACGGAGCCGGCCCTGCACTTCGGCAACTTTTAATCCGCGGCGTCGGCATTCACCACGCAGGCATCCTGCCGAAGTATCGGCGGATTGTTGAGGATTTGTTTCAGCAGAAGTTATTGTCCGTGTGTCTTTGCACGGAAACGCTTGCGGCGGGAATCAATCTTCCGGCTCGGTCGGTCGTGTTGCCGAGCATCATCAAGGGCAAGCCGGGCGAGAAGAAATTGATCGAGTCGAGTTCTGCTCATCAGATTTTTGGCCGAGCGGGCAGGCCGCAATACGACACGCAGGGTTTTGTCTTTGCTCTTGCTCATGAAGATGACGTGAAAATTGCTCGTTGGAAGGCGAAGTATGACCAGATTCCTGAAGACACGAAGGATCCGAAACTTCGGGAGATGAAGAAAAAAATGAAGAAGAAGGCACCGACGCGTCGTTCGACGGAGCAGTATTGGTCGGAAGAGCAATTTTGGAAGTTGAAGGACATGCCGCCGGGCCGATTGGCGAGTCGCGGTACGATTCCTTGGCGTCTACTTGCACATGTTATTTCATTGCAGTGTCAGTCGCCGCCTGCGGGTATGACAACGGCGATGGCGGACATTGAACCGATTCGCAAGATGATTGGGCGTCGTTTAATGAGCGATAAATGGGTCAAGGAAGGGCAAAAGCAACTCGATGATATGTTGACTACTTTACACCAGTCGGGCTTCATTACATTGCTGTTGGAAGACGGTACGCAATGGAATGCAGAGCACGATGCGTAAGCGAATGGTCGTTGGTTTCAAATTACTCTGGCCAAAAAGGCCGTCATCCCGGCGCACACATTGTCATCCCGGCGCACACATTGTCATCCCGGCGCAGGCCGGGATCCAGAGGAACCGGCATCACATGCAATGTCTGGGTTCCGGCTTTCGCCGGAATGACGAAAACGCGTCCAGGGCAATTTGAAGCACGCTCTAGCGTTGCCGCTGTTTCCGGTTTTCGATGATCTGCCGCAGCCGTTCAAAAAAACTTTGCATATCCGGCCTCGTTTGAGAACGCTCTTCGTCATACAGAAAACTCCGTGCATTGACAATAACCGGCGGAACTTTCAATTCCGTGCGGAGTTTCTGCAATTCGGCATGCATTCTGGCTACTTCCACCGCATATTCCGGCTTGGCATACACATTTGACAACTCATTCGGATCGCTTGCAAGGTCATAAAATTCCCATTCATCAACGTCATCGTAAAAGTGTATCAACTTGAACCTGCCGTCATACGCCCCTTCGTGCTTCTTGACCATATGAACAGCGGGATATTCGTAATAGTGATAATAAAATGCCTTCCGCCAGTCCGCCGGTGTTTCGCCCCGGAATAAGGGAACCAACGACCGGCCCTGAATGTCCTCGGGTACCGCAATGCCAGCAACATCAAGAAACGTCGATGCAAAATCAAGATTCGACACAATGTCGTGATTCACGCTGCCCGGCTCAATGTGCCCCGGCCAACGAACGATGAGCGGTGTCTTGAACGACTCGTTGTACATGAACCGTTTGTCAAACCAGCCATGCTCGCCCAGGAAAAACCCCTGATCGGAGGAATACACGACGAGCGTGTTTTCGGCCAATCCTTCCTCTTCGAGAAATTGCAGCATCCTGCCGATCGCATCATCGACGGATGCCACGCAACTCATATAATCTTTCATATAGCACTGGTATTTCCAGCGTTTCAGAGCATCAGGATCATGCCTGACGGCTTCGTATTCCGCCCGGCGGTTGCCGTACATCGCGTGCCAACCGGCGCGTTGCTCTTCGGTCAATGAATTCAGAAACTGCTGGGGAACATTGGCTTTCACATCGCGAAGATTCATGGTTTCGGCAATCGTCATATCTTGTTCGAGTGCCGCCCGACCACGACCGGAGTAGTCGGTATCGAATGTTTCGGGATAGGGGAACACGGTATCTTTATAGCGTTCATAGTATTTTGGATAGGCATCCCATTCACGGTGTGGTGCTTTGTGTTGCGACATCAGCATAAACGGTTTCGCCTTATCGCGGTTTTTTATCCATTCGATGGAAAGATCATTGATAATTTCCGTCGTGTGTCCGATGTGTTGGACTCGTTCGCCGTTGCGGAACATCGGCGGATTGTAGTAAGGCCCTTGTCCGATAAGGACTTCGGAGTGATCGAAGCCCGCCGAATTGGCATTTTCTTCATTTTCCAGATGCCATTTTCCGATAATTGCGGTTTGATAGCCTGCTTGCTTCAAGAGTTTGGGAAAGGTTTGTTGCGAAGTGTCGAATTGATCGTAATTTTGATGGAATCCGTTGAGGTGCGAATACTTTCCGGTCAAAATTGCCGCTCGGCTTGGTCCGCAGATTGAGTTTGTTACGCAGCATTTCGTAAATCGCATCCCTTCATTGGCAAGGCGGTCGAGATTTGGCGTTTCGTTTCGATTGGAGCCGTAAGCCGATATTGCTTGGTAGGCATGATCGTCGGTGAAGATGAACAGGATGTTCGGTCGGTCATCCGCCGCCGCAAACGGTGCTGCTAGACCGATGAGAAGGAACAGGGCAATGCGTTTCAATTTCATGAAAAGATTGGTTTTTCGCCAGGCGTACCAGTGCCATTGTACCGTTGCGAGCGGCAATTGGAAAGTGTATGGCGAGTCCGCCCCCGGTTTTTCGGCGTGAATTTCCGGGACTTGATTTTTCGCCCTGATGGTGTTACGATGGGTACGTATGTAGTCCCTTAAAATCCGAGGAGAACACACCATGTACCGCTCCATTCCGATATTGCTCGCAATGCTCGTCTGCATTCCTTGTTTTGCATCCGAAGAATACAAAGGCCCCATCAGCCTCATTGCAACCAAAGACGGCAAAACCATTTACGTCGTCAATCGAGATTCCAGCGATGTTGCCGTCCTCAATACCGCCGACAATAACATCGTTCACACCATCGCCCTCTCCGATGATTTTTTTCCGCTCGGTGCTGCACTCAGTGCCGATGAAAAAATACTCTACGTCGTTGGTGGTGATCACAAAGGGGCCGTCCTTGCCGTCGATTTAGGAACAAGAACCATTACGAAAACAGCCAAGGCTGGCCATACTCCCGCCGCCGCCGCCCTGTCGCCCGATGGAACCAAACTCTTTGTCTGCAACCAATTTACAAATGACGTCAGTCAATTTGCCCTGCCCGACTTGACCCTGACGCGAACCATTAAAGCCGTTCGGGAACCCCGAGCGGCCGTCGTTACCCAAGACGGGAAGTACGTTTTGGTCGCTAATTCGATTCCGCTCGCCCCCGGCAACTATATCGACCACGATGACCCCCTCACCGACCCGAATATCAACATTTACGTCGCATCCGAAATCACGATTATCAACATCGAAACCGGCGAAACGAACCCGATTTTGCTGCCCAACGGCAGCGGAGCACTGCACGGGATGGCCATGTCGCCGGATGGCCGATTCATCTACACGACGGCAATCATCGCCCGGTTTTTGTTGC
Organism: Planctomycetaceae bacterium; assembly: GCA_009778035.1. Classification (GTDB taxonomy): domain Bacteria; phylum Planctomycetota; class Planctomycetia; order Pirellulales; family Thermoguttaceae; genus WRKP01. Next base: position 38,561 of record WRKP01000014.1, read on the forward strand.
CGACGACGCAAGTCGAACGCGGCTGGATGAATACCGCCGGTATCGTCATCGTCGATACCACGCAACTGGAAGACGAAAACCGCGGTTTCGTCAATACAGTGTTAATCGACGATGTTGACCTCGGTGCCGCCAATCCCTGGGGGATTGCGACTTCTGCCGATGGGACAAAAATCTACGTCGCGGTTGCCGGGACCAGCGAGTTGATGGTCATCAATGCCGTCGAAATGCACCGGCGACTGGATACTCGTACGGCAAACCCTTTATCCATTGAAATCCAAGATTATCTCGGTTTTCTTGCGGGTATGAAAACCCGAATCCGATTGCCGGGACAAGGTGCTCGAGCGGTTGCCGTTGCGGATGGCAACGTTTATGTCGGTATGTATTTTAGCGATACGCTCCAAAAATTGAGAGAAGCACAGTTGCGTCCCACAGCCCGGCCTGTTGAAATAGCCCTTGGCCCTGCGCCGGTTTGGACTCCAGAGCGTCGCGGCGAAATCTGGTGGAACGATGCCCGACTTTGTTTCCAGCATTGGCAAAGTTGTGCCAGTTGTCATCCCGATGCCAGAATGGATGGATATAATTGGGATTTGCTCAATGACGGGATGGGCAATCCCAAAAATGCGACGAGTCTGCTTTATACGCATCTCACACCGCCGTCGATGTGGTCGCAAACCCGGGACAATCCTGAAAGGAATGGTTGGGATACTGAAACGATGGGCATCGAGTGTATCCGAACGGGTTTCCGATGGATCCATTTTACGGAGCCCAATGAGGAAATCAGCCGGGATATAGACGCCTATTTGGTGGCATTGAAGCAGGTGCCGAGCCCCTTTTTGGTGGACGGCAAGTTGAGTGAGCGAGCGGAACGGGGCAAACTTATTTTTCACGACCCGCGTGTTGGTTGTGCAACGTGTCATCCGCCGGAGACTTGGTACACGGACATGAAAATGCATGATGTGAATTCGCAGGCGTACTATGATCGGACGCCGTACTTTGACACGCCGACGCTGCATGAGGTGTGGCGGACAGCGCCGTATATGCATGATGGCCGATATGTGGAGATGCGGGATGTATTCAAGTTGGGCCTGCACGGCGACACGATTGGCGACGTGGCAGGCTTGAGTGATGAGCAGATTGATGATCTCGTTGAGTATATTATGTCGCTGTGATGTTTCCAATTTTATTGCGTTCCCTTTGGTATGACCGCTGGATCAACCTTGCCGTGATGGTCGGCGTACTTTGTGCGGCTGCCGTGCTCACCGGTGCGCTGCTCGTCGGCGATTCCATGCGGGGAAGCCTCCAAGCACTTACACTCGACCGCCTGGGAAATATCCATACCATCCTCTTCGCCCCGGGATTCATCGAGTATGACAAAGAGCCGCGGCCCTCCGAAGGCGTGATTCTTCTTCCCGCCGCCGTCGAATTCAACGGCAAAATCAGTGCGGTACAACTACTCGGACGCGTCGCAGGCGATACGGCTAACACCATCGCCAACCAAGCCCTGGCCGATGCCGTCGGCTTGCAACCCGGCGATACGCTCTCCCTACGCCTGATGCCGCCGCAGGCCATTCCGCCGGAAAGTTCACTCGGTCGAAAAGACCAACTCCTCCGCACTCGAATCCCCGTCGATACCATCGTTCCCAATACCGGCATCGGACGATTTTCGCTGAAAATGGACCAGCAGGCCGAGCCGTTGCTCATTGTGCCGATGGATTGGCTGCAACGCCGACTCGACGTAGGCAATAAAGTCAATGCGGTCTTCTTTTACGGCGACTCACCGGACATCTCGTTCCATCCGACGCTCGAAGATTTGGGCATCAAAACGGAATATCATGCCGGAAATTGGTACATCACTTCGGCCCGAATGCTCTTTACAGATGCCCAAGTCGAAGCGATTGAAAATGCGTTGCTAGACACCGTCGGCGATCGCCAACCGTCCGACGATCAGTTGCCCACCTTTCACAAAGGCTTGCTCTACCTGGCAACGTCGATCCGCTCCGTGAAAAACAACCGAGAAACGCCGTATTCGACGGTGTATGCCGTTAGCCGTTTCACCTGCGAAACGCCGGACGCGCCGCAGGCGATGCGGCTAACATTGAACCAATGGACGGCAGACGACCTCGACGTGCAAATCGGCGATGAAATCGAACTGACCTGGTTCGATCCGCACAATGTCAACGCCACACACAGCAAAACATTCACGCTCGCACACATTCTGCCGATGGAAGGGCTCGGGGCCGACCCGCGACTCGTTCCTACGGTACAAGGTTTCACCGACGAAGCGTCGATTGCCGATTGGGACCCGCCGTTTCCGTTCGATGCAAGGCGAATTCGGCAAAAGGATGAGGACTATTGGGACGAATACCGAGCCGCTCCGAAAGCGTTCGTTTCGTTGGAAGTCGGCCAGGAACTCTTCGGCAGCCGATTCGGCAACGTGACGACGTTCGAGGTAGGTTGCCAACCGCCGGACGGCAATCTGCCGCCGTCACTCTTCGGCTTAAACTTCGTTCCCGTAAAAGAACAGGGCCTGGCCGCATCTTCCGGTACGACGCCCTTTTCGGTGCTCTTTTTGGCATTCAGTTTTTTCATCATCGCATCGGCCCTGATGCTCGTAATGATGCTTTTTCGGCTTTCGGTCGAAATGAAAGCAAAACGCATCGGCATTCAACTGGCAGTCGGCTGGCCAGCCGGATTGGTTACGAAAATCTTGCTGCTCGAAGGTTTGCTCATTTCGCTCCTCGGCTCGTTTTTCGGTTCGATTTTAGGAATTGCCTATGCTGCCGTGATGATCTACGGTCTGACAACTTGGTGGGGCGATGCTATTTCGCAGGGCAACACGGCCGTGCCGTTTTTGACGCTTCATATTAGCCCGATGAGTTTGTTGTTCGGTTTTGCCAGCGGAGTGTGTTTGGCTATGCTGACGATACTTTGGTCGGTACGCGGCGTGGCGAAGTCCCCATTGCGGATGCTTTTACACGGCAACGTCAGTGCAAGAGCGGGGGGGGGTAGCACCCCGGTGATTCCCGGCCTACACGCCCCAAATCGGGGTGCCAGCGCCGCAAAAACGCAAAAAGCCGGGGACGCAGCGCATCGCAGTTCCCGAATTACTATCGCATCCCCTTTCCAATTTGCCAAATCGAATGCCGCTCGACATCCCAGCCGCAGTCTGCTCTGTATCGGTCTTATCGCATCGACAACATTTTTGGTGCTTTCAATCAGCGCATTCCGCTTGGACCCGCCGGATACCGTCGGCTTCATTGCGGAGACGGCATTTCCCGTCTATGCCGACATTAGAACGCCGGAGGGACGCGCACAACTGGGCATCCAGCCGGACGACGAACAATTTCTTGCCGAATCGGTCGATACATCAACTTGGTATTCGTTCCGTATGAAAGACGGCGACAGCAGCAGTTGTTTGAATCTTTATAAGACGGGCAACCCTCGAATTCTCGGCGTGCCGAATGTTTATGCGTCCGTGTTGGTCCCGCCCAGCGGGTCGCACGGTGTGCCGCTAACGGATATGAACGCCGTTCCCGTCATCCTTGACCAAAATACCGCAATGTACGCTTTGCATCTTTCCGGCAAAATGGGCGAAGTTTTTCCGTTGCCGCAAGACGATTCGATCCAATGCGAAATTGTCGGTTTGCTGCATAATTCGGTATTTCAGGGAGAAATCATGATGAGCGAGGAAAATCTATTAAAACTCTTTCCTGAGGTTGGCGGATACAGTTATTTTCTGTTTGAATCGCCGTTGGATGACCGCACGCTGGGCATTATTTACAATCTGCTCGGCGATTACGGTTTTGAGGGAGAGTCGACGGCGGATCGTTTGCGAAAATTGTTTGCGGTGCAGAATACGTATCTGTCGACGTTCCAAAGTCTTGGCGGAATTGGTTTGCTGCTTGGAATTTTTGGATTGGCAGTGATTCAGTGCCGAAATGTGTTGGAGCGGCGAAAGGAACTGTCCTTGTTTTTGGCGGTTGGCTTCACGAAGGGCCGAGTCATTTTGTTGTTGCTTTATGAGAGTTTCGCCTTGCTTGCTTGGGGACTTGGTTTGGCGGTCATTGCATCGGCGATTGTGTTGTTGCCGTTCTTTTTTGGGGGCATGCAGCAGGTCAGTGTGTTTTCGATATTGCAGCAGTTTGTCGTTTTGGTTGGTGGATTGTTGTTTGTGGGCATCGTATCGAATGTTGCGGCGGCTTTGGCGGTATTGAAAATCCCGGTCGCGAGGGAGTTGGCGGAAGAACGGTGATGGCGTATCCTGTGTCCTTCCGGCGCAAGCCGGAATCCAAAGGATATTAAGAATTGGTCTGTACACCCCTCCGTCATCCCGGCGCAAGCCGGGATCCAGGGAAACGATATGCATGCTCGTCTGGATTCCGGCTTGCGCCGGAATGACGATTTTTTTCCACAGCAAAAATGAATACGCTCCAGAGGAATATCGCCTCGAGATGGAATGGATGCAGCCGCTTGCGATATATCGGCATCGCAAGTCGTTCAAAAATCCCTATTTTTATCGCACGCGATTGTATTTTTTGCCGTTTACTGTATAATCCGCTCATACTTAACCTTACCCTCATTGTCAAACTTAAAGGAGTATCCGTATGCAACGAAACATTATCGCCTCATCCCTTTGCTGTTGGCTGTTGATTGCCGCCAGCACCGCGTTCGGTCAGACCACCCTGTTCGAGAAAACCAATCTTGCCGACTGGGATTTCCACGCCATGGGGGACGGCATCAAAGCCGAAGATGTGTTCTCGTTCACCGAGGATGGGCGACTTATCTGCAAAGGCCAGCCCTTCGGTTATCTCGCAACAAAGGAATCCTATAAAAACTTCAAACTCGCCCTGGAATGGTGCTGGCCGGAAGGTTCGGAGCCGACCAACAGCGGCATTTTCGTGAAAATCACGGAACAACCAGCCGGTGCATTCCTGCCAAAATCGGTCGAAGTGCAACTGCAACACCGAAATGCCGGCGATATTTGGGCATTTCATGGCCGAACAATCACCGAACCGGAAAATCGGCTCCGCAACGTCCAAAATGCGACTATCGGCCGGTTTATGGGCGTTGGCAAATTGCTCGCTGCTGAAAAGGAGCCGGGACAGTGGAATGCAATGGAAATCCTCTGTTTTGACGGCTTGCTTGTTGTTACGGTCAACGGCACAATCGTCAACTGGACGACCGGTGCGGAGCCGATTGAAGGCCGTATTGGATTCCAATCGGAAGGCGGCCCCATCGAATTCCGCAATGCCGTATTGACCGCGTTGCCGTAAGCGGGGGTGGGGGGGAACTCGCAAGAGCGGAACGGGCGGGTGTGAGCACCCGGTTTGGCATCGTCACTCCAAAAAAGCCTCCGGCGGCAATGCAAAGGCCTCATTAAGGCTTTCGCCCGCCGCCAATAACCATCGCGTTCCGTCGCGGTCAAGGACAACCAGTTCCTCTTGCAAATAAATATCTACGATCCTGCCCGTAAACGAACCTGCCTGAATCGTTTCCCCAAGCCGCTTCTTAATCGGCAAAGCAGCACGCCCTGCCGTTCCGTCCCGAAACCATAATTCAACCTGATCGCCAACCTCCAGGATTGCCGTCAGCGTTGTATGATCCGCCCGGTCAATTCCACCCCGAGCAACTTGCAGCAAATTCCGTTCCTCAATCACCTGGTACGCCTCCAAATTATTGAATGCCAAACGAGGTATCGGGACCGTCGGGAACGAATTTTGCACCGTAGATGGATTGAACCGAGAATCCAAGGCCAAAACGTTGACCGTCATCGTGAACGTCAGGATTTCCGTGTTGCCTTCGGTCGGCAACAGCGTCAGGGAGGTAATCCGATGCAAAAACGGAGCATAGTAAAACTCAAACAGGAAATAGGAAAACTGCGAAAGCGAGCCGGTATATTGAGCATTGAACCGATAGTTCGCACCGGGGGTGATCCGCGATACGGGACCGGCATTGACCTGCGGATTTTCAAATCCGCTGTGCTGCAAGACTTCCAAGAGCCAAAAGGAGTACCAAGATTGAGCATCGTTGGAAACCGGCGGCAGCGAACGTTGAAAGAGCCAGGCATATTGGGCGTTAAATTGGGTCATCATATTGAGGTTATTTTGCCACACCTCAATTTCGCTGGAAAGCCGGGTCATTTCGCTTTGGAGCGTTTGCCGGGGCTCGGTATACTGCGTTCTGTATGCCCAAGAGGCCGCATACCACAGCAGGAAGATCGACAGGAATACGAGCAGAATGAGATTGCGAATGGGAACCATGGTGTGCCTTTTCTCCAATGATGTACACCAGAGCGGGTTTCAAACTGCTCTGGACATTTTTTCGTCATTCCGGCGCACGCCGAAATCCAGTGAAACCGGCATCACACACAGCGTCTGGGTTCCGGCTTTCGCCGAAATGACAGATTTTTTGTCCGTAGCAACGCGAAAATCGCTCTAGCCTTTACTCAACGACATCACTCAACGACATCCAGTCCCATACTTCGAGCGGTTCCGGCGAGGATATTTCTCGCGGCTTGTACGCTTCGAGCATTGAAATCCTTCATTTTTTTAGCGGCAATTTCGTCGAGTTGTTTCGTCGTAACCTGTCCGACTTTGACTCGCGGCACATTTCCGCTGCCGCTGACGATGCTCGCGGCTTGTTTGAGTAGGTCAACGCTGTGAGGCGTTTTGGTTTCGAGTTCAAAAGTCCGGTCGCCGAAGACTTTTACGACGACGGGAATACGCATTCCGAGATCGCCTTTGGTGCGTTCGTTGAATTGTTGAACGAATTGTCCGAGGTTGAGTCCGTATTTACCGAGGGCGGTTCCGACGGGCGGAGCGGCAGTTGCTTGGCCGCCTTTTGCGTGGAATCGAACTGTTGCAGTAACTTGCTTTGCCATGGTCGTTAGTGTTGCATTTACACGGCATCATTGTACTCTAAAGGGAAAAAAAAGCAAGCGGGAGCGGTGCCTGGGACAACCGCAAGTTTCGCATTAGGAAAGGTGCATAAGGTAGGATGTCGACCGCCGGGCGGCATCGTCGGCGTGAGCCGACTGGGAGGCCTAATGTGCGGAGTACCGCAGTTGCCGCCCGGCGGTCGGCAACCTACCTTGTGCGAAAATTGCAGTTGCCTGGAGCGGTGCCGCCCTGCGACGTGCTGTTCACTAACACGCACTCAATGCCGAGAAATCCAGCGACTTGCTGCTCTGGCGATATGCCAACTCGATTTCGCCAAAATTGATTTCTTGATATACATGAGCAAACTCATGCCGAACCAATTCCAATGACGCCAAAAAAATGCCAACCAGCGTTGATTTGTGCTGTCCCGAAACAAATAATTGACGAAATGCAATGCGTTTTTCTCGTTTGAGCCGATGATGAATCCGATTCATATGCGTGCTGATCGGCGTCTCATCGTACACAACTTCGTGTTTGACCGGCGTGACGTTTTCACTGAGTATCCGGCCGAATGCCTTGACTAAATCCCAAATTTCGATTTCCTGAATGGGCTCATCGGAAATATTACGCAGCCGTGGCGGGAGGTCGTCGGCCAGTCGAGCAAAGCGAAGTTGCCAATTTTCGCTGCGTTGCTGGAGCAGTCGGGCTGCATCGCAATAGCGTTTGTATTCGAGGAGATGTTGTACTAATTCCTGTTTGGGCGTTTCGATTTCTTGTTCGACGACTTCTTCGCCGGGAATTGCCTTATAGGATTTAATTTCGACGAGCATGCTGGCCATCGCGAGAAAGTCGCCGATGTTGTTGATGTCGATTTGTTCCAAGATATGCAGGTATTCGAGGTATTGCGACAAAACATCGGCGAGCGGAACTTGCAGAATATCCAATTCATGCTTGCGAACGAGATAGAGCAGCAAGTCCAACGGGCCCTGATAGAACGGAAGTTTTGCCGAAAACATGGATTGCATGGTAGCAATTCATGCGATTCGACGCAAGTGCGAGAGTATGCGCACGAGCCGGGGGCGTCAGCCCCCGGGTGAATCCACGTCGCGTAGCCCGGCTCGTGCGCCCCCGTCCGATTGCAGCGGCATTCTCCTTCTGCTATAATGCAACCACACCTTCCAACCCCCTCATTCCCATGAAAACGATGAAAACGCTCGTCCGATCCATGCTCTGTCTCCTGCTCCTGGCAGTCGGCAAAGCAACCGCACAAGAAACCTTCGCTCCCCTCATCTCGGAAAACTGCATCGTCTTCGTTCATGCCGACTTCCGAAAAACCGAACTCGATACCATCAAGGCCTTTGTCCAAAAAAACGGCGAAGACTTCTTGACCATGCTCGGATTCGACCAACGCTCTCACCAAGCAACCGCTCGAGAACTCGCCATCGAACTCGAAAAACTCGATATTCTCGTCAGACCAACCTTTGACCTCATCACCCAAGAACTCGGTATTAAAGAATTGGCCTGGATTGCCGATATGGAATTGGTTGATAAAGGGATTTATTTTATGGCCGTCGCGCCCTGGAAAGGAAAAACGGATGAAGACCTTCAGAAACTTTTTTCGGTCATGCCGGCCGCGGAATTCCGAGAAGGCTATTTGCCCGTGGGCGATTTTTTGTTCGTTGCCTATCCTAATTTTTCGAGATTATCGACAGGAAAAGACCCTCAAAAAGAAAAACGCATTATTGCCGAATGGATCCAAAATTTATCCCCTGTGAAGGATGATTCGCCGATCGTGGAAGCCATACGAAGCGTTGCCGATACGGAAATCAAGGTTGTCGCCGCCCTGCCAGCACCGGCTCGGCAATTACTCCAAAACGTTCCGCTCCCGCCGGACGTCCCGGTCGAAGTCCGAAATGTCCTGCTCTTTGCCGCACAACGAATAAATTGGGCAAGTGCGGGCATATCGCTGCATGAAATCCTCGGCACCGAACCGCCGGCGAATGCGGGCGTCCTGATGACCGTGAAAACCGCAAGGCCTTCCGATGCCCGAATGTTGTACGGAATGCTGGAAAACATTATCGAACACGGCGTCAATGCGAACCGGTTCATGACGGAGCAGCAGATGTGGATGCACGGAAATCCGCCAGAATTCGAAATCCCGCCACTTGCCTGGCAATTCGCCAAGGGCTTTTTGCGAACGCTGTTGCCCGACGTCGAGGAGGATAAACTCATTTTTCGCATCAGAGCCCAATTTCCCGGTGTGGATGCAGTAAATTTTACCGCTCCGGCCCTCGGTGTCGTGACGGCTTTGTTCCTCCCAGCCGTTCAAGCGTCTCGTGGAGCGGACCAGCGATCGCAGTGCATGAATAATATCAAACATATCGCACTGGCTTTGCATACTTATCACGACATCCATAATGCGTTTCCGCCGCTTTATACGGTAGATGATGACGGCAGTCCGTTGCACAGTTGGCGAGTATTGATTTTGCCCCTCTTGGGGGAGGAAGACCTGTACTGGCAACTCCGCCTGGATGAACCTTGGAACAGTGAGCATAATAGCCAATTTCATGGTGCGATGCCGAGCGTGTTCCGGTGTCCAAGCAATCCCAATGGGGGTTCGAGTTATGTAGTGATTGATGGAGAGGGATTTGCACCAGCAACGAGGCCGGGTTTCGCGGGAAAGCAACTTATTAACATCATCGACGGAACGAGCAACACGATAGCGATTATTGAGCTACGGGACGGCTTTAATTGGATGGCACCTCGCGGCAATATGACGTTGGAGGATTTAGAGCAATGGCCCAGCCTGCCGAACAGTCGGGTGGGCAGTTGGCATGATGGGGGGATGAATGTTGGAATGTTTGATGGTTCGGTTCGGTTCATATCGCGGGATACGGACAGTTCGGTTCTTCGTGCGTTGGGAACGATTGCCGGTGGGGAAACGTTGCCGTACTGATTGGAAGGGGGCCACGCGGGCGAGCACGAGCCGGGGGCGTAGCCCCCGGGTTTCACGTCGAACTCACCCGGGGGCATGCGCTCGCACCTCTGCACTCCGCGAACGCTTACCGCGCCCGTGCCGGCATTGTTCCCGTCGTTCCCGATGTCGTGCCCGTCGTCGCATCAAGCACTTTCGTTCCACGTATCTGCTCCGCATCCGGCGGTGCAAATATGTTAATGCTGCCAAATATCTCAATCGTTACCGCATCAGGCCCGAAATCTACATCATTCGAACTGCCCCGGCCAAAACCACGGCCGCCACTCCCCCCGCTGCTTCCCCCAAACGAATCACCACGCGAACGAGTTGGCCGGCTTCCCATCCCGCCCATACTTCCGCCCATTCCCATCCCGCTGGAGTCTCCCATACTGCCGCCCATTCCCATACCCCCTGAAGTTCCGGTACTCGCCACGAAATGAAACGGCTGCGTGGCATCGGGATTGATCGTTACCCACAATACATTGATCGGCATCGGACAATTCGCACAATTTACGAGCACATCGGAAATGTAGCGTTGGTTTACGACCAATCGAAGATATATCGGCATTCTGCGGATGTGTTCGGTCAAATCCGGGTCCATGAGCGGCTGTCCTGCTTCATCAACATAGCGTCCCCTCATCGCAAAAGCCAACAGCATTTCAGGCGTCGGTCCCGTGGACATTCCCATCCCGCTGCTGTCTCCCATCCCCATCCCGCTGCTCATACCGCTCATTCCCATTCCGCTGGTGTCTCCCATTCCGCCGCTCATTCCGCTCATCCCGCCGAACATACCCATCCCCATCCCGCCGCCCATTCCCATCCCGCTGGAGTCTCCCATTCCGCTGCCCATTCCCATACCGCCCATCCCACCCATCGTGATTCGTCGGCTTGCTTGGCGGAACAATTCCATCGCAGCCCGTTGCCCGATGGAGATGTCAACAATTTCCTTCACCACGGATTCTCTCAAATTGAGCGGCGGCAAACCCGTTCCCGTTCCCGTTCCAGACCCGGCACTCATCCCACCGGCTCCGCCCTGACCGCCCCGGGTGTTCATCCTCGTTTGTTCCCGAACGTATCGATTGGATTCCGCAACCACCCAAAGCAGTGCTTGATAAACCCAAAGGTCTTCCTGGGTCAGCCAAACCTCAAACGCGTGCGGCCGCTGCTGCCAATTTTTCAGGGTAATATCCAATGAGGGATTATCCCAAACAACGGTTCCCCGCAAAAAAGTTATGTCGGCGGCCGTTGCGGTTCGTCCGCTGGTTCCCGTACTCATTCCCATCCCCATCGAATCGCCGCCGCGTGATCGGCTAAATCCGTCGCCCCCTCCTCTGCTGCTGGAATCGGCCAGCGAAAGCCGTTCGAGCGGCTCGACGTTTCCGTTGGGTAAACGGCGGAATTCTTGAATACGTCGAAGCCGCAAATCCGCTTCGCCGGAACGGGCAAAGTTGCGGTCCAGCATTCGGTTGATTTCCGCTTGGGCAAAACTGAGATAGTTATCCAAGGTTGCTCCTGTGAGCGGTCCGAGAAAGGGTTGGCTTTCAATATCCCGGGTTGCGGCGGCGGCAAGGCCGGTCCAACGATTTTGTTCGCGTTGGTCATTGACCATAGCGGACCAGGCGGCATAGACATTATCGGCCAGCAGTTCCTTTTTTTCATTGATGGAGTCGATTGTTCCTTGGTTCGGATGGGTTGAGGCACCGCGTTGGAGCGTATCTATGGCGGTTTTTTGAGTTTCCAGCAGTGTTGTTTGACTGCTTAATTCGTCGGCGATGGCTCCGATGGCCATCCAGGCGGCAACGATGGCGGCGGCCAATCCTAGTGGAGTGCAAGTCCAAAAAGTGTATGACTTTAGGGCTTCCATATTGAATTCTGTTTTTCTTGCCATGGCTATTCTCCGGGAATTTTTTTGGGGATTTTGGGTAAAAGTTTCCGCTTTTTCGGGGCGGTCTCTATCTTGACGTTGCCTATTGTATCGCACATTGCGGAAGAAAGCAAGGCACGGTTGCGAGCCGAGTGCAAGTTTTGCAAGAGTTGCGTGTGCAAGAGCGGGGGACGTAAGCCCCCCGCCGTTTTCCGCCCCTTGTGCTACGCTGCATCGCGTTGTATCTCCTTGCAAAATATGCACTTCCCGCATTGCTCAAATTGAACGCAACACCGTACACAACGCCAAAACACGCCCCATCGCATGGGTTTTAGCATGTAGCAAAATCCTCATCCAAATGCTGACGATAATGCCGTTCCATCACATCCGCCGTGTGGCCGATCCAAAGCAACTCCTTCGTCTCGCCCCAACGCCGCAGTATTTCATTGCTCCGACTCCGCCGCATCTTCCGAAATGGACACGCAATCTTGCCCAAACCGGCATCATCCGAAATCTTATGAAACTGGTCATTCAGACTCCACGCCGTGCCCTGATACCCCTGCACCACAAACTCATTTTCGTTGTCCGAAAAATGGTTTTGCAATTCTACTCGCACATTTTGTAAAACTTCGTCCAGTGTCATTTGGCAATCCGAAAACAAGATAGTAGAATAATAGCATGACTGACACAAAAACACAATCACGCAAAAAACGTTCTACATCCAAAGATGACACAAAGAAAGTAGTATCGCTATCTGTATATCAGACACTGCTCAAAAGCATTGATAAATATGCCGCAGAAGAAAATGTATCCCGTTCAGTGGCAATCGAACACGCGATCATAAAAATGTTTGCAGAACCGGCAAGTAGTCCATTGACACTGGATGAATTGCCGAATGATTTTATGCAAGACAACAATGAAAACCTATATGCCTCGCCACAACTGGGACAGTCGATATTCTATTGAAGTAAAATGGACTATTCCATCAGTCCATTTTTATGATAGTCTAAAACAAACTCCGTGCCGCAAACATGTTGGCGAAATGCTTATTGCTTGACAAGTCGCTATCCGTAATGGACAAAATAGTAAAACCTTGACCGTTACTTTTCTTACAACAGAGAGCCGGAATGTGATAGACAAAACCGCTATTCCATTCCATAAAAACAATTTTACCTCGCTTGTGCGATTTTAATATCCGCTCTGTGTATTCTTTTTGTATTGCAAGCCGTCTGCCATCTGTTGCAACGGCAGTGATTACATCTTCATTGGGAGAATCTTTTGCCATTTGACATTCAAAACAGACACCAGCAAGTGTGAAGCGTGCATTGTTTTCGTCAACGGCAAAAATCGTATGCCGAATCATTCGTTGCAATTCTTCTTTCGGAATTTTATGATAAGACTTTGCCGTAAATTCTTCAACGTCAGGCATGTTATCAGGACATTGTAACGAAAACTCCCATTGTCCACACCCTTCTCCCCGCATGACAATTTTATCATTTTTAACTTCTAGCCAGAGCATATCCTGTTTAGATTGCGAAAGAATGTTAACGATTTCCTTTATTGGCAGTAGCACCGCACCTTTGCGTGCTACTTCGCAATCAAAACGAATGCGGATACCATGCTTGCCATCCGTTGCATGTATGACAGTGCCGTGACGTTTGTCTGCTAAAATCTTTATGTTCCCAAGATGGCTCGTTATGTTTTTTGCCAATCGAAGTTTCGGCAATAGGTCTTTTCGCTCAAATCTGATTTTCATGGTAAAGTCTCCTTTGGGTTAGTGCGCATCTTCAGCGCAGAGTTTAATGTTGGTGCGTTTCGGATGATATACTACTTTACTGCTCCGAAACATAAACAGCAAAGTAGTGTATTATTATCCCGCTATCGGAATGTCATTATCTTCTATAAAATCCCAAGCGGCCCGTACAGACTTTACCGCAATTTTTCGATACATATCCGTGATATAATCCATCGTTACGTATGTGAAAAATTCGTTAAACTCTTCCGAAGTAATTTCCAGTTTGCATTTTATGCACCGAGTCACCAATTCATCCCAATGCTTTTTCTGTCCATCGGATAACTCATCTTTTCTTTTGGCCGATGTGAAAATCACCGTAACATAGCAAGGCAACTCTTGACGTCGACGGCGGTCAATAGCGTCGATAGTCGTTTTGAGTTTTGTGATATTGTTCACGCTCAACTTGTCGGCCTCGTCAAAGATATAGACATACTTGTCGGCAAGTAGCGGACGCGAGTATATGTCTTGCTTGAGCATGTCTATGAACGTTGCCGTTTCGGCATCTTTGGTGCAATCGGGCCGATAGATTTCGTGATTGCCACTCTCTGCGATGATGTCCGCAATGAGCGTTTTGCCGGTGCCGGTTGTGCCGGTTAGCATAAACACGAGTCCGCCGAGCCCTTCATTCATTTGGATGGAGCGTTCGATTTTCGTTATGGCTTGTTTGTTGCCTATAATCTGCGATAGTTTCGTCGGTTGGTATGTGTCGATAAGTTTCATGGTAGGAGTTCCGTTTTGGTTGGTGCGCAGTTCTTGCGCAGGGGTTTTTGGGTAAGTCAGGCCAGACCGTCTGGCCTGAAGATGCTCGTGTTAGAGCCGTTCGATTTCGCTTTCGGATAAGCCCGTCAATTTTACGATGAGGGAAATGTCCAATCCTTCCTGTTTCATTCCGCGGGCAATTTCGGTATCCCTTTCCGCTTTGCCTTCCGCTTTGCCTTCCGCACGAGCAGTTGCCATAACAGCACTATTGTCCCGATACGCTTTGAGGTGAGCCTCATAAGCCAAATACTCCGCCTTGCTCATCCGGGAAATCTCCGCTGTTTCAAATGCTTGCTCAAATACCGGCTCACGAAGTATTGCCGGTATCTGCTCTAGACTCGCTAGATTCTTCAGAAAATAATACCACTTGTCCTGACGCGTTTTCAATTCCGATTCTGACTTGTCAAACAACGGCATCTGAAGAAAAATCAACTCCAACTTGTCA
>WRKP01000015.1:0-20950 GCA_009778035.1 Planctomycetaceae bacterium
GGCGAAAAAGTGGAAGAGTGATGGTCCGCTTCACATACCGGCAATTTCGATGTTATCGGTGCGAGGGACGGGTTTGCGTTCGCACACGGATTTAGCGTATCGGATGTTTAAGACGTTGGCGGACAGTGGGATCAATGTGAATGTGATTTCGACGAGCGAGCGGAACATTGCTGTAACGGTGGATGAGTCGAATGGCGAAAAGGGTTTGGCCTTGCTCAAGCAGGAATTTTCGGGCGAGATGATGTGAGAAGCGAGCGCACGAGCCGGGGGCGTCAGCCCCCGGGTTTTTCGACATATGATATTCTTTGATAGACCAACCCGGGGGCCGACGCCCCCGGCTCGTGCGCATCACTCGCTCGTGCACACGCCCTACAATCGCTGGAATTGAGCCAACCTCGAACTGACCGCTTCAGAATCAATCGTAATCGCATACTGCGTTACATCCTCGCGAATCCCACCATGCAAACTGCGAATGCGAACCGTTACATGAAACGGTTTTAAGTCCTCCGGCGTCAAAAACCACCAATACTCGCCGCTGTTCGGCAAGTTAATCGCAATCGGAATCCAAGGCCCCTCCTTCGTACCGCTCCGCAACACATCAATTTGCGCATCGCTCCACCGATCTTGGCCCGCATTCCAATTCACGACAATCTGCGAGCCGTTGTCCGTAGGCTTTAATTCTATACCCGTAATCCCGCCGACCGCAATATCAACGGAAGGCGCTGGCGTCGAATCGGTCGGTGTTGCCGATGCCGAACGCAATGCGGCCAAATCAACCGGCATCGTTTGCTGGGGGAATGTCGGACCCGTCAAAACAGGCTGCACATCCAAAAATGGACGCATTCCGTTGAGTAAATCGTCGAGCAGGTCGCTTTCGCGTTCTTTGATTGCTTCCGCCAACTCAAAACCGGGCAGCCGGGGGCCTAATATCAACGGCGATTCGTCTTCGCTTGGGACACGAGTCTCAGGAGCAGGCGGTTCCGTATCGAGAACTTCCTGATCGGTAGGCGTAAGAGCGGAAAGCATAAGCCCTTCGGTTTCACGATCGTCGCTTGCTCTCTCGTCGCTTGCTTGGATGCGGCTTTCCGGGGGACTTACGCTGTCCCGTTCTTGCGTCGCCCGTTCAGGCCGAAACCGTTCGGGCTTCGGCGGCATCACCGGGCCGGATTGCACCGGCTCCGATTTGCTCGGCTGGATGAGCAAATGCGGGATCGGCGAGTCGGAATCCTGAGTATTGACAAACACACGCAGTTGCACCGTGCCGTTGAATCCGGCCTGATTTCCGCTGACGGGCACTCGGCGAAAAGCGAACCAGTATTCCCCGTCGGAATCCGCTCGGAAAGGGAATTTACCCGAAAAACTCCCTGTTTCGATGGGTTGCCGAGCGACGGCCTGCCAACGCCTTCCCCGATCACGGGAAACAAGCAGTTCGAGTTCCCGAATCGAACTGGCCGATTCGCCAACTTCAAAGGGAATCGTAAAATGGGACACACTGACGGGATAGAGCGGCGGCAGAGCGTGTTGGCCGACGGCAATGTGAATATGAGCAAACCCAACCAAACAAAGCATCCACGCCGCAACATGTTTCGCAATATGCTTGATAGGGCAAATTGTCCGTTTCATGGGGAGGGGGATGGGAAATGCAACACTGCGTAAGACGTATTCGTGACGGTTTTGCAATTTCTGCGGGAAATTGCCGGAATTTTGCTAAAGTTTTTGCATCGCGATACCGGGTTTGCCGAGCGGAACGGTTTTGTGGTCTGAATGACCCGTTTGCAAAACCTGCAAATCTGACATTGCAATAAACGCAATAATCGTGTAGAATCGCGTCTCGGGCGGGCTGTGCCCCCCTTTCCCTGACGGCCCCCCTTTCCCTGACGGTAAGCAATGAACGTTTGGAACAAAGTATTTTTAGGCGTAATTTTCGTATCGGCAATCGCCGTCGTCGCTTTGGCAGCGGTTGAATTTCAAATTCGTAATACCGGCCAAAAACATATCGCAACGCTCAACCAAAGAATAGCGGATACCGAGGAACGCATCGCCCGAATCGTCGGCGGTACAGCAACCGAGCCAAGATACGAACAAATCCGAGGCACGCTCCGTGAACATCTCCAAGAACGCGGACGCGCCTGGTTCGGCTGCCTCGTCGCCTCGATGGACGAAGAAACCCTGCCGCCCGCCCTGCAGCAGGTCATCACGCAAATCATTATCACGAGCCCGCTCGTTGCAGATGATGCCGGAAACCGTAGCCATGTCGCACCGCCCGACGCTCTGCGAGGCGTTGTTTACGTCTTTTCCGAACCCAATGAAAACCAAGCCGGAGCGTTTCTCGGGCGTTTTCATGTGGATTCCGAACCTACGCCGACGATGTTTCGCGGCGAGGAAGGGAATGAATATGCGGGCTGGCGGGTTCGGCTTGTAACCAGCGATCCGATAAATGACAGGGAAATCGAGAAGATTTTTGAGGCTTCCCGGCAGCAATGGTCCGTTTTCATCAATCCGCCGGTCGATCGGGTTGCGGGTATCTTTTCCGAACTGACGGAAGATGAAAAACAGATGATACCGACCGAATTTTGGGACCGTTTTCAGCCTCGGCCCATGCCGGAATTAACGGCAATCGACACGGACGGCGTCAGTTCAAATGTCCTTTCGGCTTGGGAAGAAATCCGGGCCGCTATGGATGATCCCGAATTGGCAAGAGATTTCGCGATGCTGCTGGATTGGCTTTACCAGCACCGAAGCGGTACATTCCGAGCCATCGAAGTTACCAAGTCGGATACTGAGACATATCTTGCGACGGCGCAGCGGAGCCAAACGGAAAGTGCCAGATTGGAAAATGAGGACATTCCGCTCGAGGAAAAACGGGTTGCGATGATGCGTCTTCAGCGTGATGCCGCAGGGAACTTTTTGGAACAGTACGTTGCCGAAATTGCCCGAATGGAATTGCTGATCGACAAACTGCAAGCCTTGGCCAGTGCGTATGTTGCCCAAATTGCAGAAGCCCAAATTTTGGCATCCGAAAAGGTGGAGGAAAATGTGCGGAGTGCGGGCCGGTGATCCCGGGTTTTGCCGCACGCGCGAGCCGATTCCAACTTTTCATACCGTTTCTGGGCTATGGACATCGAGTGGGCCTTCGGGAAATGAAATGTCGGCCAATTCGCAATACATCGGACAGTTGCTCCGCATCGAGATAGGCAAATCCCGCGTGTTCCACATCACGACGGAGTCGTCCGCCAATTTCCAACCCTGCGAAGTGTAAAACGGCACCAGAAATTCCTTACAGTACAAAATGGCAAAGGGAAATTCCCGACGGACTGCCTCACGCATTGCCGTTTGAAGCAGGCAAAGCGACAAGCCGATTCGCCTGCGGTCGGGAGCGACGCACACGCCCTGAATACTCGCAACATTGTATCGAAAGTTCCATGTCGTCGTAATCATCCGCACGACGACCGCCGTATGGCCGACGATTTTTCCGTGTTCGCGAATGATGACGGAGTAAACCGGCGGAGTGTTATGCCAAAGCCGACGGTGTTGGAAAATCTCTGCCCAGTCGGGAAAGCAAAGGCAAAGCAGTTCTCGTATTTGCAGATCATCGTCCGGTTGCAGATCATTTTCATCAACGATCTCAACCGGCGGTGCAACTGATAGTTCTCGTTCGGATTCGGACATTTTTGCAGGGCGCAAGAGCAATACGGAATTCTATCGGACATTGAAAATTCGTCAATGCCGATGTATTTGTGCCGCCGCAAAATTTAATCCCGATTTCTCTCATTCCTAATAATGTCCTAACATCGCTGCGTACAATTACCCGCAAGTCATCGGGAACATTGCCGTTTGCCAGACCGGGTCGTCAGAACGCAAGCACCACTATCCCCCGATGCGATACAACAAACCCATAACCCCTAACACAATAGGAGATCGAACAATGAAAAAGACACTACACCTCAAACCCGCATTCACGCTTGTCGAACTGCTCGTCGTCATCGCCATTATCGGCATGCTCGTCAGTTTGCTGATGCCCGCCGTCCAAGCAGCCCGCGAGGCCGCCCGGCGGATGCAATGCACCAACCACATCAAGCAAATCACCCTGTCGGTGCATAATTACGAAAACATCCACAATGCGATGCCCGTCGGATTGTACAGCGCACCAACGCAAACGTCAGGAAACGCCAATGAAGACTGGACAAACATGGATGAAGGCTTCGGATTTTTGGCGATGCTGTTGCCGTATCTTGAGCAGAGTGCGTTGCACGACGTCTTGGATGCCAGTCAGGCTTGGGCAAATTGGCATGCCGAATTCAATCGGCTCGACCAAGCAGGAAGAAATACAAAAATGAGCATTTTCCGCCAAAATTTTGTCGATAATGGCGGCGTGCGTGGATACAATGGGACGCCCGCTCCCGTCTATCCCGGCGGCGATACGGTCGTCTCCTTTTTTAAGTGTCCGACATCGACCTTACCGGCAATCGCACCGACTTCTTTCAGCGTGCCCGGCTTCGGTTCGGCCAATTTGCCCGCAGAACTCGTCGGATATGCAACTTCCGATTACAAAGGCTGCGGCGGAAGCGAAGGCGCAAACTATGACCGGGTCAATGCCGACAACGGCGTTCTGCATAAATGGAGCGAAAGCAATGGTCCCATCAGATTTTCGCAGATTACCGACGGTTTGAGCAATACATTGATGGTTGCCGAATCTTCCTACGCCGCCGTCGAAGCCGCCGAAGGCAGCAATGATTTTAACGGCGTGGAGAATTGGCCGACTTGGATCGGTGCCCAACTCAACGATGAGCAAGTACGCATCAACGGCCGATTCGCATCGCCGATCAATTTGGATTTCGGCAAACGCAACTGGTTTGTTCCTCGGGAGGGAGATTCCCGGCAGCGAAATGCCGTCAACAATGATAATGCTTACAGCGAGCATCCGGGCGGAGCGAATTTTGGGATGTGCGATGGTTCTGTGCGGTTCATCAGCGAAAACATTTCGCAGCGAGTGTACAGCGACCTGCATGGACGCGATGACGGCAACGCACTCGGCGCGTTTTAGCAAATGAGCCGGTAGGTTAGAGCATATCTCAAATTGGAGTGGACTGTTTTCGTCATCCCGGCGCAAGCCGGGACCCAGGGAAGCGGCATGCACGCCGTTCGGCTGGATTCCGGCTTTCGCCGGAATGACGAAGACACGTCCAAAGCAATTTGCAACTCGCTCTAGCCGCGTTGCTTTCACGAAATATCCAACCCTAATAACCCCACCTCAATGAAATCAAACACAATCACACTATTCACACTACTGATACTTTCGGCAACCTTGATATTGAACGGTTGCGGCAATTCGGGCGACTTCTCCACGGCTCCGGTACGGGGAGTTGTCCATATCGAGGGCGAGCCCGGCGTGCCGGTGCCGTTTGTCCAAGTCATTTTTCAACCCATAACGCAAGAAGGCGACGGATCGGCAATCGTCGGCAAGGCTGGCCGCGGCGTAACGAACGAAAACGGCGAATTCACGATCTCGACATACGACGTTGCCGACGGTGCCGTCATCGGCAAACACGAAATCCGCATTGATGTTTCGCGGTCAACGTTGCCGGATAATCCGGCCAACCTTTCCAACCGCAATGTGTTGGAAGTCGTCGAAGTTACCAAGGGCAAAAACGAATTTACGTTTACGCTGCCCAAACGAAATCCACGCCAACGGCAGATGCCGATGGCGGATTAGAGCATATCAGAATTGGTCTGGACGCCCCTGCGTCATCCCGGCCCTGCGTCATCCCGGCGCAAGCCGGGAACCAGGGAAACGTCATGCACGCCGCTCGGCTGGATTCCGGCTTTCGCCGGAATGACGATTTTTGTCCAAAGCAAAAATGAATACGCTCCAAAGTCCATTTCGCCGCGTTGCCTGCGACGCACCCAACCCCATTAAAAACATTATGAAAACCTACAAAATACTTTTACTTACCGTGCTGGGACTCCTGTTGCTGGCACAAACATCCGCCCGGGAACTGCCCACCGATGCCGTACTTGCCGTAAAACCAACGCAGCAGCCGGACCGTGTCGTGCTGACCTGGGCCGACGATCCCGCAACGACGCAGTCCATAACTTGGAGAACCTCGACGGAAATTGGGGAATCATTCGCGGAACTCGCAAAAGCCGACTCCGCACCTACTTTTCACGAAAGCAAGCAGACGTTTGCCGCCAAAAAGGAATTCGTCGAATCGCAACTCATGCAATACCATTCGCATTCGATCACGCTGACCGGTCTTGAGCCTAATACGATGTATTGCTATCGTGTCGGCCAGGGCGATTCTTGGTCGGAATGGTTTACATTCACGACGGGCGGTCAGAGCGGCGAGCCGTTTTCGTTCCTGTATTTCGGCGATGCTCAAAACGGCTTGGATTCGGTCTATCCTCGGATTGTCCGTAAGGCGTTTTTGACCTTGCCGGAAGCGAAATTTGCAATTTTTGCCGGCGACTTGGTCGATGTCGGCAGCAATGAACGTTCCTGGGACCATTGGTTTGGGGCGTTGGGATTCCTGGCGGCGACGTATCCGATCATGTCGATACCGGGCAACCACGAGCACGAAAAATTCACGGATAGCGAAGGGAATGAAACGCGTCCGCTGTCGAATTTATGGCGGCCTTTGTTCACGCTGCCGGAAAACGGGCCGGATGACTTGAAGGAAACATGCTATACGTTTGTCTATAACGGCGTTCGTTTTATCGGCCTTGATTCGACGAAGGGAGCGTATGACTTTCGCGGGGAAGGTGAAATCGCGGACTGGCTTGAAGGCGTGTTGAAAAACAATACGAGTCGCTGGACGGTGGTTTATTTTCATCATCCGATTTATTCCTCGGCGAAGGAACGCAATCACGTGGAATGGCGTGCGGCAATTAAACCGATTTTGGACCGGTATCAGGTTGATTTGGTGTTGCAGGGGCATGACCATGTATACACGCGGACGGGCATGCACACGCCGGGCGTTGAAGTTGTTGATCTGGAGAATGTTACGGAACGAGATGTCAATTCGCGGACGGTATATGTTACATCGGTTTCGGGCGAAAAGATGTATGAATTGCGGAACAAGCCGTTTTTTGAGCAAGCGCTCGCGGACGTGCAGTTATTTCAGTCGATTCGCATCGAAGGGAATACATTGGCATTGACATCGCAGACGCTCACGGGTACCGTGGTTGATGCGTTTGTGATTGAAAAAAGTCCGTCGGGAAGCGTATTGCGATAACCTCCCGGCTTGACCATCGCGACCTAATCGCCGACAATAAGGCCATGACAAAACACGATTGGTTCTCATCAGGTACATTCATCCTCGACGGCGGTTGGGGAACGCAGTTGCAACTCCGCGGGCTGACGACCGGAGAACATCCCGACCTCTGGAATCTGTCGCAGCCCGATAAAGTGCGAGAAGTTGCAGAAGCGTATATCCAAGCCGGAAGCGATATTATCTTGACGAATACCTTCGGCTCGAACCGATTCCTGCTTGCCCGACACGGTGCGGAAAACAACGTTGCCGAAATAAACCGGGCGGGCGTTCGCCTGTCGAAAGATGCTGCCCAGCAGCAAAATCGTCGGGTTTTCGCTGCGATTGGCCCTTCGGGCGTTATGCTTATGTCGGGAACGGTTACGCCGGACGAACTTTATGCCGCATTTTTGGAACAAGCCGAAGCGATTGCCGAGGAAGGGCCGGCCGGCATCGTTGTTGAAACGATGAGCGATCCCGCCGAAGCGGTTTTGGCTGTCAAAGCGGCCAAGACGACGGGTTTACCCGTCGCGGCTTGTATGGTATTCGATACCGGCAAGAACAAGGATCGCACGATGATGGGAACGACGCCGGAAGAGGCGGTGGAACAGTTGACGGCGGCGGGAGCGGATATTATCGGAGCGAATTGCGGTCAGGGCATAGAGGGTTTCATACCGATTTGTCGGCGGATGCGAGCGGTAACGGCGTTGCCGATTTGGATGAAGGCCAATGCAGGCTTGCCGGAAGTCGTCGGCGACAAGGCGGTGTACCACCAAACGCCGGAAACCTTTGCGTCATCGGCTCGGGAACTCGTCTTGGCGGGAGCCAACTTCATCGGCGGTTGCTGCGGAACGACGCCGGAATACATTAAGGCACTCGCTTCGTCTCGTTAATCGAGCCCGAAGCGTGAGCCAAATGCACATTGCCTTACCGCAAAAGCGTTTCCACGTCAATCGACGGCACATTGCGTTCGATCAACACCTGGTGCCGCGAAAAAGCCTGAAGCCGCGGCGGCTCCGAACTGCTGCGACGAACGGATGCCAATTCCGCACTGACCACATCCTGAAATTCCGACCATTGTTCAAACAAATCCTTATACGTCGGGAGCACCGCCAAGACTTCCGTTTCGACGGCTTCTGCCGTCCGCAAAATGCTCCGGCCAGCACTTTCACTGACACCTGCCGCCTGTTCAATTTTGTCTGCCGCCTTCGTGATTCGCTGCACCAATCGCTCCAACTGCTCCCGAACCGTCGCGTCAAGGTTGTGATTGTCAAACTGCATCGACTCGCCCTTGACCTGAAACAATTCCGCCAGCGAAATCGCCAAGTTGCTGACTTGCTGCGACTCCTCAAATTGTTCCTCCAGGCCGGAACGCTGCGATAATTCCGCATTGCCAGCCTGCGACGCCTGGAGCGAAACGGTCAAAAAGTTCGCGGAATCGCAATCTTCCGATTGCGGGTTGTTCGGCTGGATTTCGCAATTTTCCGATTGCGGCTTTGATGTTGCCTGCGTTTCAACCTTTTTCGCAGAGCGTTCCCTATTCAAAAATTCCGAATACGACACGCCGAATCGCTCACTATCCTCTGTTTTTTCCGGGAACCATCGCAGTTCGATGGGGACGCCCGTCTGCGGGTCGGGATATTTAACGTTATTCGATACATTATGCGGTGCCGTCTCGGTCGTTTGATACGCATAGGTCGGTTCCCTGCGGACAAACAGCGGTCGGCCATCCAACACGGCTGCTCCATATTGTTGAAGTGTTTTTTCATTCATATCAGATTCGTCGGCGGTATGGCTGTCTTGGATAAGTTGATTGTCAAGTTGTAATTCCATCTTGCGGAGGATGCCCGCAAACATTCCCAGCCGGTGCCGGATTTTTTGCAATAATCGCCGACTTCGGAACTTGTTATAGTGTTGGCGGCTAAAACTGCCCGGCACAAACAACCGCCGGGGAATGTAAATGCAAACAGAACCGAGATCGCATTCAAAGCCGCATTCGGAGACGCATTCAGAGCCGCATTCGGGAGATTGCGGTTCCGATTCCTCCGATTGCTCCGATTCCTCCGATTGCGTTGCCAGGACGGTCAGCGACAAAGCGGGCAGACGGTAGATTTCCGATTCATTCGGTTCATCTTCATCATCATCGAATTCGGGATAGGCCGGCTTGTATTCGTTTGACAGCAAGAGATTGGGCCGAGCGGCGGATTTCGGCTCCGCCACTTCGCTGTCCTCGAGCGTTCCGAATTCGACGGGATTGAATTGGCGAAGTTGGAAAGTGCTTTTCTTTCGGTCAACGATTTCCTCGATTTGCTCGAGCGGAATGATGGTTCCCTCCGTCGGCTCCGCTTCGGTCGACGGCTCGATGTGCTCCAAACTTGCCCAGGCGTCGTTGACGAGCGAACCGTCGATGTTTTCGAGATTTCGCTGGGCGGCAAATTGCAGTGCCGTACCGCAAAGTTGATTAATCAACCGCGGAATACCGTCCGTGAGTTGGTAAATGCGCCGCAGGGCTTCGTCGCAAAACAGGGGCGATGCCGCGTGATGCGGAGGGTCGATCCGCAGGGTGTCCGTTTGCCGAACGATGTATTGGGAGGTCTCTTCGTGGGAAAACGAATCGAGGTAGCATCGGGTTGCGATGCGCTGATTGAAGGCCGTCAAACTGGGCAGTGTGAGTTTTTCTTCAAATTCGAGCGTCCCGGCAAAGACGGCTTGGAAAAGCGGCGGCGAGTCGGCCGCATCCGTTAAATGTCGGATTTCGTCGAGCACACTGGAACTTAAATGTTGGGCATCGTCGAAGAGCAGAATGATGCTTGTGGTGTTATTTTGTTGGGCAAAGTCGAGAATTTGCAATCGGAGTTCGACATTTTCGTCGCTGCATGGAGTAATTTGCAAATCGTGTGCAAGTTGGAGGAATAATTCTTTTGGCGTATCGAGTCGGGCATTGGAAACGAGCGCAACGGTACTCTCTGTTCCGAGGGATTGCCGGAGTACGCGCAGAAGGAGGGTTTTTCCAGTACCGGCGGCACCGAAGACGAGGGCGAATCCAGCGGCATTTTGGATGGTTTGAGAGATATTTTGTCGTGTTTTTTCCATCATTTCGACGGAGAAGTAGGAATCGACATCGGGCGTGAGCACAAAGGGTTGGCGTTTCAAACCGAAAAAAGTTTCGTACATTTTAGTAAACTAGACAAAATGGGGAAGATAAGCCTTCCCGTCTGGCGAGTACGCAGGTACTCCGCCATGTCCCTTATCGGCAGAAGGCTGTGCGGACTTTACTTTTCGGCGGCAGACATATTTAGAAGTGCCTCAAAATCGCCATCCCGGCGGGCATCGTCATTCCGGCGCAAGCCGGGACCCAGACATTGCGTGCGATGCCGATTCCTCTGGGTTCCGGCTTGCGCCGGAATGACGGAAGAGCAATTTCGCCTACTTAAACACACGCGTACTCTCTTCCTTGGTAATCGGCGAACGCAGATCGTCCGAAATGACCTGCACATTCAGACGATGGTCGCCCTCCAGCATACAGCGAATCGACAATTTATACACATTTTCGCCCCGTGCGGCCAACTGCGGCATCGTCTCAAATTGAATAATTCCGCCCTGTGCCGCCTGATAGCGACCGCCCTCCGCTTTGATAAAGGACATCCCCTCGGCAAGCGTTACCCGCACGCGGACATTTTCGGCGGCCTTCGTGCCACGATTCGCCACGCGGATCTCATACACCACTTCCTTGCCGACTTCCACCAAGTTGGAATCGCCGACAATGTCGAACGTAATTGCCGGAATGCCGTCTATGCTAATCGGCAACGACGCCTCCGCATGCAAATTGTTGTCGCCCGTCCCTGAAAAACGCAACGAATGTTCCCCTTTTTGCATCGGCATCACGACCAACTCGATCTCGCCCGCTTCGTGCGCCGGTAATTCGGCCAACGCCCAATGAACGCTGTGAGTCGAGGCCTCATACACGCCGCTTTGATTCGTACTGACAAATTGCACCGCGGCGGGCAATGCTAATTCCAATGCAACATCATGGGCTGAGGCATTTCCTTTGTTCGCAACAATCAGCCGGTAATCCGAACTTCGCTCTAAAAATCGCGTTCGGGCGCCGGCAATCTCCAATTCCAATATCGGAGCGAGCGCACGAATCGTCGTTCGATCTTCGGCGGTCAAATTGCCGTCAGCCGTTACGACAACGTGATTCACCAAGTTGCCCGAACCGGTGCAAAGCAACGGCAACGTCAATTTTCGGACTTCCTTCGGCTTGAGCGACGAAATTTGATCATTTTGGATGACGCGTCCGATGGCGTGATAAAATCCTTCGGGCACTCGGTTTTCCAATCTGACATTATGTACGGTTGCCGTCCCGGGATTGCTGACGGTAATTTCGATGTTGGCCGTCTCGCCGAATTTAACTTCGGCGGGTGCATTGACTTCGACCTTGAGCATCGGACGCGTAACGGCAATTCGGCCTGACGCTTCGCCCGTGTAATTAACCGTCGCGACGCTGCCGATTTCGCCTTCACGCAACGGCAACACCTTCATTTCGATCACCAACTGAACGTTTGGGTCGAGATTCCCGACCGACCATCGGAGTTCGCCGTCCGGCGAAACGACCGCTTCGGGAATCGTCGAAATGAGTTGCGTTCCCTGCGGAACCCGGTCGGTAATCGTGACGTTTTTCGCGACCGAATTGCCAGCGTTTTGGATGACCGTCTTGAGCGTTGCCGGCTGGTCGATGACGACTTCTTCCGGCAGGACTTTTTGGAGGGTCAAGTGCGGCGTTTGCAAGCCGTCCAAGATTGACGCGCCGGGCAGTCCGGTGCCTTCGTTTCGCATGTCGACTCGGGATTGCGTTGTCCTCATTTGAGCGGCGGCGACGGGCGGTTGCGCTTCGACAACTTGCGGCGTCGGAATCGCATTCGCGGGAACGGCGGCTTCGGATTGCAGCGGGCCGAACGGGTCGGCATGGCTTAACGGTGAGGGCGTTGCGGATTCGATCACCGATTCAGCAAGCCCGAAGGACGCGGGAAATTCCGAGTGGGCTGGCGGATTGAAGGGGTCAATACCGGATGCCGCTGCGGATTGTACGGGAGCGGCGGGAAAGTCATCCCAATCCGGCATCGACAGCGGGGGCAGTGCATCTTCGCTTTGCAGCGAGGTTTGCTGGATGCCGCCGGGAACGGGAACGGGTTGATCTGCCCGGAGCGGATTGGGCCGTACGATTTCTTGTCGAGTGAGTTTGCCGGGAGCCACTTGACCGAAGGCGTTACCGACAACGGCAAAGAGTATGATGAGACCAAAACCAAAAGTTTTATTGTTCATATTGATTGTCATCCTGACAATTTATTCAGGCGGTGGACGTCTACAAAAACTTATTTCGGAGAGTTTAGTGAAAACCATTTTTTCCGGCAAGAGCAATTTTCGCAAAAGGTAGGTTGCCGACCGCCGGGCGGTAACTGCGGTACTCCGCATCTTGAGCCCCAGTCGGCTGCGCCGACGCACCCGCCCGGCGGTCGGGTGCCTACCTGTTGGCTGCCTGCCCGCCCTAATGCGAAACTTGCACTCGGCCCGACAGAGCGGCTCCCGGTTGACATTCCGGTCGTTTTTGCGTATAAACAATCCCAGCAGTTTTAGGCTTTTCTGCGGTGCTCCCTGATGCTTTCCCGACGATTGTGCTTCGGCACTCTAATTATTGCCGCCGTCGTCGCTCTGTCCTGGCTGGACTACTACCTCTATCAATACGGATTCGCCCGCGAAATTATTTGGCTGCCAAAAGGGATTATCCTGTTTCCCACATACCTCCTCTGCCTCATCCTGCTGACCCGCGAAGTCCTGCGTCTTCTCAATGCCGCCGGGCTTAAACCGCACGCCCCGTCCGTTTATCTCGGCACCCTTTTCATCGCAACCAGTTGCTGGATCGCCAACGTCATTCAACAATTTAACCTCGAAGTCCTCGGCGAGCCCGAATCAAAGGGAGGTTGGCCCTGGGCCGCAACCGCCAGTTTTACCGCTCTGCTGGCCGTCGCCGGCGGAGTGATTCTCGCGTTCGCCGCCGAAATGCGGCGATATTCCCATCCCGGCGGTGTGATGATTAACCTTGCCGGTGCGGTCTTTACGTTTGCCTATCTCGGTTTGCTGTCGTGTTTTATGATTCAACTGCACATGGCATACGGCATCGAGGCGATTCTTTCGCTTGTCATCGTTACGAAGATGTGTGATACGGGCGCATTTACGTTCGGCAAACTTTTTGGCCGATACCGCATCACGCCTGGCTTAAGTCCGGGCAAAACGTTGGAAGGCGCGATGGGCGGGCTCGTTTTTGCCTGTGCGGGAGCGTGGATTTGGTTTGTTTTCGTGCTGCCTTATTTTGATAAGGAAGCAACTCCCTTGTGGGGTTGGTTATTATTCGGCCTTGCCGTCGGCTTGACGGGAATGATCGGGGACTTGGCGGGTTCGTTGATCAAACGGGATAGCCGGATGAAGGATTCCGGTCGATCCATACCGGGCTTTGGTGGCGTGTTGGACATTTTCGATTCGATTTTAGTGGCCGCCCCGGTCGCGTACGTTTTTTGGGTCTTCGGATTTGTCTGTCCGGGTTAGGGATGTAGGGATAATCGCCACCCCGGCGGCAGGTAGGCAGCCGCCCGGAAGGCTCTCGCACAAGGTAGGCAGCCGACCGCCGGGCGGCTGCGTCGGCGCAGCCGACTGGAAGGCTCTCACTACAGTATCCCGTGCATTTTCTTCTTCAGCGTCGGAGCCATTGCCAATGCAATCAGACCGATGACTGCCGGAATGACCGCCATTAAGAGGAAAAAGTCGGCCAAACCGCCCTCACTGCCGAAAACAATCGTTACGCCTTCGCCGCTCCCAAAATAACTCGCCATGTAGCCCGCCATAATGTAAGACAAACTACTCGCTAAAAACCAAACACCCATAAACTGCGACGCATATCGTACCGGCGATAGTTTCGTGATCATCGACAATCCTATCGGAGACAAGCAAAGTTCGCCCCAAGTCGCGAAAAGATAGCATAGCAGCAGCCAATAAATTGCCGCCCGTCCGCCCGTGTGTTTCGCCTCGATCGCGCCCGGTATCATCACAACAAACGCCACCGAGATGAGCAACAAACCCAACGCAAACTTCGTCGGCGTGCTCGGCTCAATGCCGTATCTTGCAAGGAAACCCCAAATGAAGACGAACATCGGAGCAAAAACCACGACAAAAAGCGGATTCACCGATTGATACCACGATGCCGGAAAGGTCAACGGCTCCACACCCTCTTCGTATCGAGCATAAAATGCCCGTTCCGCGTGCTCCATCGTCAACAGAGCCGCCTGAAGTTGCGAGCCGTATCGACCTTGCTCGTCAACGACAAGTTCCGCAATTTCATTCAAATACGTTGCCCGCCGTGCCTCGAGTTCCGCCGTACTGCCCGCCTCATCGGCGGACAATCCATCCAAAATACGCGTCAAAACCGGCGTTCGCCGGATCACTTCCCGAATTTTTTCGGCGGCAATCGCCTTGTCCGCGAATGCACCATCGGGATCGGCAAAGCGTTCCGCGTCGCGTTTGAAACCGGCAATTTGCTCCGAAACGGCGGAATCATTCCCCGCTGCCGCAATCGCATCCAATCGGCTCATCAACTCGGTAAAAATCGCCTGGTCGGCTTCCTCGACAGAACGGAGTAATTCTGCGATTTTTTGCTGCATCTCCGGGTCTTCGCTCGAACGCAGTCGACTCCGCAATTCGGCGGCAAGTCTCCGCACCGCAGTAATTTGCTCCCCGATGGGAAGCACTTCCTCATCGTCTGCCGCCATAATGCGTCCGACGATGTTAAACCGTTCAAGCCGTTCCGCAAACGTCGGGCCTTCGCCCTCTTCGTGTTCGCGGCCAATTCGGTCCGTCAACAATCCGAGGCGTTGGACGATGTTTTGATATTCGATAAAATCCTCGTTTTTGAGGAACAACCATTCCGGCGTAACATTTTGCACCGAAGCAGCAACGGTCCGGTCGGTGCTCGCTTTGGCGAAGATGTTCAGTGATGAGCCGGCCTGCTCGAAGGCAATCCAAAATGCCATCACGAACACGGCCAGGATGACAATCACGAAAATCCGGTCGTAATCTTTTTTGTCCAACGGCCGGGTCTGTTCGTAGAGTGCTCTTTCGTGGGCGGCTTCCTCTTCGGGCGTCCGGTTTGTGTTTGCATCGCGTTTTGCGGGGGGATCGCCGATTCCTTTCAGGTGTTTTCCGAACACGAGGAAGGAAATGAGGCCAAAAACCATTCCGAGGCCGGCAATGAGGAATCCGTATTGGTATCCGTAGATTTCGCCGACGGTTCCGCCGATGAGCGGCGACATAAAGGCACCGATATTGATGCCCATATAAAATATGGTGAAGCCGGAGTCTCGCCGTCGGTCGCCGGGCTCATAAAGTTGTCCGACCATTACGGAGATGCAGGGCTTGAAAAATCCGTTTCCGAGGATCATCAAGCCGAGTCCGGCATAGAAAGTCCAAAGAGCGACGGGATCGCTTGTTGCGGTAACATCGACGCTGCCGATTCGGACGAATTCGGTAGCAGCGAGGACGAATTCGCCGAGTGCCATTAGGATGGCTCCGATGACCACGCATATTCGTTGTCCGAGGAATCGGTCGGCAATCCAACCGCCAAGTATGGGAGAGAGGTAAACGAGTCCGGTATACCAGCCGTAGAGGACGTAGGCATCTGCTTCGGTCCAACCGAGTCCTGGGGTATCGTCGCCGGTAGAGATACTGACGAGATAGAGGACGAGGATGGCTCTCATGGAGTAGAAGGCGAATCGTTCCCAGAGTTCGGTGGTGAAGAGGACCCAGAGGCCGGCGGGATGCGGGGGTGATTTTGGAGTATTGGACATATCACTCAGTATAGCACAGATACGAATTTTGCTCAGTGGGGCGAGTGTAAGCGCAAGAGTCAGGGGGCGTGAGAACGAGTGAGCGCACGAGCCGGGGGCGTTAGCCCCCGGGTTGATCAACGTCGAAAAACCCGGGGGCTGACGCCCCCGGCTCGTGCGCACGCTCACTCGGCTCTTTCACTTTAGTTCATCATCGGCTATAATCGCAACTATGCAACGCCTACTCCTCTTCCTATCGTGCCTGTTGATATGTGCCTCCGACGGACAGGCACAGAGATGGCTGCCGTCGTACTCGATTGCTCCTCCGCGAGAAGGTGAAGATTTCTCGCAAAAAAACAGATACCCAGGGGGATTGCAATTAGTAGAAATGAACCTGAAAATTTCCGTCCGCTCGTATTGGGAGGGAGGCACTGTCCGCATGGCAGATGAGTTACTGGGCAATCCCGACATTCGTAGAGCATGGGATATTTCACCAGATCAGTATCTACGACTTGTAGAAGAGGCATGGGAAAACGTGCATGAAGAGATGCAACATGATCCTGAACTCCAGAGATTACAAGTATTAATGAACGATGTCGACGTGGAAGGGATGAAGATTCGCGGATTCGATGAAGAATCATTGGCAATCGTTTATGCCCAGGGCAAAAGATCGGACGAACTAATGACAATCCGCCTGTCCGATGCCTTTGACAATACACTGACACCGGAACAGAGGCAGACTATGAATGAAGCATTTTTGGCTTCCATGTCGGAACTGCCAATCGTTTTTCCTGACATGTTTGAGGCTCTTGATTTGACCGATACCCAAAAACGGCAAATGGGAGAAATCAAAAAGGAACTTGATGCCGAATTCGAACAGACCCTTGATGATTTCGTTGCCTACCAGATGATGTTGAGGGATATGCTCATTGATGAAATGGGAAGGCAAGGAATCGAATCTATAAAAACCGGCGTGAGCCGCGAGGAATCCGCAATGGCACGCTCTGATTTTTCCCAAAAAACACGGATTGCTCTGAACAAATTAGCGGAAGACCGTGAGTTCAAAAGAATTCAGGATGCAATCCGGTCCAAAACGGGAGCATTTTCCCTGCAATTCAAGACCAGGATGTTCGATGTGTTGACCGACGAGCAATGGAATCGGCTACAGGCCCTGACAGACAATCCGCCGGAACACGCGAAGATTTTGCTCGCACATTTGAAGAAGCAACAGGGCGAATCCGGCGAAACGGATGGCGGAGCAAGCGGTTGGGCGCCGGGACCTGATTCGTGGCGGCCGGGCGTGGCGATTCCCGAGCAGTACCGTCGGGAGCGGAATACTCGGGGTGGCTTTCCGCGACCGCAGTGAGGAATGTAGCAAAGTTGCGCAAGAGCCGGGGGCGTTAGCCCCCGGGTTGATCATCGAACAAATCTATATCGAACAACCGGGGGGCTGACGCCCCCGGCTCTTGCGCGCTTGCAAATGTTTTGGAATAATGTATAATCCGCAGATGCTTCACCATCAAGGAAAAAATCATGAACAAGCATCTTCTTTCCATTTTTTCGCTCGCCGTTTTGTCCCTGTCGCTCCATGCTTTCGCCCAGCCAAACGAAGAAGGCGAAGCCCGATTCATGATGTACATGAATGACCAAATGTTCGTGTGGAATCCAGAGATTGCCGATGTGCTGAACCTTACGCCGGAGCAAAAGGCGGAAATTCAAAAAGTTACGCAAGAATATCAGGCACAGCAAGAGCACCAGCAGCGCATTCTGCAAGGGGAAATTACTGGAAATTCTCACCAAAATTTCCAGCAATCTTTCGCGGAAATCCGAGAGGGAGTCAACGGCGTTTTGGAACCGGAACAGCGAGCGAAATTCGGCGAAATGACTTTCCAGTTGTCGGGCGGATTGGGCGGAATCTCCGTGAACAATCAGATGCTTGAACACGTGCTGGATTTGACGCCCGCCCAACAAGAGCAAATCAATGAAATTGTGAAAGCCCGAAACATCGCCTTTACTAATGATCCCGATATTGTCAAAAGGCATGCTGATCTTGTCAAAGCCGTCTTGAGGCCCGAGCAAATAATGGAGTTGGAAAAGTTGACTGCGGAGATACCGGCACTGCGTGAACGATTAAACATGCCGACACAAGTCCGGCGGGTGCCGGCACCGGCACAGCAGGCACCCGTCTATGCACCGGGAGCGGGTTCTTGGCAACCGGGAATGCCCTTACCGACTGTTCGGCCGCTCCGCGAACGCGGCGGATTTCCGCGACCGCAGTGAGGAATGTAGCAAAGTTGCGCACGAGCCGAGGGGCGTCGCGCACGAGCCGGGGGCGTAAGCCCCCGGGTTCTTCGACATATGATATTCTTTGATAGATCAACCCGGGGGCTAACGCCCCCGGCTCTTGCGCACACTCGCTCGTGCACTGCACCGGCAAAACGGAATTTTCCGCATTTTCGTCAAAGTCGTTACAATCCGATTGCCGATGACTCTGAAAGAACCCCCTCACGGTTGGCAACAACACAAAATTATTATGCGATCTCCTCTCTCCCGTAAACACTGCCCCCTTAAACTCTTTCTCGAATGGACGACACTCGGGATTTTTCTCATCCTCCTCTTCACCGCCTGCCTCGTTTGCTACGGAAATGAGAACGGTACCTGGACAAACGCCGGAATAGAACAATCCAATACCCTCGATAACGACGATATTGAGGCAAAAATCCTCCAACCACGCTCCGGCGGTGTCGTCTGGGGAACCGTACAGTCCAAACCCTCCGAAATTGCCGAATCGACCCCGACAACGCCAGGCGGCGTGCCCCTTCCAACCGTGACACCGCTGCCAAACCGCGAAAGACCCGTACCCGCTCCCTCCACAGCGGAACCAGCCCGAGCGGCAGCAACTTTACAGCCCGTCGCCCAACCGCCCGCACAGGCCGCCTCGTCGGCAACATCCCGTGCAACCTCCGGCAAGTATCTGCTCCGAA
The DNA here is from genome assembly GCA_009778035.1 of Planctomycetaceae bacterium. Classification (GTDB taxonomy): domain Bacteria; phylum Planctomycetota; class Planctomycetia; order Pirellulales; family Thermoguttaceae; genus WRKP01. The sequence continues at coordinate 19,102 of WRKP01000015.1, forward strand.
GCGGCCGCCAAAAAGGCTCGACCGATTTGGTCGAAACACTGCTCGAAGTAACCGGCGATGCAACGCAAATCGGCAGCGATCTGAAAGAAAAACGGGAAAAAATGGAAGTCGTTGCCGGCTTTCGCTACGAAGAACGCATCGACCAATTTTCGCCGACCGGCCAACTGGTCAGCATTCGGCAATACAACCTGGCCAAGTCCCGAATGCGAGTCGGCGACAATATCAGAATGCCGGAACTCGCCAGCGAATTGCAAACCATCGTTTGCATCCTGGACAACGACAAAGTCGCTCTGTTTTCTCCGCACGGTTCGCTCCGCGGCGAGCAACTGCTGCTCATCGAAGATATTCCCGGAAATACCCTGACGCTCGACCGGCTTTTGCCGAATACCGAAGTTGCGATCGGCGAATCTTGGAAAATCACGGATAATGTGCTGCGTTCCTTCCTTTCGGTAGATGCGATTATTGCCAGCGATGTCGAAGCCGTCTTGACGGCGGTTGCCGATGATATTGCGATGGTTGAAATCGTCGGGGATGTCAGCGGGATTTATTTGGGAGCGGCAACGGAATTGTCCGTGAGGGCGAAACTGCAATTCGACCTTACCGCCCGACGGATTAACTGGATCGGTGCGATGATTGAAGAATGCCGAGCCATCGGGCACGTCGGGCCAGGCGTTGAACTGATTGCCAAATTGCAGGTTAAGATTTCGCCGATTGAGCCGCCGCAGGCGTTGACCGATGCGGTCGTCAATACGATTGCGACTCGGCCCAACGAATCGGTCTTGAAACTGAAATACGACGGCGGAAAAGGGCCTTGGCGTTTTTCGCATAATCGGGATTGGTATGTGTATCAAGACGAGCCGCAGGCGACGGTATTGCGGAAATTGGTCGATGGCGAGTTGGTGGCGCAGTGCAACATTGCCGACATGGGCAAGGTGGATGTGCGGGCAATGTCAACGCTCGGCAAGTTCCAGCAGGATTTAGTTACGGGCTTGGGCGACAATTTTGGCCGAATCGCACTGGCTCAAGAGTACGAAGACAAACGGGGATACAAGGTGTACAAGGTAATCCTCGATGGAATGGTCGATGATCTTTCGCTGCGATGGATTTATCACCTGATCACGGACACGGATGGGACGCAGTCGATTGTCGTGTTTGTGGTCGAGGCCGCTATGCTTGATCAGTTTGCCAATACGGACGATGTGTTGTTGGAAACATACCGCATGGGCCGATAATGCGGCAAAAGAGCCGGGGACGAAGTCGCTTGCGGCGTAGTCCCCGGACGCCGTCTACATCTTCAATATCCGCGACAACTCATCGACGGCCGTCTCGCCTTTGAGCAATAGCCGAATGCCTTCATGCAGGAACGTCGGCTGCCCCTCTTGATTGAACTGCTGCCGAATCGCTGCATTGTCCGCCTTGGATAACAGCAACGTCTTGACGGTATCGGATACGAGCAAAAATTCAAACAACGCAGTCCGTCCGAAATAGCCGACGCCGTGACATTTATGACAGACTCCCCGTTTCGCCTCCTCATTTGGCGGCAACGGAGTCCGCTTCCGGTAAAGTTGCTTGACCTGCTCTGGATTCAGCCTCAACTGCTGCAAGACTTTCGGGTCCGGTTCATAGGCTTCCTTACATTCCGTGCAAAGCAGGCGAATCAGCCGTTGGCAAATGACTGCATTGATATGCGGAACAATCTGCGTCGCGGGATAATCGACCGATAAAAACTGCTTCAACGTTTCGATCCCGTCTTTGGCACGCAGCATCGTGATGAAGAGCCTATCGTCGTGCAACAAGGCTTCGCAAGCGGTTTTAATCGTGTCGGGCGAGGACATATCCCGAACGAATA
>WRKP01000015.1:21050-50662 GCA_009778035.1 Planctomycetaceae bacterium
GTGTACCAGGGGGAGCCGCAGGCGACGGTATTGCGGAAATTGGTCGATGGCGAGTTGGTGGCGCAGTGCAACATTGCCGACATGGGCAAGGTGGATGTGCGGGCAATGTCAACGCTCGGCAAGTTTCAGCAGGATTTAGTTACGGGCTTGGGTGACAATTTTGGCCGAATCGCACTGGCTCAAGAGTATGAGGACAAACGGGGATACAAGGTGTACAAAGTAATCCTCGATGGAATGGTCGATGATCTTTCGCTGCGATGGATTTATCACCTGATCACGGACACGGATGGAACGCAGTCGATTGTCGTGTTTGTGGTCGAGGCCGCTATGCTTGACCAGTTTGCCAATACGGACGATGTGTTGTTGGAAACATACCGCATGGGCCGATAATACGGCAAAAAGAGCCGGGGACGAAGTCGCTTGCGGCGTAGTCCCCGGGATGCCGCTTACATCTTCAATATCCGCGACAACTCATCGACGGCCGTCTCGCCTTTGAGCAATAACCGAATGCCTTCATGCAGGAACGTCGGTTGCCCCTCTTGATTGAATTGCTGCCGAATCGCTGCATTGTCCGCCTTGGATAACAGCAACGTCTTGACGGTATCGGATACGAGCAAAAACTCAAACAACGCAGTCCGTCCGAAATAGCCGACGCCGTGACATTTATGACAGACTCCCCGTTTCGCCTCCTCATTTGGCGGCAACGGGGTCCGCTTGCGGTAAAGTTGCTTGACCTGCTCTGGATTCAGCCTCAACTGCTGCAAGACTTTCGGGTCCGGTTCATAGGCTTCCTTGCATTCCGTGCAAAGCAGGCGAATCAGCCGCTGGCAAATGACTGCATTGATATGCGGAACAATCTGCGTCGCGGGATAATCGACCGACAAAAACTGCTTCAACGTTTCGATCCCGTCTTTGGCACGCAGCATCGTGATGAAGAGCCTATCGTCGTGCAACAAGGCTTCGCAAGCGGTTTTAATCGTGTCGGGCGAGGACATATCCCGAACGAATATCGTCGAAATCCCCCGGAACAGCAAATCCGCAAGCGGTTTCATCGGAACTTCCCCCTTGCTGGAGTCGTACAGGCCGGAAATCACGTTTTCGATCGGCTCACCGGCTCCGTTGACGTCCTCGACGTTGGCGACGTCCTTTGTAAAACGGTCGCAGGCTTTGGAATAAACCGCCATCGTGCTTCGCAATCCGTTGGTTGGCGGAGCGGAAACCAACACGATTCCCCTTTTCCCGTTGATATGAGCCAGCAATGCCGGCTGCACTTCCTCGCGGACGCCGATTTCGCCGAGCGTTTTGAACGGGATGGTCTGCGAATGGAGTTGGATGATTGCCGCTTCGCCCGTCGTAGTTCCTTGGGAGATGTAATCCGCGTCAAATTTTTTCGGTTTGACTTTTTTCTTGGCCGTCCCGTGAATAATTCGGATTTGTCCGGCCTGCTTGGAACGTCTGTCTTCGGGATTGGCCCCGATGAGTTTTTTGGCGGCTTCCTGCATTTCTTCGTAGATGTCCTTTTCTCGTGTGCGTCCGAGTTTTCGCGGGACGGGAACGAGTTCGAGCCAGGCTCCATCAACCAGGTGCCAAATTTTGGTGTGTTCCGTCGAAAAATCGAACCGCACGGCAGTCGCTCTGCTTTCGATGGCGTCGTAGATGTGTTCGCGGAGCAGATTGTATCCCGGCGCATTTCTCGCGAGGATCAGGCGTCCCTGGAGTGTGAGGTGATCAGCACCTTTTTCAAGCGGTTCGAGTTCAAGCGGCGGGCCGCCGGAGTAAACGGTTCTCGGGCCGTGGTGTACTTTGATCCCGATTTTTCCCACCGAAACCGCAAAGAGATACCAAAGGTGTTCCGGTGTGAGTACCTGATCGCCCGGCGGCAATGACCGATTGCGGCCGATGACATAAGCCAGCGAGGGGACAAAGCATATGAGGGCGGTCAGCGAAATGGCAAGCCAAAAGATGGGAATGAAGAAAATCGCAGTTCCGCCGATGCCGTACATCAGGAGGTAGACAAAGTTGAATTTTTCACGGTTTTCTTTGCGGAGTCGTTCTTGGTCGGCATTGATCCAACTGGCAGTACCTACCCAAAACAGGAAGAGGAAGATGTAAAGGGAGAGTTTGATGGGGCTGAAATATCCGCCGGGCCCCAACCAACCGCCGTTTCGGAAGAGTTTGTCGGAAATCTCCTGCAGTTCGGGATCTTTGCCTGTATCTTGGGCTCCCTGCGCGAAACATTCCTGTCCGGTGAGAGAAAACAGCACCAGAACACAGAGGACGAGCAGAAATACCGACGGAAAGGCCGAAAACTTGCAACGGGAAAGCAGGAAATTCATTTAATTTGCACAACGAAGGGCAGTACCGAACGCCGGAGTGCGATTATTCTAACGCAAGAGGGGTTCGGTTTCAATCCCCCGGGGAATTGACGCAGGCAACCAAAGGTAGGCAGTCGACCGCCGGGCGACTGCGTCGGCGATAGCCGACTGGAAGGCTCTAATGTGCGGAGTACCGCCCGTTGCCGCCCGGCGGTCGGCAACCTACCTATCGTGAAACGTGCGGTCTACCCGGGGGGGCCGCAATAGCCTTGCCAACGGGCCTAAAATACGGGACAATGGTATGACGCAAATGCAAATAACGACGGTTGGTTAACGCAATTTTGCCATGCAAAACACAAACAATATGATACACGACATCGGGAAACTCTATATCGGGATCGACGTCGGCGGGACAAAAATCCAAACTTCGCTCATTACCGAAGCAGGAGTCGTCCTCGCAAGCCATCGCCAGGAAACCCCCCGAAAATGCGATGTCGATGTTACGCTCAATGCCCTTGAGGCCTCCATCAAAGCCCTCCTCCTCGCACAACACCTGCAAATCCAGGACCTGTCCGGTATCGGCCTCGCCGTGCCGGGTACGGTCCAGCAAGAAGCCGGTCTCGTCGTCGATACGCCGAATATGAACCTTTCCGGCGTTGACATCGGCTCCTATATGAAGACCCGATTCGATGTCCCCATCGCGGTTGGGAATGACTGCAATCTCGGCACGCTCGGCGAATGTTGGCTCGGCAGCGGCCGAAATGCCGAATCCTGCGTCGGTATCTTCATCGGCACCGGAATCGGAGCGGGAGTCGTGATTGGCAACACCATTGTATGCGGAGCGGGCCAGGCCGCCGGCGAAATTGGACACATTATCGTGCAAACTCCCGTCGAGGATTACCGCTCGCAACTGCAACGCAAAAACAAAAGAGAGGAAAAACTGCTCTTGCCGACCGGTTTGCCGCCGAAAGGCTCGCCGCCAAAGAACCTGCCCCGATGCGGCTGCGGAAATTACGGATGCTTGGAGTCGTTGGCCAGCCGGACGGCCATCGAGCGGTATATTCGGGATGCACTCAAAGACGGCGAAAAGTCGATTATCAAAGAATTGAACGGCGATTCGCTCGAAGTCATCAAAAGCGGTTCGCTGGCCAAGGCTCTCAAAGCGAACGATAAGGTCGTGATGTCCGGGATGCGTTATGCTTCTCAAATGATCGGATATGCCTGTTTGACGGTTCGGCATATGCTTGACCCTGAAGTCATTGTGCTTGGCGGCGGCGTGATGGAAGCGTGTCAACGGTTTATGATGCCGATTATTGAGGGAATCGTCGTTAATGACCGATTGCAGGTTGCACCGAGCAATCGCCGGATTCTGCTTTCGTCTTTGGGCGACAATGCTGTTGTTTTGGGAGCGGTCGCGTTGGTTCGGAGTATTAACGGCAGTAATCCGTTGCAGAAAAAGACGCGTCGGGCGATTCCGAAGTATCCGACATTGCGTTTGATGGCGGAAAATGTTGTTCACATAGCGGATAAGCCGTATTCGGAAGACTTTTTTCTGGTATCGGATGGTTCGATTTTGCCGCGTAAGAAGTTACCCAAAAAGGATACGGATGGATTTCGTTTCAAGGATATAGAGCGAGCGACGCAGGGCGGGGTTGATCTTTTGATTCTCGTATCGCCGAAGGCGGGCGAGTTGGCGTTATCGGGCAAGTGTCGGGAGTATTTGTATCGTCGCAACATTGATTATCGCATTTTGCCGTTGGAAGAGGGCGTCAAGTTATACAATTCGTCGGCAACGCGGCGAGCCGCCGTGGTGCATTTTGCCGTATCACCGAAAGAGTCGTAGGAGCAGGTGCCCTGTCCTTCCGGCTTTTGCCGGAATGACGGGCGGACGAACCGTTTCCGAACAAGTCTAATATACCGATTCTGCCTTCGGCCAAGTCCGTAATCGCTAATCTTTCCGCAGTTTTCCTGCTTTCTCCTCCAATTTCATTCGATTATAATGGATACGTCGACCTGTCTTGCGCAAATTAACAATGATCCGGCTCGCACTCCTCGCCCTGCTCGGAATCAGCGTTTGGCTCAATACGCCCAACGCCAACGCTCAAGATTCGCCCACTCCCCCAGAAAGAACCGAACGCCATGATACCCTTATCCGGCAAACTCCCCTGGATGTCATCTATCTGACCGATCCCGACGGCAATCCCTTCTTCAAATTGCCCGGCGGTTGGACTCTCGACGATATGGATAAGTTCTACGACTTCTTCCTGCAAGAACAAAGAAGTCCCGTCCCGACTTTCATTATCCGCAACGTCCACGCCACCGGAAAAGTCGGCGAACATTTTGTCGAAGTCGATGTCCAAATCGACCTTTCAACATCAACGCACCAGCCCGTCCGCGTGCCCCTCGGATTCAAAGAAGGCATCCTGCCGAGCCGCAATCAATCGGCCTCCCCGCCCTTCCGGTACACAGGCACCGGCTCCGCCGAAATTACCGTCGAAGATGGACAATACATCGCAATCGTCATTCCGCAATCGCAATCCGCCGATGAATCCAGACCGGACGCCAACCAACGGCACACCCTGTCGCTCGCGTTTTGGATTCCCTATTCCCCGCACAACGGCGGCGCGCATCGCCTTGCCGTGTCCTTCCCGCAATCCAATACTTCCCGATTCCTGCTCGAAGTCCCCCTCCAAAACGTCGATGCTTCCGTATCCCGCGGCCTGCTCATCGGCAACCAAAACCATGCGGAACAGCAATCAACGCTTTTAACCATCCAAGGCCTGCGGACGGATACCGAAATCATTTGGGGCAGGCGCAAAGCCGAAATCGTCGATGATAGGCCGGTGCTCAACGTTGCCCGGGCATCGCTCAATGTCCGCCTTGATGCCCGAAGTGCTATTTATGAAGCCGAATTACCCGTCAGCAGCGAAACCGGAAACTTCGATCTGCTGCGAGTCCGTATTCCGCAAGGCAGCGTGCTGGATCGGGACATTAGCGATCAGTACGCCGCCGTCAACGAATACACGATTGAAGATGTCGATGAGACATCGACTGTTACGATCCGGCTTCAGCAGGCAACGACGGGGCCCGTCTTCTTGCGGTTAAGAGCCATTCAACATTTTGAAGCGGATAGACCCGATTTCACGCGGGTTCTGGAAGGCTTTGAAGTGCTCGGGGCGGAACGCCAGTCGGGAATCTTGACCATATCGGTTTCGCCTGCCGAAATGAACACGCATTGGGAGCCGATTCGCGGAATCCGCCGTGCGGAAACAGTTACTCCAACGACGGCAACGACAACCGCACCGCCCCCGACAGCATCGGCATCGGCATCAACTACGGTCGGTGAAAACCGGTTTGAATTCATCTCGCAGCCCTTTTCGCTCCGTGTGCGGGCAACGTTGCCGAGAACGCTCATCAACGTCAGACCTGAATACCGATTCCGAATCAGCAAGGGAGCGATCGCAATGGATGCGCGACTCTCCTATACGGTCAGCGGTTCCAGAACGCAAAACCTCTACATACACTTGGGCGACTCGCGTTGGAGTTACGATTTTTCGATGTCCAATCACGTCGATACTTCCCGAATCGAATTAGACGCGTCGGGCTTAATGATGATTCCGCTGCGTAATCCGATGGAAGGAACGTTCGAGATCGACTTTCAAGCCCGTCGTTCGATTCCCGTGGAAGACGAGCAAGTTCATCGCATTGCGTTACCGATTCCGCAGCCGCAAGTTTCGTGGAGCGAGTCTGCGCCTGTTGTGATTATCCCGGATAACAATGTTGAGATTTTGCCGATTGATGAATCCTACTCGGCATCATCCGAACAGCGGACGCGCGGGCTATCCCGACAGACTCGGCGAACGACGATGTCGCTGCTTCGTGTTGACCTGACGGAATTGCAGCAAGAGCCGTTTTATTACAGGGCGGAACTACCCGATGCGGAATTCGTTGCCGATGTTACATTCCGCCAGCAACGAGTTACGGCAACCATGCAAACGGATGTCCGCTTGCTTGAGGAACACAATCAAGTAACGCAGCACATTCAATATCATGCAGATTTCGCGATGCTTGACCGGCTCTACTTTCTGATCCCGAGAGCATTAGAAATCAGCGGCAGTATTCAAGTCAGTTTGGGCAATCAACCGTTGGTGCTCCGCGATGCACTAACCCGGCCTTGGGAAAATATATCCGACAATAGAATACCGGATAACTGGGTGCAAAAGATGATTCTCTTGCCCGAACCACGATTCCAACTGCAATTAACATTCCAATATGCACCGACGCCGCTTTCCGTGTCGCATGAAGCGACTGTTCCGTTTGCGCTTGCCCTAATTAACCCCGTCGATGTGCCGGTTACAAATCATAGCATACATTTCTTCACGCCGCCGGGCTATCGCCTGGAATTGCAAAACGAATCCAGAATGCTTTGGGAACAATCCAGGGAACCGCGTCATTTTTATCCGAATGTGATGCAAAACACGATGGAAGAAGTATTCCGTTCGTTGCAATCAACAACGAATCCAACGCCGCCGAACAGGATTGCTCTCTTCGTTTCGTCTGCCGAAACAAACATAGCGGGAACGACCATTGTAAAACGCGCTTGGCTGCAAACTTGGTTGACCGGAACATTTCGGCGAGACCTGGCAACGTATATTTTGCGGAGTACGGATGATTCGATTGACATTCAACTTCCGCCGGATGCAACGCGCGACCATCGGGTGATTGTGCGCATTGACCAGCAGCAAATTCAGCCGAACATTTCGCCGACCGGGATACTCACCATCCCGATTGTTCCCGAACAACATAACATGCCGATCGAAGTGAGCATTGACTATCGGTATACATTTGAAACGTCGAGTATCAGCGTACCGATTATTCTTCCGTCGTTTGCACCGGAAACTTCGGTGCAATACCAATTTTGGCAAATTATACTTTCCCGCAATAAACACATCGTCGGATACCCCGCCGGTTGGACGCTTGAATATGATTGGGCATGGAACGGTTTGTTTTGGTGGCGGATTCCTTCAATTCGGAAAACGGATATTGGATTCGACAGCAGTACCATCAGCGCAGAACCAACGCTTTCCGAATCCAGTCAATATGTATTTAGTCATATTCAACCGCCGTCCTATGCAACGCTTTATATTGTTGACCGTTCGTTGATTATACTAGGTTCCAGCGCGCTTGCATTGATTGTGGGCTTAATGTTAATCTATGTTCCGCAGTCCCGATATACAGGTTCGCTCTTCGCCCTGATCATCGCGTCGGTTGCCGTATTATCCTACCAACCGTCGATGGTACTTTTAATGCTGCAAGCCGCAACGTTTGGCGTATTTTTAGCATTAGGTGCAGGATATGTATACCGGATACTCCACCGTCAAGACCGCTGGGTTCCGCCTGCGTTGCCGATTGTCGATGACATACCGCAATCGTATTCGGTATCCGCCGCACCATCGCAAACAGTGTATGAAGTGATTATGGATGAAGAGTCCGCCAGCAAGTTGGCTGATATTGCTCCGCCGGAAAATAGTTAATACAAACACAGAGCCCGTGGCGTAAGTCAGGGAACCCCATGAAACAGCATGAGCATCAAATCAGAATTCCATTAAACCTTCGGCAACGCATTTGCCGAGGGGGAATCGTTTTATGCGCGTTGATTGCATTGATTGCGTTGCTATTTCCGGCAACTCTCTTTGCCAGCGAAGAAAATGTCGTTGAATACCGTCGCTGGTTCATTCCATTGGAAAAAATCGGACTGTTTGCGGGCGAACGGTCCCTTCAAATAGACCGACATTGGTTTGAATCTCAACTCGAACGCTTAACGCAACGTGCCGAACAGCAAAACGGCAACCAGCCCGGCCTTTCAAATATCGTATTGAAAGCAAAATTAGAAGGCCGACAACTTGTTTCCGGCGAAGGGCGTTTTACATTGCATTCCCGTACTGCACGAAGTAGTTCTATACTACTTGAACCTTTAACATTGCCCTTGCATTCTTTGCATTGGTCCGATGGAAGCGAAGCGATATTGTTTTACGAAAAAGATTCCGGCCAGCGTCTCTTGATTCCTGCAGGCTTGCAGTCAAGAGACCAACTCCAATTTCAATGGTCGCTGCAAAGCCGAAAGGAAAATCGCAATGAAATTGTTTTTGATATAGAACTTCCGCCGTGCCTTAACATTGAATTGCAAATTGAACTTCCTGCATCGCAGATATTAACATCTTCTGCCGGTCTTGTATTACCCGGCGAAGTCGATACCGATACGGAATTGCGTACTTGGCAAGTTTTGTTAGGGCATCATTCGCAAACAACGCTTTCGATTGCGGAAGATCGAACATTAACATCGGCTAATCATGATTTAGCAATCCAACAAGTTATTACGTACACGATCGGCCAAGTAGGATTGGAAGCAACAACGCGTGTTATATTTGATAGCGTTGCTCGGCGGCCCGATGAATTGCTATTAGAATTGGAAATGCCGTTGCGTCCCGTTGATATTATGTACGGCGATCAACCTGCCCCCTGGACGCGTTCTGCTATATCGCCGGATATTACCGAAGTGCGCGTTGATCTTTCTGCGTTTTCCGATGATGAACGGCAAGAATTGTCAATCCGCTCATTGGGGCCGCTTTTAGAAAATCAACGTTGGACGCTTCCGCGAATCCGTGTAACATCGCCTGATGTTTTTTGGCTCGAAACACGCTGCGGTGTAAGTATCTACGATCCGCTTCGCGCACGCAATATCATACCTCATCAAGCCGCACAGGTTCCGACTCGTGCAAACACCGTCGTTGATTGGACTCTGCGAGAATTGTATGTGTTCCAGTTTTTTCAAGATGATGCGCAAATTGAACTCGAAGTTTTTCATTCGATTCCGCAAATTGCAGTAAACAGTGCGGTACAAGTTGATTGGCGGGATAATGAAATTCGCAGTACCGTTTATCTTGAATGTAGTATCACGGAAGGCCAACGGTTTACGCTCAACTTTCCCATTTCAGAAAATTGGCTCATTGATTCGGTAACAACTTATTCCCCTAGTTTGCTGCCCGGCGAAACCGATTCCATCTTTTCATGGAATATACTAAGAGATGAATCCGATCAAACATCGCAAACACTTTCGGTGCAGTTGAATACTCCTCTGCATGCGCAAAGAAGTTTGATATTGCAATTATCATGCCGTTTTATCCATTCTCTGCAAAACCAATTTCGGCTTGCGGAATTATCTCCGATTGTATTAACGCCGCGAAGTACGGAACGGCATTATGCGGCAATACGGCATGATTTAACGTATCATTCGCTCAAGGCAAGTCAGAGCGCATCGGCATTCGATATTGCATCCGTGGTATTCGGCATCAATCAGTTGCCGATGTCGGGAAACATCTATCCGCTCAATACTCGCACGCAAGATATACATTTTGAATTGGAAAGAACCAGACCAAATTATACCGCCGATGTTGCCGCAAACATCTATATCGACCATGCCGGATTGATGCCGACGTTTCGCATTCGATATACGCCGATTGATACTTCGATCAGCCGTGTTTTTGTATATTTTACACCATTTAGAGACGACAACCAAACAACCGTTTGGGATTGGTCATTAAGCGGAACTACGGACACATTGCGTCCGCTTCGTGCAAGACAAATTTCGCCGACGGAATTGCGGTCGATGCTGTCAGTAGCCGAACAACAAAATTGGAATGAAGATTTATACCGCGGCGAAATTTGGGAAATACGATTCGATGAATTGCAAACAGCACCGTTTGAACTTGTTGCAGTATCATTGCTTCCGCTTGCGGATTCGATGGCGATTCCGCTTGCGGTCATCCCGTTGGCTTCATCGCAGCGAGGCGAAATAACAATCACATCGCCGCAACGATTTAATTATCGAATTGTCAACGCACGGTTTGATTCGATTCCGATTGCTCCGCCTGCTTGGGATAGTTATCAACAAGTTCGGGCTGCATTCCGCTATGAGCCGTTGTTGGAATTACGCCGTTCGCAACACGCACCGTTGTCGTTGCAACTACGAACTCCAGAAGAACAAGTAGATACCGCCTGGGTTTGGTCGTTGCGACTTGATTCATATCACGAACCAGAGGGTATGGTTCGCAATAGAGCATTGTTTCTTGTTGAAAATCAAGGTCAGGATACCTTGCAAATTACACTTCCCCGAAGTATTGAACCAAGCGATGTGTCTGCGATTTGGCAGGATTCGCAACAGATTGCTTGGCATTACAACGAAGAGCAAAACACAGTAGATGTTGACTTGCCGATTGGTCAACGTTTCGTTTCGATTTCCGTCGAATACTTGCATCAAGATATACCGTTGGTTCAACAGCGTCGATTGCGTCCGCAATATCCATCGGCAAACATTCCGATACTTTCCGGCAGTTGGGTTGCTTGGTTTCCGCCGGAATTTGACATTAGCCTTCGCCGAACGGCCGTCGATACACTCTATGAAGCAGCAAACAACGCTTCCGCTTCTAAAGCGTTGGAATACTTGTTAGCCGGCACATACCAAAGATTTTTTTGGTCGGAATGGGATCGCGCATTTAATGCCAAACAACGCAGACTCGAAGCCGAAACAGCATCGCAATACTTCTTCGAGGAAATCGTTGCCGTATTGCAAAGCGATGTGATTACAACGTGCGGCGGATTGGTCGGCAACGAAAAAATTCTCACTGCCGTTCGGTCGCGGTTAGCCGATGAAACAAAACGGGCCGTTGCAAGTATTGAAATAAAACTACTTATCGACAGACAAGCGTTAACATTTCTCGGTATCACACCGGCAACACCGATTGAGAGTATTGGAAGCATTACGAATCGTAATGTTCGGGAAAGACTTTTTGAACAAGCCGGTTTGGTTCTTCTTGTATCAACCAACACGCGGGCCGACGGGATTAAAGAATATGTATTTGCCCTAACAACTCCGATGATGCTTTCGTTTGATCGGCAATTTCAACCGATGCCGGCGGGGCATAGTGTTCGAGTTGTTCCGTTTGAGTTTTTTGAATCCGCCAGCGAATCTTCGGCAGATTGGATTACTTCGCAACAATGGATTCAAGAACCAACGCTTTTCTCCATCCCTTGGTCGGTCTCCACGCAAGTGATACAAGGAACCGCATTAACATCGGATTGGAATGCGTATGAGTTGCCGATCAATGCGGAATTGCCGCTCTACATCGTGCATCGGCAAAAAGTTTTTTCATTGCAATGGCTCGCGTTTTTATCCGTCCTTTTATTAACTTGGCGCAAGCCCCTTGCTTCGCCTATACTACTTATTGTGTTGTTGGTTGTGTTTGAATTGGTTGCCCGAGCAGTTGCTCCATGTTATATCGGAATACCAAGCGGTGCATTTCTCGGTGCGATCGTTTCGCTGGCCTTCGTGTTGATACGTTCCTATAAAGTTACCAAAAAAAACTTGCCGGACTACCGAGATAAAAATGATTCCACGGAATGTTCCGCATCGTTCGTTCAAACACCCTTGTTAGTTCGGCACGCTTTGTTGTTCGCGATACTACTGGGACTATGCGGTTCTTCTTTTGCCCAAGAACCGTATCGTGTTGTGTATCCTATTGATTCGGAAGGACAACATGTTGGCAACCATGTTTTTCTGCCGTTAGAATTTTTGCGTTTATTGTCGCAAGATAGAAGACCGGATGATTCCGCAACATTACATTCCTCGCGTTGGCATCTCACCAAAGCGGTCTATCAAGGTTCGCTCGTTCGTTCTACGTCGGGATACTTAGAATGTGCAGAAGATTTTGTGGCGGTCTATGACATCTATCTTGATTCAACCGACGCGACAGTGATATTGCCCAACTTGCCTTACATACCGGAAAGTTTTTTTTGGAATGACCAGCCGATTCATCCTATCCTGACCGATGAAGCAACGAACGGAACGCTGATGTTTTTAATCGAAAATGAAACACCCGGCATGCATACATTGGAAATTGGATTGTCGCCGAGAACCATGTTACGCAATGACGGCGAAACATTTCAGATTGATTTCGCAATACCGCAAGTTCCTCATTCAACGCTATCGCTCAACGTTCCTTCCGATATTGCAACGATCAACGTTCATCATGCGATGGGAGCGGTCACGCCGAATAGTATCGAATCGCCGGTTGTTCATGCGGAATTAGGATTGATCGAACAACTCTCCTTCTCTTGGGTTGACGGAACGAATCAAAACGGAACATCAACGAGCGAAGTAGAACAATTTCTTTGGATGAGAGCAAAGCCGTTGCAAGTTGAACTCGAAATGATGTATCGTTTTCGCATTGATGGGCAAGTTCAATCGCTGTCCATTCAAACCGAACCGCGTTGGTTCCGTTCAGGACAATTTCGCTGCGATGAGCATCCGATTGTTTCGCAGTCGCACACAACGCCGGAGCAACAATCGTTTAACGGCCCCTATACTATATCGCATCTTGAATTTCAATCGCCGGTATCTGGCACGATCACATTGCGTGCAGATTTTATGCTTCTTGATTTTAATGACATTGGATTTAACGGTATCGGCAATGTTCGCCTTCCTGAATTTCAAGCATTGCAATCTCAAATTACAAGGTCTATGCTTGCGGTATCAGCCGATCCTTCGCTGGAGTTGATCTTGCCGATTGAAGGACGAAGTAGCGGATTTGATACGGCTTGGTATCGAACGCCGACAATCGCGGCACCGCTTTTTGGAACCAATCCCATTTGGGAAATGGCGGCAAGAGAATTTGCGGCAAGACGAGATGATGCTTCCAGAGAAAGTCCCGAGGCGGCATTCGATTTAATGCAAACGGAATCTGATTGGACGTTAAATATCCGAGCCAAAAAAATAATCCCGGAAGTTGATGTTACGCAGTCGATACAATTTGATTCGAGCGAATCGCGAATCAATGTTTTTGGTGCATTCACGGCATCCGCTCATGTTTTTCGGCAACAATTTTCAACGGATCGGCCGATTCAAATCGCGTCCATCGAAGTCCGCGATGCTCAAGATGAATTGCTTGATTCGCGGTATCAACAAATTTCAGAAAAACAATATCTTATCGTTTTTAAGAATCATGTTGCAGGTCAATATACCATCGCAATACGCGGTGCATTTGATACAAATATGCAGGAAGCCGAAATGCAGGAAGAAATCGCATTGCAGACGGTTCCGACATTAACATTTGATGATGTACGCACGAACAATCATTCGCTTTATTTTTTCAGAACGCCGGACGTCATTGCCGAAGTATCTGCAACGGAGTATACGGCATGGTCAAGGTCGAATATAACTCCCGTCGCGCCGGCAACATTTATACAGCCAATTCCATTGGATACTTGGCTCAAAGAAGAGTTGCCGGAATCTACTTTGCCGGAAACAACAAACAGCAAAGCATTACACTACTTCGTTTTTGCCAATCGGCCAACGGTTCATAGCACGACCGAGTTGGTCTTGCAAGATGATTCCGAAGGTCGATGGACGATGTTCGTTGATTTCAACGCGAACATAACCGGCGGCGAATTACGCAACATCTCATTCCGCTGGGATGAACGTTGCGGAATCATTCAATCGGTAGAGCCTGCTGCAAGTTATTCGCTGGAACAAATCGGCGGCCAGCAAATTTTGACGATATTGCCGACCGATGCGATGAAAGGTGAAACACAATTCAACCTGAATGTTTCATTAAATACAGCCGGGAGAAATATCGCGCTGCCCAATGTGTTTCCGCTTGATCGAAACATCTATCAACTCGAATCGGAAATTTTTGTCGAGTTGCCGAATCGACAAGGCAATGAAATGATTCATTGGGAACGCAGCATGTTGGAGCCGATTGTTTCGGAATCCGGTGAAGAAGACTCGCTTTCTCGATATAGAGCATTGGATACGAACTTTGCGGCGGCAATCAGCCAAGTCGAATCACGCTTGACCGCTTTGTTTTACGATATAGGTTTTTTAATCAATCGCGATGGGACGATCATCGGCAGCGTAACCGTTGATTTGAGGAATCAAGGGCAAGATCATTGTATCGTTCAAATGCCGCCGGGATATTCGCTGATTCAAATCGCGTCGGCAGGCTCGATATTAGGACATACTCGGCTTGAAGACGAACAACGCTTTCATATTAACATTGGAACAAGCGATTATCCGCAACGGCTAAATATCCTGTTTCGTGCGCCGCGAACGCCCATGCTGCGAACTTGGGATCGGAAAACCGTTTTGTCGGCATTGCACTTTCCCGTTTTGGAAGGCGTGATCGTTCAGGATACCATTTGGACGGTTGCTTTTGGAGGCAATGTTCCCGAATTAAAAGTAGAATCCATGTGGGATGCAAGCGGCGTGAACAATTTACATGAACATGTTCCGCTTTCGGGAACGGATGCAGCACTTTCTTTGATCGGGCTTAACCTGATTCGCGAACATAATTTGCTTCGGATATTGAATGCAATTCCGTCGGGCAGGCCGGAAGAGATGCGGCGTTGGTTTTTGCATTGGTCGGCAGAATGGGATACCGTCGCGGATAAAGTTGATTTTCAAGTTTCGCATTTGCCGTTGACATTGCAAAATGTCCGGCCGAGTTTAATCGTTCGTCCCGCGGGTTTGGCCGATGAAAGCGAAGATATGACGGGCATTGTGCGTCCATTTTTGGAAACGATCAGTGCGAATGCGCGTGAGGCGTTGCGGTCGCGAAAAGAGCAAACGGTCGGCGAAAAATTCGGAACCGTGATGGATTCGGTCTCGAGGCAAACAGCACCGGTTTTGAATTCGCAGGTTTATTGGCAGGGTCGGCTTTCGGAAGAAATGCGTTATCTTTTTGGAGCGGAGGAAGGGAGCATTCAGACAATACTGTTGACATCGAATCCGAGCGAGGGGAATTGGGCGGATTGGGTATCGTCGCATATCTTGCTTTGGGTTATATTAGGGTTATTGCTTCCGATCTTCGTATTATCCCTGGTTCGCTGGGTGTATCTTGCGGAATTATGGTATCAATTTCCGCATTTTTGGGGGATGTGTTTTGGCGTATTGCTTTGGACATTTTTGCCGGAAAGTTTTATCGGCATCCTGGTCATTCTGTTGACGGTATTGTCGTTTTTCCGCCCGTCCTGGCCCCGCCATCGTACAGCGGCAAGACCGTTTTGAGGGATTCCCGGCCCACACGGCGGGATTCCGAGGGGAATTCCGCGGGGGATTCCCTGGACTGGCCCGCTCTTTTGCTCCCTTTACCAAACACGGACAATAGTGTAGAATACCCAGTCCCGGCATTCGGAAAAATGAGTACATCCGTATCAAATTCGTCCAGTACAAGCAGGACCGTCCAGCCTAAACCGTTTTTATATGAGTCAAGACCCGTCTAACTCCGCCATATTTATCGGCGTAAATTTGACATCCGACAATGTTCATACCGTTGCCGTTACCGAACATGGCGCAGTCGTTGCCGAGTCCACCGCCCCCTTCGTGCGGACTGCTTCCTCCACGGCGAAAGGGCCCTTTCACGAAGAAGACCCCGAAATTTGGTGGAATGCAGCCCGAATGGCCATCGGGCACATCGTCGGGCAACTCCAGAAGGACATCGACCCCTCCCAACTCAAAGCGATTTCCATATCGGGCGACCCTGGAGCGCTCGTTGTCGTCGATCGGAAAGGCAATCCGATTATGCCCGCCATTTTGGCCGAGGATATTCGCGCGACCGATTACGTCAAAAGTCTCAATTTTCACGGCCGCGAACACTGCCAAAAACTCGGCTTTCTGTTCCGAGCGGAAGACCCCTTGGCCAAAATCGCCTGGCTTAAAGACCATTCGGCCAAACTCTACGAAGATGCCCGATTCGTCCATCAAGCGGATTTTATCGTCGGACGCCTCAAAGGCATCCCCGACGTGACCGATTACTCCTTTGCCGCACGCACCGGCTGCGACCTCCTCGACGAATGCTGGCCCGATTGGCTCGATTACGATATGTATTTGAGTGTGCGCGACCGTTTGCCGTCTTTGCTCCATCTCGGCGACAAGGCCGGTACTGTTTCGCCGAAAGCATCCAACGAAACCGGCTTACCCAGCGGAATGACGATCGTGATGGGAACGACGTCGACGGCGGCGGCGTTTTTGGCGTCCGGGGCTCGCAAAGAAGGCGATTTCCATACCATTTTGGCCAAACGAATGTCGATCAGCGGTATTTCTGCCCGAATGATGCGTTCGCCGCACGACCAACTGAGCGTCAGCAAGTTGCCGAACAGAAAATGGTCGTTTTCCGTGAACAGTCAAACAGGTGCGGAATGGATCACGGCCTGGTTTAGCGAAGGCACATTTGCGGAACTGGAAGCCAATGTCGCGACGAGGCTGCCGAGCGTGTATTTAGCCTATCCGAATGTGTCCAAGGAAGAGACATTTCCGTTTGTTTCAAGCAGTGCGGAAGGGTTTATCACCCCGGCATCCGAAGATCGGGCAGTGCAATTTGCATCCTGTATGCAGGGAACGGCATTGTTTGAACGGTTCTGCTATCAAAAATTGAACCGTCTTTCCGGTGCAACGGAGTTGGCAGGCGATATTTATACCGGCGGTCAATGGTGTTCGAGCGATCCGTGGATGCAGTGTCGTGCGGATGTAACGGGCAAAATTAACCGTCGGATGCGGGGAAAGAGCAGTGCCGCATTTGGAACGGCAATGATTGCGGCACTGGGAATTGCGTTCAAATCGCTCGAAGATGTTGCGGAGGCGATGCTTGCGGTCGAGGCGGCATTTTATCCCAACCCGGAGAAAAACACGCGGTATTCGGAACTGTATCATCAATTTTGCGACTTGATGGAAGAGCAGGGATACGGCGGTTCCGGTATGGGGAAGGAGAGTTAACGGGCTTTTGTTCTTTGGCGGCGATCTGCACGGGGCGGCTAACGCTCCCGGCTCCTGCGATTGCGTTTTTTGCTCCATTTTCGTCTTGACAAAATCGGTAAAATAGTTATAATCAGTACAATTGGCACAAGCGGCAAACGGGGCAAACCAGGAAGGCTTGCCAACCCCTGACGCTTGAATCAAGGCAAATGCCTGTGAAAATGGGCAACGTGAATTGGGATAGGCGAAATAATGGATGTTTCGACTATATGGACAATCCCTAAATAACTAATCAGGATGGAGTAATTTCTATGGCAATCAAAACTGTCTTCACAACGGGCGAAGCCGCCAAAATTTGCAAAGTCAGCCAGCAGACCATCATCCGCTGCTTCGACAACGGGCAACTTAAAGGATTTCGCGTGCCCGGCAGCAAGTTCCGAAGAATTCCCCGTGAACAACTCTTCGTGTTCATGAGAGACAACGGCATTCCGACCGATTCCCTCGAAACCGGAAAACGCAAAGTGCTCGTCGTCGATGATGACCGCGACCTCGTCGAACTCATCGTCTCCGTCTTGGAAGACGATGGCCGATTTGAAACAAGGGTCGCAAACAACGGATTCGAAGCCGGTATGATGGTCAAAGACTATCGGCCTGACCTCATTGTTTTAGATGTGATGTTGCCCGACATCAATGGCAGGGAGGTTTGCGTTCGGGTGCGTGGCGACAAATCGCTGTCCAATGTCCACATCATTTGCATTAGCGGAATGGTCGAACGGGACAAAATTGCCGAACTCATGGAAGCGGGCGCGGACGATTTCCTGCAAAAGCCTTTTGACACGGACGTGTTGATTTCTCGCATGAGTCGACTGCTCGAGGTGGAGAGCATTGCCGCATAGCACGGCGGAGGGCATCAGCGCAAGAGCCGAGGGCGTGAGCGCAAGAGCCGGAGGCGTCAGCCTCCGGGTTCCCCCGACCGCTTGACCGTCGCAAAAAATCTGTTACAATAGGCCAGTTGCTGTCCGGTTTTAACGAAAATAGCGGTATGAGGAAGCCTGCGATCCCTGATGTCCTCTGCAATGACATTTTTTGCGAAGACGCTCTCTCCAACAAAAAAGTCTACCTCGACGAACAAATCTCTCTGCTCTTGTTCCCCTTTTATCCCTTGGAATGCCGTTGACGGCAGTGCTAACACCCCCAAAAATCGGTCCTAAACACGGCCAAACACCCGTTTTTGCCCGTAAGAGCAGTTATTATTGCCCCTTCAAGGCGAATTGCCGCGGATTTTACCTTTCCAAGACACCCTTTAACCCACTCAAAGGAAATCAAACACTATGCTTAACAGTTTCAAAATCGCTACCCAAATGTTCCTCTCCTTCGGAGTTGTCGTCGCCTTGCTGCTCACTCTGACGGGAATCATGATCTACAGTTTCACGAACATCAACAACTCAACGGGGGAAGTGATCTCCCTCCTCAATGCCTCCACGCGAGCGGGCGGCAGCATCAACAACGCCAACGAAGCCAGACGCAGTTTCTTCCGCTATATGCTCTGGCCCTCCGATGAAATTAGCAAAGAATTCAACGATGCTCTTGCCGAAACCATCGCCTCACTCACAGACATCCAAGAAAACTCCGGTATCGAACAAAATAGAAACGAAGCAAGGGATATCCTCAACACGTTAGCGCAAATCCAGCAAAATAAAGACGCCTACGTGCGGGCAGGGGAAACTGTCGATGAAGCCCGGAACGCCTGCGAACGAATATCCGGCAGAGTACGGGAATCGCTCGAACAATTAGGCGAAGATATTAGTGCCGAAGTCAAAAACAATGCCGCAATCAATGCTGCCGACATCCTCGATTTGGAAGTCGCAATCTACAACGCACAAGGTTACGTCTACCTGGTATTACGCTGTCGGGACAACGTCGTCAATGCAACGGATACCGTAATCCAAGATCGATTCCGCCCGCTGCTCTCCGAAAGAAAGGCGTCCTTGAACGCGGAACTTGAAAAAATTCGGAATCACCCGCAATTGCCGAACCTGGGGACTGAATACGTGAGAAAAGTGGATGAAATCATACAGGATTGCAAGAACTGGGATCCCATCGCTCATAATCTTATCGAAGTCGTCGATAACCGGCGCAAAATGGAGGAGCCGCTTATGGTTCTCATTCGCGATGTGATGAATGGAGTTGCCAACATTCAGGAACGGGTTGACGGGATTGCCCACAGTACGGGAACGAGCCAGCAGGAACTCGTTATTTTCTCCAGAACGCTGGGAATCATCATTTCTGTTGTCGCAACGGTCGGTGCCATCCTGATGGCTTCGCTCTTGACCGTCTCCGTGGCGACCGGTCTCAGGGCTGCCGTCCATGCTATGAAAACCATTGCCGAAGAGGGCAACGTTGCGATTGAAGTCCCCAAGGAAACCCTGCGGCGTGGCGACGAAGTCGGCGAAATCGCCCATGCCGTCAAAGCCATTTTGACGCAATTCCAAAACGTGGAAAAGTTGGCCAACGACCTTGCCGACGGGAATTACAATGTCGAAACGAAAGTCCGCGGCGATTTGGATACGATGAACATCTATCTCAACAAAATGCTTGATCAAGTCAATCAGGCAATGGCTGAAATCAATGAAACGGTCAAGCAGGTTGCGACCGGCTCCGGCGAAGTGTCCAGTGCGGCCCAGTCGTTGTCGAATGGAGCCCAGGAATCGGCGGCGAGTTTGGAGCAAATTACGGCGTCGATGAGCGAAATTAGCAGCCAGGTGAAGATGAGTGCCGAAAATGCGGCCAAAGCACGCGATTTGGCACAGCGGACGAACAAGGCGGCTTCGGAAGGACAGGAGGCCATGCAAAGTATGACGAGTGCGATGAATCGAATCACGGAAAACTCGAATGAAATCCAACGGGTAATCAAGGTGATTGATGATATTGCATTCCAAACGAACCTGTTGGCATTGAATGCGGCAGTCGAAGCGGCCCGGGCGGGACAGCACGGCAAAGGCTTTGCGGTTGTTGCGGAAGAGGTTCGGAATTTGGCGTCGCGAAGTGCGAAAGCGGCCCGGGAAACATCGGAATTGATCGCGAAAAGCGGCGAGGAGATCGAAAAGGGAGGCGAGGTTTCTGCTCAAACGGCTAATGTGCTTAATTTAATCGTTCAGGAGATCAAGCAGACGACGGATTTGGTATCGGGCATCGCGGTTGCGAGTAATGAGCAGGCACAGGGGGTGAACCAGATCACGATAGGCTTGCAGCAGATTGACCAGGTAACGCAGCAGAACACGGCGGCGGCGGAAGAATCGGCGAGTGCGGCGAACGAGATGAGCGGCATGGCATCGAATTTGCAGAATTTGATTGGCCGTTTCAAATTGCGTGGCCACTCGCATGTGTGATTGCAGGTAGGCAACCTACCTGGCTGGGTTCCGGCGTTCGCCGGAATGACGTTCTCTCAACAAGCCTATTCTCAACAGTCCATTCCCAACGAGGGCTACCGGCCCGGTATGAATCGCGCCTCGCCCGTTGCCTTGTTCACCAACACCGTCGCATGATCGCCGGGCGTCGGGACTTTGCCGTCGAAAAATACGCTCCATTCCTCCGGTCTTTCCCGTACCGTAACATTATACCGCAGATGGGCATTGACGCCCCCAACTTCATCGACTTTTTCAATCGCAATCCGACGCGCCTCGTCGGCGGGATCCGCAGGCCGTTCCTGCACCTGCACCTTGTCCTCATCGGAATTGCCTCGCAGTTCCGGGGCATACATTGCCGCAATCCTCGCGGGCAACGCACTAAACTCCCCGGGTGTCTCCGCTCGCAAACGATATGTCAATGAATGTCTGCCCCGTGCCAAACGATACACGAAAAAGGCCACCCGTTCATCGCGAAACTCAACATACGCACCCAATTCGTTGCCGGTATATCCGCTTCGCAAATCCACCGGCTCCAATCCCGCCGCTTTCCAGTCTTCGATGATCAACGACTCGTAATCATTCCGACTTTCGATGATGAGTTCGACTTCGACTAAATCGCCGGATTCAAATTTCACATCGCCGTCAAACACAACACGATTGTACCGCTCGACCTGCAAGTCCACCGCCTGGCCGCGACCGCCCGCGACGGTTGCCGTTGCCGATTCGTCCCGAACGAGTTTATAAATTCGGCGTTCGATGTTGACTTCCAAACCGGCTTTTTCGATAGGGTCTTCGAGCGTGAAGTTTTCCAAAAATGCCGTGATGTAGAGGGGGTTCGCCGCGTTACCCTGTACCGGGGGGCTTACACCCCCCGCTCCTGCACGGCTAACTCGCAATTCCACTTTATGCGTCCCTGTCGCAACTTCGTCGCCTTCGAGGACCAAGGCATTGTCCGCAACCAGAAAATTCTCCGGCGTGAGGGCGACCGTCTTTTTCACTTCGCCATTGACCAAGACTTCGACCGTCATATACGGTTCCGTAGGACCGAAAGGAGATGCAGCGGGCTTGCCTTCGCCGGTCGCCTCCAAGTATTCCGCAAACGCCTCAATCACGATGGCCGTATCCCGCGTCGAATTCCAATACGTCGCATGTTTACGGTTATTGAGCAAGTATTTCACCAATCGCGGGGCAACCGGACTCTCCGGGTCGGCACGCATCAGCAGCCGCAGATAATACGCTTGCGTTTCAAACTCGCTGCCGTACCAATTCCACCAACGCCAGTTGGGGAAAGCCCGCAAATTCAAGTATGCCGTCTGATTCGCGTCATCCTGCACGAGATATTGCTCCAAAATTCTGACATACGGCGTAATGCGTCGCTGTCTTTCATCGGGATCGCCGGGGAGCAGACTTTCGCCGATACCCGTCATTGCCACTCCGTAGAGAGCCAACTTCCCGCGGTCGCGTTGCAGGAATTCCATCATATCCGCCGTGGGGCCGTCGATTGTCCGGGAACTTCGCTCCGCTGCGGCCTCCATTTCCGCCAGGACCATAAAGACGAACGCATCGACTTCATCCGCTTGCTCTTTCCACGGGAGCCGTCTTTCCTCTTTGTCGGGCATTGCCGCATTGCGAAGCAGCACGACTTGGCTGGCTTGATAGCGTTTCAGCCAGTCAATCCCGCGACGCAGAACATCCTCGGGCACGGCGGCACCGTTCGATTGGGCTAAATGCAAACCACGCACGACGAGGGCCGTCAGATGGGCGGAACTGCTTCCGCCGTGTCCGCTGAACCAACCCCAACCGCCGTCGGGATATTGCATATTGACCAGTCGCGTAACGCCATCGCGTACCATATCATCAATTTGTTCGCGGTCAAACACGGGTGAACAGCTGCGTGCGATCGCCCAGCCGGGATTTTCTTTTTCACGCAAATCCCAACCGTCACCAATCACCTTATGCACGATCACCGTCGGCAAAAACCGATTGAGCGTTTGTTCCGTACAACCATACGGGTAGTCCACGAGATACGGCAGCGCATCAATCATCGAAAAGGCAAGCGACGGCGAAAATTGCACCGTCAATTTCGTCTGCTCCGGCTTGCGCTCCGCCGGAACCCGAACGTCAAACGATGCCGACGTTTCCGTCGGAGCGATGAATGCCGAATAGGAATCCTGTTTGAGCATACCGTGAACATACACCGGCAGAGTCCGTTGCATCGCATCGGATTCTTCGTCGGTCAGTGCTTTCATGGTAATCACGGCATCGCCAGCGGCGCCCCCGTCCCGTTGGGCGGAAAGAGGACTCCGGGCTTCGACGAGCCAATCGACGCGGATTTCGCCGTTTGCGGGAA
This sequence comes from Planctomycetaceae bacterium, assembly GCA_009778035.1. Taxonomy (GTDB): domain Bacteria; phylum Planctomycetota; class Planctomycetia; order Pirellulales; family Thermoguttaceae; genus WRKP01. The sequence goes on from WRKP01000015.1 coordinate 43,926, forward strand.
TTTTGACGGTTTGCGTGCGGGTCGATTCGTCGATGAATTGAACCGCATTTTCGCCCACCTCCAACGTCACCGCTGCCGTTTTCTCCTCCGCCAGGTAATTATGTACATTTGCCGAAAAGACGACTTTGTCTTTCTCGATCAAAAATCGCGGCGTTTGCATTCGGATAATAAAATCTTTCCGCGTAATCACTTCGGCATTGCCGTGCCCGACGCGGGTTCCGAGGGCCAGCGTCCACACGTTGACCTTCCAGGTCGTCAAAGATTCCGGCATGTCCAGTTCGATTTGGGCGATTCCTTCTGCATTCGTCTCCAATGTCCCGATCCACAAGGCCGTATCCGCAAAATTGGTTCGCACCGTCGGTTCGATAAACGCACCGCCGCCGGAATCAGCCATTACGTCGGGATTTCTCGCAATTCCTCCCACCAATTGCGCAGACTCCGCAGAAACAACGGATTCCTGCATCGGAGCCGATGCTGGCATCGGCATCCCGCCCGCCATTCCGCCGCCCATCCCCATCCCACTCATCCCCCTCGCCATCACGCTACCGGCACGCACCCCGAGTCTGCCACCCGCCATCCCGTTGGTGTACACAGCACCATCCATTCCGCTTTCCGGCATGCCGATATGACCAAAAATACCGAGATTTTCCATACTTAAGTCGCTGAGTTCGACGAATCGCTGCAAAAATCTATCCAAATTGGTCATCAACTGCGGACGGTGATTGCGTCGCCATTTCCAGAAAAACTCCTTAATATCGCCGACATTGGAGCCGCCGGAAATGTACTCGACCGCTCTATCGTAAATCGTTACGGCAATCTGTCCGACGACCGGTTTGCCATCCAGGTCGGTAACGATGAGGTCGGCCGTCATCTTCCCGCCGGGCTTGTATATCTCCGCATTCGGCCTGATTTCGACATTCAAAATCCGCTGTTGCGGCGGGACGACGATTTCCTTGACTTCATTCACGACTTTGCCGTTCGATACGGTCAGTGCTTCGACGAAGAAGTTCGGCATATCGCCTTGGATGACGGGAATCGACACTTCGGCGGATTTGCCGTCAAGCCGCAAGACTTGCGGTCTGCCCGGCGCGATGCCGTTGGTCGGACGCACGAAGAGCAATACCATCGAGTTTTCGCGGTTGGCATTGACGCGTAGAACCACATTTTCGCCGGGAGCGTACTCTTCGCGTTCGGGAATCAGTTCGAGCGCATTGTATTGCCAATCGCCGTCAGAGCCGCGATTTCCCGGTCGAGGCTCTGATTGCGGCTCGTTGTTGTAGACATTAAACACATATCCGCCTTCTTGCCCTTCAATCACGCAGGAAATCCGATACTGTCCCGGTGCCGCCGCCGTCAAATCGAGACTCGCTCTGCCGTTGGCATCGAAAAGCACCGCCGCGGAATGGACTTCCGTTTCGACGACAGACACGCCGCCTCCGCCATTCCCGTCTTCATACGTCAATCGAAAAACCTTCACCATTCCTTCGCCGCTGACGGGTTTTCCATCGAGTCGACGGGTCTGAAAACTTGCGGCAATCTTCTGCTCCGGCGTGTAAAACCCGCGATCCACCCAAGCAAATACCCTAAAAGGTTCCTTCGCAACCAGCACGGTGCCGGTCCCGACGATCGTCCGCCGGGAATTGTCAATCACTTCCGCCGTAATCGTGTACCGTTGGCTATCATTCGGAAACATTTCCTTCGCGATGGCCGTATCTATCACGACATCGACCGTCCCGTCGGGATTGATCGGCACCTCAACCTCGGCAACAACCTCCGGCGGGCCGGAATATCGACCAAAAGGCAAGCCGCCCAACCAGGGCGGAGTCGGTCGGCGGATGCCCCAACGGGCCCAGCCGGGCAGCCATTCGGCATCGTAGGCGAACCAGCCGTATCCGCTGCCGTAAAACCAGTCCCAGGGACGAATCGGAAACCAATCGGTGATCGCGCGTTCCCGAAGCACTTTGTACTTGACCGTCGCTTCAGAAACCGGCGAGCCGAAATAATAGTTTGCCCTAATCGTTGCGGTAATCGTATCGCCGAGCGAAATCGGCTCCTTCGGTGCTTCGATGACGACCTCGTATTCCGGCGTTCTGTATTCCTCGACGCGGAAAGTCCCGTTGCCAATCACGGCATTATCATCCCGGTGGATACGGAAATGGTACACGCCCAGCATCGCATCCCGGGGGAGTGCGAGTTTCGTTTCCATTCCGCCGTATTCGTCGAGAATCACATTTCGTTCGGCAATTTTTTCGCCCCGCGGATCATTGATTTCGTATCGGACTGCTCGGCCCGCCCATTCATTCGCGTTCGGCTCCTCAAAATTTAGTGCTGTGTATCTTGCCGTACCGACCCAAGTTTTGATGTTGACCGTATCCAGCGGACGGTATACGGGCCGATCCGAGATGAAAAATGCCCGACTGACATTGTGCTGGCTATCGTGCCGGGGATTCGTCCAAAGGTTTGCAAAACCGAGATGCGAGACTCCCTTGCGTTCCGGCACCGTTACCGTGATGAGCGTGTTAAATCGGTTGCTGCGGTCATCGTTTCCCGCAACGACGGCGAAGCCGTTTTCGTCCGTTCGCTGCGATGTTTCCTGAAATGTCCAGGTCAGCGTCGGTTCCTGGCGATCCCGGTCATTCTGGGGCGTCGAGCGGTACTCCACGAAATAGCCGAAAAGATCCACATTTGCTCCGGGAATCGGCAATCCCGTTTCGGCATCGGCCACGAAATAGAACGAAGCCCTATCAATGTTTTTCCGCACAATCGCGGTATCATGCAGCCAAATCACGGCGGATTCGACGTTGCCGTCTGACCCGTCGTCATGAAGCATTGTGGCCCGAATCAAAAACGCACCGGCCGTTTCATGCTCGAATCGAATCGTCGTGGAACGGTCAAAATGCCGGTCCGCCGGTTCGAGAGCGATTTCCCAAGATTTTATCACATCGCCGAGGTATTTCCGGCTGGCTTCCCGACGCTCTTCATTTCCGTAGAAGAGTTGCTGTCCGATTTGGTCGATTTGGATGCGTTCCCAATCGAGTTGGTTTGGCCGCGATTTGATGTATTCCTTAATGTCGGCAACGAGTTGCTCGACATTGATTTCCTGTACGGATAACTTGACGTTTTTGCCGTTTCGGAAGACATACCGGAGGTCGGCCCGCAAACCCGCAATTTCGGAGCCCGCGTTTTCAAAGCGTCCCCAGTTGCCGATGATCTGATTCAACGACCGCTGAGAATGTTCTCGCCGCCATTGCTCTTCTGTTTTTTCGATAATCTCGCGAAAATAGGCAGCGGCCTTGACATATTGCCGACGGTTCTTCGCAATTTCGGCAAGTTGGGTCAAAGCCAGTTCGTCGCCAATCTTTTGGTACAGTTTGATATGGTTGAATTCGTCCGGCAAGGTGAAGCGTTTGATACCGGTCGCGAGTTTCGCAATCATTTCCTCATCGGTCAGCGTTTCGAGGTTCAAAATGCTTGCAGTCGTCTCGGGCTCTTGTCCGGTCCGGCCAAAGAAGGGAAATGCCTGCAAGGTTTGTTCGCCGAATTGCGATTGATAAAACTCGGCTTGTTGCCGCCAGACCTCGTTTTGTTGTTTCGGGTCGGCTTTGGCGGTCTGTTCCAATGCCCAACGCCAGCGTTCGCCGTCATTTTGGGCGGTTTCCCAGGATTCTGGCAGGTGATAAAGGACTGGATTCCCTTCGGCATCGACGGGTGCACCGGAACTGCCGCTCCAGCCGCCCATTATGTCGTTGTGGTAGTCCGGCAAAAAGTTCAGATCCGTCAAGATTTGCAGTCGCCAACCGCCGCCCCGTTGACTTTGCATCATCAGCCCTTCGGCAAGGGACTGGAAAAATGGGACGGTTTCCTCCTTGTTTTCTTCATTGTGCACGAACGGCATCACTTCTTGAAGAAGTTGCAGGGAACGCACGCGGTCTCGTTCGCCGGTTTGTACCCAACGCCTTCCTCCTCCCATTCCTATGATGGGGCCGCCTCTTGGGCCTCCGCGTTCAAATGTATTGTCGATGATCAATCCAAAATTCGGGAGGTAACGGTATTGGTTCGCAATGCTTGTGATTGCTCGCCAACTGTTTTTATGGGCATCGGCGGCGGATTCGAGGAGGTCGTCGAGTTCGTTGATTCGAGTGAGGTATTGAAGCGATTCGACGGCAATTTGCAATCCCTGGCCGAATTGGGCTTGATTGCCATTGTCCGAATCGAGCAGCCAGGGCTGCAGGAGGTCGTAAGCATCTTTATAGAGGCCTTCGTTGGCAAGCCTTTGTGCGGATTCGACGGTATGGTTAGCGGAAGCGGTTGTCGCGAGCATAAGGCAGAGGGCGAGGGGCAGGCAAAATCGGCACATGGGGCGTAATCCTCATAAAGGGAACGGAGGGTATTAGTATAGACGCTCGAGCCGGGAATTCAATAGGAAAAAAAATGGCGAATTTCAATATCGCCACTCCGGCTTGCCGCGACGTCGTGAATTCTACGTGAAATTTGTTGAAATGTTTTTGCTTATACGTTACAATTAGAGCGTCTTTCGAATTGGGTGGACTCGTTCTCGTCATCCCGGCGCAAGCCGAGACCCAGACATTGCGTATGATGCCGATTCCTCTGGGTTCCGGCTTTCGCCGGAATGACGGTTTTTTTGTCCAGAGCACGGTTTTTATCCATAGCAAAAATGAATACGCTCTAGATCCACTAACAAAGGACTTCGTTATGAGTTACAGGTTATACCAGAATGTCATCATCGTAAGCGTTATTTTTATTTCGCTTTTAATTGTTTTTCCCATCGCATTGTGGGAAAAACAAGAAAAAATTGAAGCAGTACAGGGATGGGAAGCAAATGTAACGGAGGGCACATACGTCGTTTGGTTTGATCGTATTACAACCGAAGAAGATAGAGAATGTTACCTTGCCCAGAATCCCGATCGTAAATTGCCCGTCCTTGTGTTCTACGCTGGGGATGTCATTGATTATACGGAACCCAAGGGAACAATATACGTGGTAATTTGGGAAGACGGAACGATTGTCTGGGGGGCTCCTAATGAGGGTAAACCGGTCATCAGGAATCTCGCATACAAAAACCAAGACATCAAATACTTTATGTCGCAAATTGATAGCGGTAAAGTTCATGAATTACTACTTGATCTAGAAAATTCTCTCGTTTTGCTTGATTATCTTTTGTTTCCTATTGGTACATGCCACGTGCATTTGGGATTCAGAGTTGAAGAAGCACGCACTTTCAGCATTGATACTATTGATGGCTTTCAGAAGATATTTAGTGCACTTACGTGTGAGTTGATTCTATCAGAAAAAGTGCAATCAGTAAAAAGTGCACAGGCATGGCGGAGAATGGTCAATAAGATATTTAGCATGATTCCAAGCGAAAGCCGTCCGGTCAATATCTCTTACTCAAGATATGATTGTGATGATCCATACTCTTGGATAGGTATCATAGAAATACCCAAAGAATGATCTGATGGAAATTACCTACCTACACAGACAACCAAAGAGTAAAACCTCCAAGCGTCTCGAACTCACCTGTCGTCTCATCTGACTCCGAAGCCTCCGAACCCAATCCAGCCTCGCACGATGCACTACTGGCAATGGATGATGCGTGGACGTTGCGGGATCACCTTAATACTGTGCGAAATGTTATTGACATGAACGGCAAAACCATTTCACATTTGCAGTACAATGCCTTCGGCAAGTTGATTTCATCAACGGGCGAAAAGTTGCCGTTCCGCTATACCGGCAAGATGTTCGACGATGCAACCGGCTTGCAGTGGAATATCAATCGCTGGTATGATGCAAACGTGGGTAGGTGGATCTCAGAGGATCCGATCGGGTTTATGGGGCGGGATGGGAATTTATCAAGGTACGTTAATAACGCTCCAACAATGGGATACGACTGCAATGGCCATTGCTGGTGTAAAGCAATCGTAAAATGTTTTACACCTGCTTTAGACGCTATGGGGGCGTTTGCTGTTACCGCATATACATTGGAGACTTGTTTGAAAGCAGTGGCAGCGGCACCAGGTGCATCATGGAAAGTAGTACCAGAATGTACTCTCCTTACAGGTGGAAGTGCCGCTGTTACTTTGGCAACAATAGTGGGGGCTATGCATGCTTGTATATCCTTGGCTAATAACCCTGATTGTGACATCCATACAAAAAAACGGATTCAAGCACAGATTGATACTCTTGTAGATGCAATAGACACAATTGAATCTATAGGACAGCAGATTGGAATCAATTTATTTTAGATTTGCAATTACACTTTTGCAAATTTGCGTTTGATGGTGAATTTCCAGCGTCAAACGCACTTGCCAATGTGAATACTATCGAGATTGATGCTTGTCTTATATGCGTATACTTGGTTTGAAATCAGTTCAGGAGAGGATAATGAAAAACAACAAAGAACAGAAGCCTGCTACTCATCAGTTGGTTCAGGAAGAAATACAAACACATGAAGCAACTGTCTTGTCTATTGACAGGGCAAAGCGACATTTGATGTATTATTTTGTTATTATTGTTTCATCATCGTTTTGGTTGGTAATCTATGCTAATGTGTTGCAATCAAGATTTTTACTGTTTTTTTCCTATGCTTTGTCGATTTTTTGGTTTGTGTTTTTTACCGTATTGCTCGCAGTGTTAACTGTTCGCAAAGCTTTTACATTAATGATGATAGAGCACTTGTCAAAATTTCACAAAAAAAAGAATGGCACATCCCAACTAAA
>WRKP01000016.1 GCA_009778035.1 Planctomycetaceae bacterium
ATTTCATCTACAAGAAATTAAAGTTGTATCAGATGAAACCCAAACCCAAGACTCGCGTGCAAGCCTTGCGGTGAGTGCATTCACGGCCGCCGGATGGGGAAATCCACATGTCCGGTTCTTCAATCACGTAGCGATTGTCCATGTAGTCGAATTTCAAATGTGCCAGTAATGGAGCAAGTTCCGTAACAACGCCTGACGCGAGAAACATAGGCAGGTGATTTTCTAGTCCGTCAGGTCTATACAAAAGATCAGAGACCAGGTAAGTCATTCATTGAAATGGTCCCGCCAATCATATTTTTTCTATGAAATCTATATGAGGGATTGCGATTTGCCCGACTTTATTCTCCGTATTCGGTCAGGAGATCTCGCGAGACTTCTTAAGAAGATACTTTGAGGTGTCGTTAACAGGCGATTTTCCCGATTTTCATATTTCAGGCGAGGACCAAGATCTCTTTTTAATGCCTTATCGATTACCGATTTGTACGTTAACAAAAAACCTGTACGTGAGGCTGGGAAAAATTTGCATGTACCCCAAAAACAGGAGAGAAAATAAGTCTCTAGTAGTGTACAGTAGAGTTTTTGGAGTAGGTGCGGGTCTTTAGGGTTGCGAATGGACTTTCTCCATATAGATCGACCAATCGTGAATTGGATTTGTCTCTGGTCTTCGTTTTCATCATAAAATAATCGAGTATCTGGGCGGACTGACATTTGAAACTGCAAATCCGGGTTATAAGTAAGTTTTAGGGACAGGTGATCAATATCGATTTTGCGGCAAAACACAAATCTGACAAGTCGTTCTTTATGTCGATTCAGTAACGCGTTGATAGTTGTCTGAAAAACATTATGTGTTTTTTCCGAGACCTGTATCACGTCGTCATGCAGTCCTTCGCGAAATCCTTTCTTAATCCAACGTAAAATAGTATCATCGGGTATAATATCAGTTTGATCTGTGTTATAACCCACTTCAAACAAACGAAAAGGGAGGTAGCGTTGATAAAAAACCCAAATGAGTGAACTCAAATAACTTTTGCCGCTGTTATTATCGCCGGCAAAGAGCGTTAACGGAGCAAGTTCGACTTCCGCCTCCTTGATGCGAGCAAAATTTTTGACGTGAATGCTGGGATACGGCATAATTCATACGCGATGTCGAATGGAGGGCATTCTATCTGATTAACGTGCTTTCGGCAAGGGTAGGTTTCACTCACTGCCAGGCAGAACGATTATGATCGGATTGGTACAGGATCGGCTTTGCCATGCCAATTTTCAGGCGGTTAAGGGTATGATAAAAGTCGGCCATCCATACGCGAACGTACCGACTCCGTCGCCGAGTACTTGCAAGGAGCGTGATATTCTAAAATGAGTGTGACATAGGGAGGACTATCAGACAAAAGGAGGAGGTTGTCAAGGTAACCGTTTCCATTCGAAGGCCTGTAGCTGGTGGGCTTGTTCAGGATCTTGTTGAAGCCCAATAAACTTGACCGCAATGCCGTTCTTAATGTCGTCAAGGAGTTGCCCAATGGTCAACGTGCCGGTTGGAGTAGGGTCAGTTACCGAAGTGAAGAACGATATTTTCTGCGATAGAATCTCACCGACGGAACGCGGAGATGAATCTGTGTCTGCCGTATTCTCGTTTGCTTGCTGACCGAGGGGTGTATTACTCCTATCGACTGACACAGCGATTCGATCGACCTCATCTTCACCCAGCGGTGGACGGCAGAGCGTCATGTTAACAAGACGTAGGCATCGTCGCAGTGTTTCACCTTCGAGTCCGAACTTCCTGCGTAGTTTACGTCCTATCTTGTATAGGATCGTATTGCGTTCGCCTTCGTTAATCGGAGTAAGTGCCATGATGTAGGCTTCGATGAAGTTATGGTTAGTGCTTTCTCCTTTGTGGCTAGAAATTGTCCGCCGGTTTTGCAAATGGACTGACAGAACAATCGGCACGTCGTTCTATTTGCGTTCGATTGTTCGCTACTTTGCTTTCCGCCGTCCCTTCGAATGAGCCAAAAGCACTGCCTGCCGCACTTCAAAACAGTGACGCGGTAAGTCATCTCAATCATTGCGACAACGCTCTTGTCAGTGTTTTACAATTCCTCATTCTCTGCTTCAAACGGATTCGCCCGATTGCGTGTAAGTGTTTCCCATCTCGCTATTTGCGATATGCGTATAGCGCTTTGTCATGTTAAGAGTGCGATGGCCCAATCGTGCTTGCACACCTTCGTCGCTGTGTGCAAGTTCCGTAGCAGTGCTTGCCGAGTGTTGCAACTGATATAATAAATCGCTCCGTCTTGTGGGTTTTCCGCACATAGTGCCAAAGGTCATGAGCAGCGTCTTTGGTAATGTCGCCAACCTTCATGTTGAAAACCTCGCTCGGACGCATGCCTGTCAATCGCTGCACGATGACCGTTGCCCACAAAGTCGGTGGCAAGTTCGCGGACTGTAACGTGCTGCTCCTCTTTCGGCAACGGAACTCCTGTAGGACTTGTTTGAATCTCGGCTAACAGACGAGAATAGGCAATTTTTGACTCAGATAATCACGATTTTTGCAGAATCCGCACGTTTAGATCGCATTAAACTTTAGTATGGAGTTTTTCTTTCTTTTTTGTATCCGGCATGTTTGAAATAATTTTTACATTCTTCCGGTAAAAACACATCAGACAATTCTCCCAGTCTTTGCCATAGTGCCTCCATCGTTCGCAACTTCAACTTGCGTAGCAACGACTTCAGCTTCGCAAACACATTTTCGATCGGATTGAAATCAGGACTATACGGAGGTAAATATACTACTTTCGCTCCTACTCTTTCTATCGCTACTTTATGCAAACTCAAATTGTCCATCACCACTATATCACCTTTTTGAAATGTCTCTACTAATATTTGTTCTACATACGCCAAAAACAATTCACTATTGATCGCACCATCAACTACCATCGGTGCTCTTAATCCATCACAACGCAATGATGCGATAAAAGTAGTCGTCTTCCAATGGCCATGAGGAACATAATCCACAACTCACTTGCCATGTAATGCACGGCCATACAATGGTGTCATGTTCGTTTTAGTCCAGGTTTTATCGATGAAAACAAACTTTTCTATATCGAAATCTTCTTGTATTTGTTTCCATTCATTTCGTTGTTCTACTACGTCTTCACGCTTCTGTTCTGACGCAACAAGAGTCTTTTTTTCCATGTAATCTTCAAATGTTTCAAAAAATTATGAAGGGTTACTGCTGTTACATTGTCTTTATTAGGCAACAATGTATGAAGTTCGACCAAAGTCGCATCGGGATGATCTGAAACGAGTTGTCGGATTTCTTGTTCGTAAGGTGCTCCTTTATTTTTCCTAGCTCGTTTGTATTCTTTGGTGGTGATGCTTCCGGTTTCACGGCGTTGCTTGCGCAATGAATAAACCCAGGAGGGGCTGACGCTCTATTTTTTCGCGACGGCCTCGCTGGACAGACCGCCATCGCAATCTTTCAACACGCGTTCTCGCAAATCCAATGAGTACGCTCGCGGCATGGACTCCTCCCTGAAAATAAAATAAAACTACAAACAGAGTCTAACAAATTTCAAAAATAACTCCAGAGTAAATTTTAATTCGCTCTATGGTTTTCAGTTTTTTCTTGCTTTTTCGACATCGAATTGCCATTGGATTCCTTTTTTCTTTTCGTTGCACACTGCCGTCCACGCTTCGACCGTCCTACTCAATTTTTCAATCGTTCCAACACAACGCCGCCATCGTCGATTCCATTCGGACCATAAGAATAAAGCATATACGCTGCCGCTGCCCCAGGAGCAAGCCGATACGCGAGCGTCTTGCGGCCCGTAAAAATATCAATCGGCACCGCATCCAAAAAATGCGGAACCAACAATTCCAAATCGTCTGGATAACCTCCATTTGCCGCTTTATAACGCTCCAACGCCATCGCAATACAAAGCATATCAAAACGAGCATTGCTGCGGAACAAGGCCGCTTGTCCCGCCTCCGTTGCCGGATAGTAAGTCCTGATCACATCGTATGCAAGCAACTGAGAGCGAGTGCGAATCAACGGAATACGCAGCAAACTCCAAGGACTTACCAGTTGCCGATCCATTTCATCAAAAAAATGATTGCGAGCCTCAAAATGCTTTTGCATCACAGTCCAGTCGATGTTCTCCGCCGAGTTGCCGGATGGTAGCCTTTCGATATTATTGAGTTCGGCAACTCGTTTACCGGCAATGTTTCGGTCAGACGGCAACCACCGAGAAAGAAAACGGTAGAAGACCGATATTTCATGCGAAAAATGTGTCAATCCATCTTGACCGATCGCATATATTTTGGTTTCGGGATGCTTTTGCAAAAACGCATAGACCAATTTTTCTTCCCAGGCGGCAGTATCCAGTATCGTTTTACGGGGCAGTTTTGCCAAATCGTCGGCAAAACGTTCCAGTTGTTCCGGCGAGGGGTTGCCATGTTGCAAAACCCGCAACACTGCTTCGATTCCCATTCCTTCGATATGTATGCCGACCATATTAACGACGATATGCGGATCGCGGATGTAATGCTTTCGATTGAGAAAAAACAGGCTCATCACATCGTGCCAGGCACCGTCAACATCTTCCCTGCCGAGCCGTTCGGCAATTCGGACTCGCAAGTCTCTCGCAAGTGTCCGGCTTGCTTGAACGTCGGGAAGCAAAATGGCCAAGAGATCATCTTCTCGCCAGCGATAACAGGCGAAATTTGGCTTGCGGACGGCAATACCAAAAAGATCGAGAACGGGCGACCGTTCTTCGAGCCATTGAGCGATGTCGGGATGTTCTTCCGCGGTCCAAGGGACGGCAACAAATTCTTCCACAAATTCGCGGAAGTAAAACTGCGCACCGCCGGCGGGAGTCGCCGTTTTTTCCCGTTCTTTGCGTTGTTTTTCCAGGAAACTGACGAAATCCAACGAGTCCAGGAATTGCGGTTTGGCATACGGATTGATGTCCATATGATGGCAGAGGGGAAGCCAGTATTTTTCAAACCATTGTTGGGCAATTTCATGCGTCGGCAGTTCTTCCCAGGGGACGGCATCCATAAGGGGTTGTTGTTCGAGAATTCGTGGTCCGCAGTTGGCAATGAGGAGTCGCAGTCCATTGTCTTCCGGCGGGGAAAGTTTGTGGAGATAAAGGTTTTCAAAGGCACCGAAGTAATCCACATCCCCGTTGGGCAAAAGCGGCGAGGTAAAGCCGGTGGTTTCTGGCGAAATGCGTAATGGAGAGGGAATCAGGCAGAAGTAGATGAGAGCGGCCAAGATCGCGAGCAACCAGTAGCGTCGGCGTTTGTACCAAGATTTTGATGGAGTCATATTCGTCATCTGTTCTCTCCTATCGTTGGTTTTTGTTTAGAGCATATGGCATTTGTCAATATGCAAATTGGTAAGGAATCATCTCCGCCATCCCGGCGCAAGCCGGAATGACGATTTTTGCATGGTTTCGTTCCGGTTTTTGGTGTATCCACAAAAAGACACGCCAAAATACTACTTTGGTCGCAAATCCGATGCGGCATCGCTGAGTGCATCGACAATTTCCGGCGTCAGCGTTAGGTGAAACACTTCGGCAATAACCTGCGACCACCCGTGTATGAAATAAATCCAGCCGTCTTCGACGATCAAATTGCGTTGCGTTTTTTGTGCCAAAGCCTGGTGCATAAACTTCAAATCGCCTCGGTAATTGAATTCCCAAGCCAAACCGTTTTTCGGAAACACAGCGGCGTCGGTCAGCGGCGAGCCGGGAACATCTTTTCCGAGCCCCGTCGCGTTGACGACCAGCGTATGCTCCGGCATTTGAGCGAGAACGGCATCGTTTTCCTCGAACGTCGGGCAAAAATGATACTCGACAGGTACGCCGCTTTTAAGGCCGTCGTGAATTTCTTTCATGTGGTCCAACCGCGGTTTTGAACGGTTGGTAACGACGATTTTGGATGGCCGATTTTGCCCGTGCTGGGCCGCATCCATCAGGTAGATGGTCGTTGCAAGGGAGGAGCCGCCGGCCCCGATAATCAACGCATGGGACTGATGATATTTGACCCACCAATCGGTTGGCAGGAATGCTTCGAGCGAGAGTCCGCTGGTAATCGGGTCTTTAGCGTGTCCCCAAAGTTTATCACCTTGCTTGGAGATGGAACTAATTTCGGAAAGCAGGTCGGCGTAGGGGTCAAGCGAATCGAACAAATCGCGTGTCGCTGTGAGCAGGTCCAACTTGTGTGTGGTAACGAGTGCACCGAGCGAAAGCGGGTCTTCTTTGATGAACGTGACCGCTTGGCGGTAATCTTCGGCGGGCGCGTGGATACCGATGTCAATGCCTTTGATCACGGCGTCAATGCCGAGCACTTTGGTCCAACGGGGGAAAACCTTCATAATCGAAGATTGAGCGGTCGTTACTCCGATGAAATACATCGTCGGTTCTGTAGCAGGTTTCGGAAGTTGTATCATATCAATTATGCAAAGGGGAAAAATGAGTATTTGTCTGTGTAGGCATTTTGGAAGCCTTATTTTGCAATCTGCTCGTCCTTGGCGTCCGTGAGCGACATGATAATCTTTTACATTTCTTTTACAAGATGGCTCGAAAGGCCAAATCGCGAAAAAACGGTCGGCACGGCTAACGCCGGAATGACAGTCCTAATGCTCAAACCCCTGCGGCGTGAGCGGCCGGAGCACTCCGTCCGCGCCAAGCATCCGCAAGCCGGACTCGACTGTCAATTCGCCAATCTCGTACAACGTCACGCCGAACGACGAAAGCGGTTGCAACGACAACAACTTGGCCGCTTCGCCCGGCCCAACCGAAAAAAGCAATTCAAAATCCTCGCCGTCCGACAAAGCATGCTCCATCGGCAATCGGCCCGAACGCTGCGACAGTTTGAACGCATCCTCCGCAATCGGAATTGCCGACTCGTACAATACCGCTCCCAATCGGCTCTCCGCCGCAAGACGATGCAAATCCAGCGTCAAGCCATCGCTGATGTCGATGGCCGAATGAACCGTATAATGCTTGTTCAAAAACAACGCTTCGTCAACCCGCGGCTCAAAGAAAAATTGATGCCGCAAAATGCTTCCGCCGAGTTTTCCGGTCACAAAAAGACGGTCGCCGGCCTTTCCGCCGCTACGTTTGAAGACGCCGTGTTCCGTGGCGGTGCCGAGAAGCGTAATGGAAACGACGAGTCCGCCGTCCCAGGTGTTTGTATCGCCGCCGGCCAAGAGCAGATTGTGTTTTTCGATGAGCGGCTGCATACCGGCAAGCAGTTGTTGAGCAAGTTCCAGGGCTCCGTTTTGGGGCAGGGCGACGGCCATAAAAATCCATTTCGGCACTGCACCCATTGCGGCAATATCGCTCAGATTGACGGCGAGGGCTTTTCGCCCGATCCATAGCGGATCGACTTCGGCGAGGATAAAATCGACACCTTCCGTGAGCATATCGACGGTGATGATGTTGTTGTCGATGATAGCGGCATCGTCGCCGATGAGTTCCGTATTGGCTTGCGACCGGATATGACGGATCAGGGCTGTTTCCATATTGCGTAATATAGCATATTTGGCACGTGCGTTGGCGTGAGCCGCGTCGGCTGGTGGTTGGCATCCTACCTCTGGATTCCGGTGCCGGAATGACGGTTTTTGTCCAACACAAAAAACACGCTCTACACCCGTTCGCTGATGGCCGTTTGCAAAAGGAGCATCTGATGACGCATTATGCTGACGGCCGTGTTGAACTCCATATTGTTCTTCGCCATCTCGGTAACTTGGAACTCCATTCCAACATTGTTCAAGTCATGATACAAAATCACATTGTCGACCGGCCAATCATCGCCCACAGCCGAAGCACTGCCATGTTTCAACGGCCAATCCGGTCCAAACGGGCCCGGCGGTCGATGGCGACGCTCAATCGCCAAAGCAAGTTTATGCTTGAAATGTCCGACGTCCATATCCCGAGCCTGGTACAGCGGTGTATCAAAGTTCGCAATGTTACCGGCCAACAGAGCCTGTCGGGCTTCGTTGAAATTGACGACTTGCTCCAAGACCGGTATCGTCGTGCCGTTGAATATCGCGCGAAATTGATGCGTCGGTCGAATCATAACGCCGGATGATACTGATTTCGACACGCAGAATCAAGAGGAAAGTCGGCCCCCGTTGACGCCGCCGTTGCCGATGTGTAGAATCACGGGCTTGCTATTTGTTACACACAGGAAAACGGATGTTCTATCTTGTCCCTTTGGGATTATTGTCGATCGTTTTTGTCTTCGCAATCGGTGCTCGATCGCTTAAATCGTTTTCCCGACACAAATTAGAAGAATTTTGCCGACGCCGGGGTTCCGAAAAGTGCCTTGCAAATATCCTCAAAAAACACGAAGACGTCGCCGCCGCCGTCAGCCTCGCCCGTATCCTGGCCGTCTATATCCTCTTGACTGCCGTCATCATTCACGGCACGACGACCGCCCTCATCGCCGTCATTCCGCTCATCATTTTTGCCGAATTCCTGCTGCCCCGCGCACTCGCAAAACTCTGGGGAAACCAATTCGTCTTCTTCGGCTGGTTTCTCTGGAAAAATACCGCCAGAATGCTCTATCCCCTGCTTCTGCTCGACCGCCTTCTGACGCTCTTTTTCTGCCGCCTTGCAGGCTATACCGAGGACGAAGACGCCTTTGAAGAGGAAATCCGCACCATCGTTACCGAGGGACACCGCGAAGGGCTGCTCGAAGAAGATGCCCGGGAAATGATCGAGGGCGTTATTGAACTCCAAGATGTGAACGTCTCCGAAATTATGACGCCCCGAACCGATATGGTTTGCATTTCGGACGGCCTGTCCTGGAACGAAATGCTGCAAGCCGTCATCGAATCAACGCATTCGAGGATTCCTGTCTATAGGGAAAACCGCGACGACATTGTTGGCGTGATTCACGCACGCAATCTGTTGCGTGAGTTGGCCGTCAGCAATCCCGCCGAGCGTCGGCCTTGGACGGATTTGATGCATGAACCGCTTTTTATCCCGGAAACGAAACCGGTCGATACATTGTTGCAGGAATTCCAAAATGTTCGGTCTGCAAACGATGATTCCGGCGAGCGTGTGCGGGGACATTTGGCGATTGTGCTGGACGAATACGGCGGTGTCGCGGGCATTGTAACGCTTGAGGACATTTTGGAGGAAATCGTTGGCGAAATTACGGACGAGCATGACAC
This sequence comes from Planctomycetaceae bacterium, assembly GCA_009778035.1. Lineage (GTDB taxonomy): Bacteria > Planctomycetota > Planctomycetia > Pirellulales > Thermoguttaceae > WRKP01. The sequence continues at coordinate 9,188 of WRKP01000016.1, forward strand.
GGTCGATACGACGGAATCGATTGTTGAATCGAGTCCGAACACGTTCGAGGTGCAGGGCAAGGTGCGGATTGACGATTTGAACGAGCAGTTGAATGTGAATTTGCCGGATGAGGAGGATTACGACACGGTAGCGGGCTTCATTTTTTCGACTTTGGGCCGGATTCCCGAAGTCAATGAGTCGGTCGATTTCGAGCAGGGCGGCAAAAAAATTCGCTTGACGGTAACGGCCGTTACGCGTCGCCGCATTGAAAGCATCCGCGTGGAACGGAGTTGATGCAGAATAGACGTGTTCGGGAGCCGCCATTCCGGCGCAAGTCGGAATCCAGCGGAATCGGCATCACACGCAATGTCTGGATTCCGGCTTTTTGTCCAGAGTAATTTTAATACGCTCTAGACCGGCATACTTATCTACTTGGGCAAGCCCGTGCGAGAATCGAAACCCAAATACGGCTTGTCCTCTATTTTGACGTTAAAATGCTGGTCCAGCAACCTTCCATTATCCGGCAAACTCCGCAAAACACCCGGCCGACCGCTGAAATACTCGATGCGATCCAAAAAATCCCGTGCCCGTTCGACACGCTGTACCGACCGATTTCGCGAAGGACTTCTTTCGCCTGCATAACTGTGAAAAACTTTTCTGAACGTATCCCAGCCGACGCGGTCAACGAGGCCGAATAAATACAAACGAAAAGCACTGGATTCGTATGAACTCCTCGAAAAAGCAGGAATGCCCCCTCTCCAAAATGCGCCAAGAGCGTCATTGTATCCGTTTTTCCGGTGCGCATCGCCCCTGATAATCGTACCTCGGGGATTGGCATATTGCACTCCCGCGTTTTCCATGCCGAACGAAATCAATAATTCCGCAAAGGTTTCCGCATCGACGGACCAAATTTGCCTGTTCTCGAAAACGTGTGCAATTTCGTGCATTGCCGCCGCCCCCGACGAGTTGAGCGTTCGTATCATTCGCCATTCCGATCGGGCTCTCGAATGGTTTACGTTGACGCAGATGACTCCCGTCCCGGGATGGTAGTGTCCGCCCGTTGACGTAATTGATGTTACACGGTTTCCTATCGCGGTATGTGCAGTGGGCGCGGGGAATTTGTCGCTCGGCGGCGCATCGAAATAGATTGTTCCCGGATTATTTCCCAGAAAATCGGCAAACGCATCGTAGACTCGATCAAGCCGTTCTCGCCATGCTTCGAATTCTTGCCGGTTTAGCGGTCGGCCAGGCCCAACGGCATGGTTAAACAGATTTTTGCTGAACACGATATTGCGTCCGATTTGTATGGGATCGAGATTGCTGAGCAATTCATCCTCAATAAATTTTGCTCGTTCGGCTGCTGGAATGTCCAGTGTAGCGCAGCCCATATTGACGGGATGCCGTTTTCGTAATTCGAGTACGATAGCGGCTTTATTGGGAGGAAGATGGGAAACATCTTGTCCGGCTGCGATGCTGTTTGTCAAGAGTATTGCTCCGGCGAGCAGGCAGATTGGAGCGAGGGAAGTTTTCATCGTATCCATAACGAGCAGTATATGCGATAGGTGCTCTTTTTGCAAACAGTTCGTCTGGGAACGGTCAAGAACGTGAGAGGCCGGGCCGCACAACCCGGTGCCAAAGAAAAATCCGACTATTTCCCCCATTTTCTTTAATCGATTCAATCGGCAATTTTTTATTATTGCCAAGTAAGGCACCACGCATAGCCGATTGACAGATTGGGGAATCGTGCCATTGGGGGGACGTTCCGAATATATTACAGTTGTATTTTTAAGGAATATAAAACATGCTAGTCTTGTCGAGATACCGTGACGAAAGTATTTATATTGGCGATGATGTTGTCATCACGGTTGTTGACATTCGGGGCGACCGAGTGCGAATAGGAGTGCAGGCACCGCCCGATGTGAGTGTCCATCGACAGGAAGTTTACGATGCAATAAAAAATGGTCAGCCGCGGGAATCAAGTTCGGAAGTCCGAAAACCGACCGCACCGCGACCGATTTCCGCTCCGTTGAGCCAAGAATTGAGCAAACGGAAAACGAAATTGGCAGACGAAGCCAAAGGCTTGCCTGTCAGTATTGATGCACCCGTTGAGTTCGGCGGTCTCACATCCGACAGTGCCGTGATGTAATGTCATGATAGGGGTCATGACAGGGGGCATGACGGAGGGGAGGTAGGCTGCGGCACAAAACTCACAGCCGTCTAATATGGAATCCCCCGTCGATGTTGAGGACTTCGCCCGTCGAATATGCCAATTTTCCCGAACAAAGGACGGAAACCGCGTTGCCGATGTCTTCCGGCAAGCCCCAACGCTTGATGGGCAAAAGGCCCTCCTCGAGAATAAGCCGATCATACTTCGCCTTCACGCCCGACGTCATATCGGTCGCGATGATGCCCGGCCGGATTTCGTAAACGTTAATGCCGTATTCCGCCAGCCGATCGGCAAAAAGTGCCGTCAACATCCCGATTCCCGCCTTGGATATGCAGTATTCGCCCCGTGCCGTGGAAGAGGTGTAGGCCGATATGGACGAGACATTGATAATCACCGGATTCATATCGGCACCGTTCTTTTTCGTTTCCAACATATAATTGGCAACCCGTTGCGTCAGGAAAAATGCGCCTTTTAGGTTGATATTCAGGACGTGATCGAAACTTTCTTCGGTCGTTTCCAAAATATCCATACGGACCTTGGGAGCGACGCCAGCATTGTTGACGAGGACATCGAGCCGTCCGAAGTCGGCATCAATTTTTTGCAGGACTGCCTGTCGGCTTTCATCCGAAGCGACGTCGCCGCTGATATACACGACGGGCGAACCGAAGGATTTTACTTTATCAATGTTTTCGGCAACTTTTTCTAGGGACGAGCGTCCGGTCAGGGCGAGGGCGTACCCTTCGCGGGCAAGTTGCATTGCGATACCGAGGCCGATGCCGTTGGCACCGCCGGTAATGAGGGCGACTTTGGTCATGTCAGGTGTTGGCAGGTTTGTAAAATTGCTCTTTTCCTTACGGTGTATTGTACCAAAGGTCGCGAGCCGGAAGGGCAGGCACGCAAACCGCACTACTCGCCTCGCGGAAATCGGCCAGTTTGCCGATTTTCCCGAAATTGTACCGGCAATGGATCGCCAGGCCGCCACGAATCAGGGCCCGGTACATAATCCGGGGCTCTTTCTTGAACCTCACGGGCCGCCTGCTGCGTCGCAATCATATTTTTGATAAAATCCGGTGTTGCATCCAAAATTTCCTGCATCCGGCCCAGTTGCTCGTCCGTCAGCACATTCATCAACCGATTCTGCAAAAGCGTCATAAACTTCATTCCCCGCTCCCGTAAATCATTCGCCCGATTACGGATCGACTCGGTCGGGACATACTCACTATGAATCTCCCGCTTGGCCCGCTGAAATTCTTCCAGGGAAGCAAAAGTCTTATCGCGAAGCAAGCCGTATGTCGCAACCAACCGCTCGCTCTTGAGTTGGGCCTCCTCCAATGTAAGACGGTCAAATTCGGCCTTCATTTCGTCGGCAATTTGGTTCATTTCCTCTTTCTGTTCGTCGGTTAAATCAAGCGGATCGAACATCGACGGAAATGGAATGCCCATTGCCGGCATCAGTTGCATTTCCAGTTTTCGGACTTGAAGCATTTGTTCCGGTGTCAGTGCTTCCTCAACTTCCTTTTGTATCAAATCTATAAACACGAAACTAAATTGCGATATGCCTGCCTCCCGAAAGGCATTTTTTTGCTCCTCTGTGGCACGTTCAAAGAACGGATCATCGGGAAGTTGTACAGCCCGCATCGTTTCCATTGCGAGTGCCATTTTTTGAATGAATTCCGGCGTCGGGTTTTCACGCATACGCATCATCAAGGGGGCGACTATTTCGCTGTCCAAATAGAGAAAGGAGAGGCGTTCTTTCTGTTCTTCGGTCAATCCCAATACGTCTTCCCCGCCGCTTCGCATGACATCACGCAAGGGAAGCCAAGTCCCCTGCCCGTTCCACGAGGAGCGTGTGGCCGCAAGTTCATCGGCTTCCCAGTGGATTTGCTGTCCGGGCGATTGCAAGCGGTGGAGATGTGCTTCAATTTGTTGTTGCAGTTGTTCGGCGGAGGATTCCTGTGCCGATGCAACGGAAAAGAGCAGCGAAACGCAGAGTGCGGCAATGGGGAAAAGCGCTTTCACGGTTTTTGCGGCGGAAATGTGTGGTTGTTCTGCACATTGTAAACCGTTTGCGACGCTGCGTCAATGCTTCTGGCCCGCGGTCTGTTACCATATCTTGCCAGGCTCGCAAAAGGTAGGTTGCCGACCGCCGGGCGGCAACTGCGGTACTCCGCATCTTGAGCCTTCCAGTCGGCTGCGCCGACGCACCCGCCCGGCGGTCGGCTGCCTACCTAATTTGTTGCCCACCTGTTGGCGGCCTGCCTATTGGCGGTCTACCTTGTCCCCTGATGTGGAACTTGCAGTCGGCCTCCATATCTTGCAATCCCTATTGCTCTGCGTTAGAATGGCACAGTCCTTTGACAATTCCTTAACCCTCCAACAACCCCTTTACCCTCCAAAAACATGATGAGAGCACTATCCGCATTCGCGTCAGGACTCTTCCTGTCCGCCGCCCTTTTGCTGTCGGCACCATTGCAGGCCGCCGAACTGCAGCCCTTTTTCTCCCTGAAAACCTCCAGCATCAACTCCCTTGTCAATGCAGCGGAAAAAATCGCCTCTATGGCAGAACTCGGCGATCAAGCCGAATTCCGCTTCGCGATCAATACCATAAAAACCATCCAAGGGTTCAACTTCGATAGCGAAATCGGCATTGCCGTCATTGCCGACGGTAACGCCCTGCATGCCGTATTTCTGCTGCCCATCGCCGACCTGCGAAATGCGGAGATTCCCAGTAATCCCGAAATTTTCGGCTCCATCCGCCCCTTCCTCATTCCAAGAGGGGCTGACCGAACGGAAATCCCTTCGCCGCTGGGAACCTTCATCGCCCTGCAAAAACAGGGATACCTCGTTATCGCGCCCGAAGAAATTGTCGGACAACTGCCCGAAAACCCCAAAACGCTGATTGCCGACCTGGAAAAATATACCATCGGCACCAAACTTGACCTCGAAAAAGTTCGATTTGAAACCCTCGAAGCGACGCTCTTCGGCCCGATGCTGTTCATGATGGCGATGCAAAATCCCGAAATGGCCGAACAACTCGAAAACGTCGTCGAAGTGTATCGAGCAGCCTATAACGAGATTTCAGTGCTTTCCTACGGGATTGTTTTCAATTCCCAAACTGCCGACTTTGAATTGTCGTATTCGGTCATCCCCCGTGCGGGTTCCGATTCGGCGAAATCGGTTGCGGAGTACAAGCAGCAACCAACGATTTTCGGCGGTTTCCGGGGAACGCCGGGAAATACCGTCTTTTCGATAGGAGATTCCGCAACGTATGGGAAGATCGACTTGGCCAACTCCGCGATATGGACCGCCTCCATGAAGCAACATGAGGCAATGGTTGAAGGACTCCTCGAACAAATCGAAATGGATGATGAGACCGGCCAATCCAGCGAGTTGGCCAAGAAAATTATCGATTCGCTCTATAAAATCTATATGACCGAAGCGAGCCGGGGAGGCTATCACAAAGCCCTTTCGCTCAATACGGACGGTACTTTTTTGCTTGCATTTGAGACGGTATCGCTCGCGGAAATCCGAAGTGTTGCGGCCGATGTGGTGAGTTTTGCGGCTCAAAGACTGTCCGGCGAAACCACGGCATTGATTGAATCCAGTATCGGATATGCAACGGTCGAAGGTTTTGAGGTGTCGAAGGTGAGCATCCCGATTATTCCGTCCCTGGAAACGATTTTTGGTCCTGCACCGGACGATATACCTGCTTCGTTTCGGGCATTGAAATTGAATGTATTTTGGGCGATAAAGCCGGGCGACACGCAGGCGGTAGCATTTGCGGCGGGAATTGACGCGGCCAAGGCGGAACAGGCTTTCAGGACGGCATTGGGACAAACCCGAACGGCGGTTCCGGTGCAGAAGCCGGTGGGGACACTTTCCTTGCAGGGATTGGGGAAATTTTTGCAACAGACGGTCGAGCCGTTGGTTGACGATGCGGTAGCGGCTTCGGTGGACTCGCCGCCGAGCGATGAGGATTTGGCTGTCATTCGGGCATTCAAGCAGGTGGCGAGTGTGTTTGTTGCGGCGGAGGGCGCGGATATGACGATGGATTACGACATTACGCCGGAACGGACGGATGTCGTATTGGGAGTATCCGGCCGGGCGATTCAGGCGATTGTTACGGCAATCAAGACGGCGGTTGAGGGAGTGGCCGACCTTCATCCGGCAATGCGAGATTTTTAGGATGTGTTGCCGGAGATGCGTTAGCGGAGCCCGTGGGTGAGGGTGTATCCCAAATCGGTCGGGCTCGTTCTCGTCCTTCCGGTGAAAGCCGGAATCCAGAGGTAGGATGCCGGAAGGATCATTTCCGAGCAAATCCATTAAAAAAGTGCCAAAACCTCCGGGGCATTCAAGACCGGAACAATCGTTTTCGCGTCGGGAAACGCAAAATGAGCGTTGTGCTTGACCCGAACCGCAACGGCAAATGCTCCGGCTGTATTTGCCGCTTGGCAGCCTGCCGGACTGTCTTCCAAAACGAGCATCTCCGAGGACGCAATGCCGAATTTCGCGGCCGCCTTCTGATAAATTTCCGGGTCGGGCTTGCCGTTGATCACATCGTCGGAAGTCAACACAAAATCGAACCGTTTGGCCATATCTTTGCGGCCCAGGACTTCCGTAGCCACATGCAGGGCACTACTCGTGCAAATTCCTTTGGGAATGTTTCGCTGTTCCAGGTATTCCAGCAATTCATACAGGCCCGGCATTGTCGCATAGCCTTCATCAAGCAACCCCAAAAACAGGCTTTCGCATTCCGATTGCAGTTCTTGCCAAGTTTCGGACAGGCCGAAGGTTTCCTTAATCACTTTGTAGACGGTGCTTGGCGGCCGGCCCAGTACGGCTTTATCGTGTTCTTGGGTGTAAACTTTATCTCGCCGTGCAAGCAGGGTGATTGCGGCTTTCATATAAAGGTCTTCGGTATCGAATATGAGGCCGTCCATATCGAACGCGACTGCTTTAATTTTCATATTTGGTTTAATGATTGGAATGTTGGAGAGCATACAGAAAAAACGGGGCTTGTCAAGACGATCCCTGCTCCTGCGGTGCTGGTGCGGAAAAAATTGCCCAAAATAACGTGAATGTCCCCGATCTTCGTGATAAAGTCCGAGTGCCCCCTTCAAAAATTACGAATCTAGGGTACAATCTGCCCAAAATAAACTCGATTCCAATCGAACCAAAGCCCAAAAATTATGGCAACAAATGTTTACGAAGGGTTGTTTATATTTGACTCCGATCTCTATGCCAGAGGGGCGGACGAAGTCTCAAGCCAAGTCGCAAATATCGTCGAACAACTCGGTGGGGAAATCCTCCTGAGCCGACTCTGGGACGAACGAAAATTGGCCTATCCCATCAAAGGGCACTCCCGAGGTACATACTGGCTCGCGTACTTCAAAATTGACCCGACCGCCGTCAAAGACCTCACCAGACAGTTTCAATTAAGCGGAAGCATCCTGCGATTCCTGATCCTGCTCGTCGATCCCAGACTCGTCGATACCCTTGTCGAACACGCCCGAGCAGGGAAATTGCACGCCGGGCAGTCCGATGCAATCGAAGAACTTTCGCAAATCGAAGTGCCGGATATCGAAGACCTTAACGGCGGGGAGGATACTGTATAAATCCCGCTTTCACCCTTTTTGGGGAGGTAAAATATGGCTAGTTTCAATAGAGTAGTTTTGCTGGGTAATCTGACTCGCGATCCTGAATTACGGCATATTCCGTCAGGACTCGCCGTTACAGAGGTCAGTTTGGCAGTCAACGACCGGCGAAAATCGCAGACGGGAGATTGGATAGAGGAAGTTTCCTATGTCGACGTGACCATCTGGGGCCGGCAAGCGGAGATTGTTTGCGAATATAAAACGAAGGGTGCGCCCCTTTTGGTTGAAGGCCGACTCAAACAAGATACCTGGGAACAGGAAGGACAAAAACGGTCAAAATTGAAGGTCATTTGCGAAAAAATGGTTTTGCTGCCCACCGGTCCAGGAAAAGGCGGCAACCGAGGCGGGGGATACGACGACGGCGGCGATTATTCCAGGCCGAGCAGAAGTTCGTCGAACTATTCAGCCCCGCCGCAGTCGCAGCATGATTATTACGACACTCCGCCCGACAGCGGCGACGATGTGCCGTTTTAGAGCAATATAACAAAACATTGACAATCCTAAACACCATGACAACACTCATCCGAAAAAGAAAAATCGCCCAGGCCCAGCGTCGCGGCGGTCGTCGGCTTCCGCAGGGACAAACCGGCGGTGTGGAACTCCTTTTGATTCAAACGATTGACAACCTTGGCAAGCAGGGCGACATCGTGGAGGTCAAGTTGGGCTATGCCAACAATTTCCTGATTCCGCAGGGGCTCGCGACGATTGCGACGGAACACCATAAACGGATGGTGGAAAAGCATCGGGCGAAACTGGCCGAAATCCAGAAAAAACGCTTGATTGGCCTACAAACGTTGGCGGATGAAATACGCACGAAACGGGTTTCGATTGAGGCGAATGCCAACGAAGAGGGGCATCTTTACGGTTCGGTTGGGCCGGAGGACATTGTCAAGGCCCTTCGCAATGAGGGAATCGTATTGACGGCGGATCAGGTTCGCATGTCTGGTCCAATTCGCGAGTTGGCTCTGTATACGGTGCGTATCTATTTGGGACATGGCATTGAGAGCGAACTGAAGGTTTGGGTCGTTCCCACGGCAAACGGTTAGAGCCATCCTCGAATTAGTGCGGATAAATTGGAGCGGGTTCGTTCTCGTCATTCCGGCGAAAGCCGGAATCCAGAGGCCGGAACCCAGAGGACTGGCATCGCACGCAATGTCTGGTTCCCGGCTTGCGCCGGGATGACGAAAAAACGTCCAGAGTAATATGAAACATGCCCTCGCTTGCGCCGCGGGCCCTGTGGACAGCGATCACGCACTTTTTGCAACGCGACTGGCGGGTCCAATCGGCAACACGCCGGACTGCCCTTCAACCGTGTCCTCCGTAACCTGATACGTTCGGCCCGTCGGTAAATCCGGCAATTCATACAAAATGTCCAGCATCACGCCCTCCACAATCGAACGCAATCCCCGTGCTCCCGTCTTCTTCTCCAATGCCAACCGAGCAATCCGCTCCAATGCCAAATCCGTGAATTCGACATCCGCATCCTCCATTTGGAACAACCGCCGGTACTGTTTGACCAACGCATTTTTCGGTTCCCGCATGACCCGAACCAATGCAGACTCATCCAACGGTTCCAACGTCGCGATCACCGGCAAACGGCCCAGCAATTCGGGAATCAACCCAAAATGGTTTATATCCTCCGACGCAACTTCCGAAAGATAGTGCGTTGCCGCCTCTTCCTGACTTTTGGCTTCCTGGCTTTTGGCTGCCGTAGTGTTAAAACCGATGGATTTTTTGCCCAGCCGCTGGCCGACGATGTCTTCCAAACCGACGAACGTTCCACCGCAGATAAACAGGATATTCGTGGTATCCACCTGGATATACTGTTGTTCGGGATGCTTGCGTCCGCCCTGCGGCGGGACATTGGCCGTCGTGCCTTCGAGCATTTTTAACAAGGACTGCTGCACGCCTTCGCCGGAAACATCCCGGGTAATCGAGACATTTTGCGAGGTCTTGCCGATTTTGTCAATTTCGTCGATATAAATGATTCCCCGCTGGGCCAGTTCGACATCGAAGTCCGCAACGTGGAGCAGTTTTAGGATCAGATTTTCAACATCTTCGCCGACATAACCTGCTTCGGTAAGCGTGGTAGCATCGCCGATCGCAAAGGGAACATCCAGGATTTTCGCCAATGTTTGAGCGAGCAGGGTCTTGCCGGAGCCCGTGGGGCCGATGAGCATGACATTCGATTTGTCGATGGTTACGTCGTTTCCCTCATCGCGGTTGATGAGCCGTTTGTAGTGATTATGCACTGCAACGGAAAGAACCTTTTTTGCTCGGTCTTGTCCGACGACGTGGTCGTTTAGTTTTGCGACGATTTCCTTGGGAGAGGGGATTTTCGCAATCGGTTTGGGATTGTTTACGGCTCGCCGTCGCTTTTCTTGAGCGATGATATGCTGGCAGAGATCAATACAATCCCCGCAGATGTACACATCGCCGGGTCCTTCGACGAGGGAGCCGACATCTCTATAACTTTTATGGCAAAAAGAGCAAAATGTATTATGCTTTTTGCCGATTCCGCCGTGTTCATTGCCGCTTTTACTCATATCTGTATCTGACGTGTTTGAGTGATCTTTTGACATGAAAATACCCTTGTAAACTCCTGGTAGGTGGTCCCCATCCATGAACCATTAGGTCATCCATGCCTTGCGTCAATGTTACTACGTTTCCAAAAAGCCCTCGTATAATGAAAAATCAAAATTTTTATAGATTCTTCCTCAGGAGGGAATAGTTCTATTTAGGCTCTTTGGAATTTTGAATAATATGCAAGGAAACTAGCCTTCTTACTATTCGGAATTCTTCGTCGGTAATCTTGCCCTGTTCATGGAGTTTTTGGAAAGATTTCAGATAATCGATTGCATGATGTTCCGTTTTTACCAGATTCGCACGAAGTAAGCGTAAAGCGTACCAGGCTACGGCTATAAAAACCAGCAGCATTATGCAATAGGGAATAAGTTGCAAAAGCATTACAATCAGTTTGTCCATTGCAGGTGGCAGAAGTTCGAGCGTTGTTAGCACCATTCTAATTTTTGCAGTCGGGTGCGTCAACGGGCACCGCATTGCGTAAGAACGAGAGGCGTAGGGCGCCGCGGCCAGAGCGTATTCATTTTTGCTTTGGGGAAAAATCGTCATTCCGGTGAAAGCCGGAACCCAGAGGAATTGGCATTGCACGCAATGGCTGGTTCCCGGCTTTCGCCGGAATGACGATGCGTGCGCCGGAAGGACGGAGGAGCGGCCAGAACAATTCGGAATACGCTCTAACGCCGGACAGCGGCATCCTCAATGCTGATGATCTGCAGGTCCTGCACGGAAGGATCAAGCCGTTTTAAGTCTTCCAATGTGAACGGCAATTCCGTCTCCAATATGTTCGGCGGCGTCGCCGGAATGGGCGGGAACGGCAAACTCTCAATACCGTCGCCCGGTATCGGTACAAACGGCATACTTTCCGGCACGGTGCCTGACGGTGCCCCGTCAAACGGCAGCGGAGCGGCTCGCGGAATAGTCGGCGGCGGCATTTGCGTACTCGGCAACGAATCGGGCAGGGTTCCCGGCGTTGTGTTCTGGATCGTGCCTAGCGGACGGCTCAGCAAGTCCTGAATGCTCTGCCTGTCGGGCGTCAAAACACCGGGCGTGTCCGTATGGGGATCGACAATAAATCCGCCGCTTTCCAGGCCCTGCTGCGGAACGCTGATCGGATCTTGATCAAACGGCCTCGGGGCAGATTCTTGGTGCATGATCACGGGCGAAGTGATTCCATAATCGCCAGCGTTGTTGTACACATCACCCGTAACGCTCGGATGAGCACCGGAATGCGTATCATTCAACACGGAACCTGCTCGGTAAAACGGATTCAAACCGCGATAATCGTTAAACCGGTCAACGTAGCCGGGCATACGATTGTCGTTTGCCGTTGAACACATTTGACAGCCGATCGAACACAGGGGAGGTATTGCTAGAAACAGTGTAACCAGAAATCGGTACATCGGAATCTCCGGGAGGGGGGAGGGAAATCCTCGTTAACTGCTAGTATCGGCGGCAAAGTCGCTATAATCGACAAAATCTTTACTTTTTTGGGAAAATTGTGTTCCCAAAGGGGAAAAGGGCTTCTCCGATCAATCCGGCGTCCAGAGTTTCGACGGATTCGCCGACGGGACTTCGCCGTCTGGCGTCCAAAGCCTCGGCTCCTCTTGACCCGGCGAATGCGAGGACTGCATCGCCTCCAACCATGCCGCCGTCGGTGTCCCATCTGGATTAAACATGCCAAGTTGCACGAACAATTCCTGTAACGAACTCATTACGTCCGCATCTTCCCCAAAATTCGTTACCAAATAGTTGATCGCATTGCTCACGCCGGGGGAATTCCCGCTCGCCAGGTTCAACGTCACTTCGTGCAAATACCAAGCCGCATCAGGTATGCTCTTCGCCGCACACTCATTCTTTGCCCGTTCCACCCAAAGCAAGGCTTGCTCTATGTCCCTATTCGATTGCGAAGCCCCAATCATCGCCTCGAATGCCATAATACGGGGCGGAAACGGCATCGAATCCATCGGGCGGTTCAAAAGTTCTTCCGCAAAATGGCCCGCCGCCCGGAATTCCTGCATTCCCAACGCGACCTGCAATCCGCCCGCGAGCAATTCCGTCGAAAATTTACTCACGTCAAAACGATGCCAACGCCAAACGGGATAGGAATCCAGTGCCGTCAGGGGGTCGGCCTCGGGATCGTCCGAAACAGGCACATCGACCGTGATCACCCCCTGCTCCGGCAAACCGAGCCGTGCGCGGACGGTTTGGCCGAAATTGGTGTCATCTTCCAAGTTTACTTCGACGCACTGGATGGCCGCCAAGAGCGTAATCACATCCTGTGGTTCCTTCGCGGCCTCGGTTGGCGTTTTGCCGCCGAGCACGCCAAGCGGTAAGGCAAGCCAAGATTCGGTGAAAGTCTTTGCATAGTAATCGCTAATAACTTTGCCGACTGCGATGGGGTCAGGCCGGCTATTCGGGCCGAGAGCAAACCGCGGATCCCTTAAAAGCAGCGTGCGGGAATCGGTTTCCTGCGACATAACATTGCCGGGAATGGTTACCACATCGCCGAGTATATCTCGCAATCTGGTTTCGAGCATTTCCTGCGTGTCTTTCCAAATTTCTTGGACCAAAATCCGGGCTTCCTTGTCGGTTTCCTTGCCGAACAAAAGGATGACGGCCAAGCGTGAGGCAATGTTGTCCAATGACAACGTCGTTTCCGGGCCGGATATGGGTTTATCCAAAACCATAAAAACGCTTTTCGGCTTCGGCGAAACCTTCCAGGTTGTAATATCAACATGCTGGATAGCCGGTGCGGAAAGGAACAATTCCTGTGCTTTTTCGGCATCCGAAATCGCGTATTCGATTTCAAGGATTTCCGTATTGTCGCCGAACGTATCGGGCGAAAAAAGCATCCGCATCGCTGACGCATCGACGGCATCTTCCAGCGGGACATTCGGCAACTCGGCATACATCTTCAACGCTTCGCAGGCGGTTTCTTCGTCCAAAAGCCAAAGATGTATCGTTGCGATGTTGCGAAGTATGCTCGGCCAAAATTCGGCTTGGTGGGCGAGCGGTTCCAGCAGGGCGAGGGCTTTTTTCCAGCACATCATCCGAACGAAAACGGCGGCTTCTTCAAAGGCTTCGTTGCCGGGAAACTCGCTGGGGCAATCAAAATCGAATGTCCAATCACGCAGCAGGAGCGGAACGCCGCGTTCCGCTGTCGCACGATAGAGAAACATGTTGGCCTGCTCGGCCGTTGCGGGAATTTCCTTGAGGACGTTTCCGATAGCGATTGCAGGAATCGTGTGCCCCTGGGCTAATGAATAGACCGCAACTTGCATCGCGGCTTGGAGCAAAGTGCTGTGGATGGTATCGGCTTGCGTGCGTTCAAACGCGTCGACGAGCGTGGAATAGGCGAGTTTGGGATTGCCGGTGATGATGAGGGCGAGGGCGTATTCGGCGGAAGCGGTCGGATTTTCAGGTTCTTGGGCGTGAAATTGTTCGGCAATGGGCAGGACTTCATCCCAGCGGTTTTCGGCTCGGTAGATGGAGATTTTTGCTTTGGTGAGGCAAGCGCAATTCGGATGTATTTTTTCGAGAGATTCGATATGGGAAAGACAGGCACCGGGCTGATTGGACTCGAGGAGTTTAACAACTTGTTCGAGTTCTTTGAGCATATTGGGGCAGCAGAATCGGATTTTTTTATCTCGTCCGCCGGGACACAGAGCGTAGGGGTCAAACGGCATGGTTTGGGGGATTGGACTTTATGGTAAGCGTTCCATTGTACCGGAATGAGCGGCCGGTACAATAGACGCGTTCGGAAAGCCTCAAAATCGTCCTTCCGGCTTGTCGGAATCCAGGCGACACGACTCTCGCCTACCCACGAATGGGCTCCTTGGCGGGACGGATGAGTTTCGGCGGATGCTTGAGACGATACACTATTTCCGCTAAAAGTCGGCTTTCCAAGGCAATGTCCCGTTCGATAATAAACCAACTGGAAGAACTCGGATCAACATCCGCCTGCTCCGAAAACTCATCGACACTCTCTCGGAAACGCAAACTAGACGCATTCGATGCCGAATGGAGCGGTTTGGGATTGTTTTCCAATTCCTTGAAAACCTTTATTTCGATACTATATCCGTTGGATGCCGGTACAACATGAAGTTCCGCCCGCCGCCTCACCGTTTGCAATGTACAATCGAACCGTTCGCGAAACCCTACCGAATCCGCGTGCCAAGGTTCGGCCAGCGAGGCACCTATTTTGGGTTTCGTTTCGACATATCCTTCGGTCAACACGTTGTCAAAAAGCCGAATCGGCAATTCCCTTTCGATGTCAAAATGATTATCGAGCACATCGGTAACGATGGACCATAAAAAGTCGTGGTCATAGTTTTCGACAAATATGGGATTCGGCGATTGTGAGGCACTCAACCTCCAAGACAGTTCTTTCGCAGGCGAAAAGGGTTCGTATGTCGAGCAGCCGGCAAAGTGCAGTGCAGCGAAGACAATAAACGGTGTCGCCAAGCGGTTGAACATACGGAATTCTAAAGAAATGGCCGATTTTCGGCAAGGTCAATTCCGTTCCGTGTTTGTCCTTTTCGGCAGGGCGACGCGGCCAACGACGAGCGCGTCCCGCCACGCCAAGTTCGGACACGCTCTAAATTGCGGCTCCGTGAACGACACAGAGCCCGTTGGCGTCAGTTAGGGACTCCCCTAGAGCGTATTTCAAATTGCTCTGGACACTTTTCCGTCATCCCGACGCACGCCGGGAACCAGGGAAACGGTATGCACAACGCCCGGCTGGATTCCGGCTTTCGCCGGAATGACGATTTTTTGCCCAAAGCAAAAATGAACACGCCCTAGCATTTGCAGCAGCAACAACGGCATTTGCAGGAACTTCCACACGAATCCCCACAACTGCCCTTGCACTCGGCTTTCTCCTTCTTCTCCGCAATCGCCGCCTGGGCCGCCGCTAAACGAGCAACCGGCAATCGCAACGGCGAACAACTTACATAATTCAAGCCCAATTTATGGCAGAATTTCACCGAAGCCGGATCGCCACCATGCTCGCCACATATCCCCAACTTGATGTCAGGACGAGACTTGGTGCCTTTTCGCACGGCAATTTCCATCAATTCGCCAACGCCCTCCTGATCCAACGTCTGGAACGGATCCGCCGGGAATATGTCCAACTCCTGGTACTCATTGATGTAAGTTCCATAATCATCCCGGCTGATACCCAAGCCCGTCTGCGTCAAGTCGTTCGTTCCGAAACTGAAAAATTCAGCACTTTCGGCAATCTTGTCCGCCGTAATACAAGCACGCGGAAGTTCAATCATCGTTCCGACCAGATAATCCGGCGTAACACCCGATTCCTGGCACACCTTGCGAGCCGCCTCGCGGACAACTCCCTCCTGATGACGGAATTCAGGCGCACCGCCCGCAAGCGGGATCATGATTTCGGGATGACAGTCAATGCCTTCTTTCAGCACATTCACCGCCGCCTGCATAATCGCCGTCGCTTGCATTCGCGTAATTTCGGGATAGACGATGCCCAATCGGCAACCGCGATGTCCAAGCATCGGGTTGAACTCGTGCAGGTCTTTGACCCGCTGAGCAACTTTTTCTGCCGGTATGCCCAACTTTTTGGCCAGGGCTTCTTGATCTTTTGCTTCATGCGGCACGAATTCGTGAAGCGGCGGATCCAGCAAACGAATCGTTACCGGCCTGCCCGCCATCGCACGGAAAATACCCTCAAAATCCCGACGCTGATGCTCAAGCAACGGTGCGAGCGCTTTTTCGCGGTCAGCAACATTATCCGCCAAAATCATTGCACGGAAGTCGTCAATGTGATCGAAGAACATATGTTCCGTTCGGGTCAAACCGATTCCCTGAGCCCCGAGTGCAATCGCCTGCTCGGATTCCTGCGGATTGTCGGCATTCGCTCGCACACCGAGTCTACGGTATCTGTCCGACCAACTCATCAACTGCTGGAAGCACTGGAATATCGGCGCATCCGCCGGTTTTCGCGTTTTCTCGAATAGAACCTGCAAAACTTCGGACGGCGAGGTCGGGACTTGACCTTCGTAAACGTTCCCGCTGAAGCCATCGACGGAAATCCAGTCGCCTTTTTTATAGGTTTTCCCGCCGGCGGTCATCGTTTCGGCTTTGTAGTCGATGCCGATTCCATCGCAACCGCAAACGCAGGCTTTCCCCATCTGACGGCTGACCAACGCGGCGTGCGAAGCAGCACCACCCGTCGAAGTCAGAATACCGCGGGCAACTTTCATCCCGCGAAGGTCTTCCGGTGTGGTTTCGTGGCGAACCAAAATGATTTTGGCGTTATTGTCTTTTTGCCAAACTGCTTCGGCTTCGTCGGGTTGGAAATAAATTTGTCCCGATGCCGCACCGGGACCGGCATTGATACCCTTGGCGACCGACGTTTTGCCTTTGAGGCCTTCGCCGCCGAAGACCGGCTGCAACAGTTGCGTCAGGTCGTTTGCCGGAATTCGAGAAATTGCCATATCGGGCGTGATGAGGCCTTCGTTGACCATATCGACTGCCGAACGGACGTGTGCGAAGCCGGTTCGTTTGGCATTTCGCGTTTGGAGCATCCAGAGTTTTTGGCGTTCGATCGTAAATTCGACGTCTTGAATGTCTTTGTAATGGTTTTCGAGAATCATCGCGACGTTCGAAAATTCTTCCCAGCATTTCGGCATTTTCTTGGCCAGGGTGTCTTCGATATGGTCGGGCGTTCGGATACCAGCAACGACGTCTTCGCCTTGGGCGTTGATAAGATAATCGCCGGTGATTCCCTTTTCGCCGGTCGCACCGTTTCGGGTAAAAGCAACGCCGGTGGCACAGTCATCGCCCATGTTGCCGAATACCATCGCTTGCACGTTGACGGCTGTCCCCCAATCGTGCGGGATGCCGTGCATCCGACGATAGACGATTGCTCGGTCATTCATCCAGGAGCCGAAAACGGCACCGATACCGCCCCAGACTTGTTCCATCGGGTCTTCGGGGAAATCATGTCCGGTTTGTTTTTTGACGGCGGCTTTGAATTCTGTAACGAGTTCTTTGAGGTGTTCCGGTTTCAGATCGGAGTCTTCCTTAACGCCGGCTTTATGTTTTTTGGCTTCGAGGAGTTCTTCGAAGGGGTCATGGTCGGTTTTGCATTTTGGTTTCATATCGAGTACGACGCGGCCGTACATCTGGATAAATCGCCGATAGCAGTCCCAGGCGAATCGTTCATCATTGGATTTTTTGGCGAGGACTTCGACGGTTTTGTCGTTGAGACCGATGTTAAGAACGGTATCCATCATACCGGGCATTGAGTCCCGTGCGCCGGAGCGGCAGGAAACGAGGAGGGGCAGACCGCTGGTATCGCCGAATTTTTTTCCCATTGTTTTTTCGACGGCGGCCATGGATTCTTCGACTTGTTTTCTCAGTTCTGGCGGATATTGTTGTCCGTTTGCGTAGAAGTATGTGCAGACTTCGGTGGTGATGGTGAAGCCAGCGGGGACGGGCAGTCCGATTTTTGCCATTTCGGCGAGGTTTGCTCCCTTTCCGCCGAGTAGATTGCGCATGCTTGCGTCGCCGTCAGTGGTATCCGTTCCGAAGTTGTAAACGTATTTAGCCATAATGTGCTGTGTTGTAAAGATTTGTGATGGTTACTGTGGCGGGCCCTATGCCCGCACATGTCCTTGGCGCTCCATTCTAACGCTTCGCGAAGGAAAGGTCAACTAGGCATTTGGGATGTATCCATTTTTGTTTTGGACAAAAATATCGTCATTCCGGCGAAAGCCGGAATCCAGAGGAATCGGCATCGCACGCAATGGCTGGTTCCCGGCTTGCGCCGGGATGACGCGGGGCGTCCATACCGATTCCGAATACGCTCTAGCGTTGGCTCTATCTATTTCCCCACAATACAATATAATGCCGATACTCCAATTCTCCTTCATTCCTATGAAACCAGCACCGCGTGTCTTTCTCTCTGGCTTTGCCGATGAGGCAACCAGCAACAAAACCATCGTCGAACAGTTCGCCGTCTTTGCCGCACTCGGACTGCAATACTACAGCATCCGCTTCGTCAACCTCGGGGATGGTGTCAAAAACGTCATGAAATTGACGAAAAGCGACATCCAACGCATCCGCCAATTTCAAGATGAGTACGGACTCAACGTTTCGTCCCTCGGCTCGCCGCTCGGGAAAGCAAAACTCCAAGATATTGACGACGGGACCACCAACGCGTTCACGCCCATCAACAAATATCTCGATGACGTCCGGTTGGCCTGCGAGTTGGCACACGCTCTCGAAACAAAACTCATTCGGGGATTTTCCTTCTATCCGCCAAAAGGCTCCAATCCGAAAGATTATCTCGGGCAATCCGTCGAATGGCTCGGTAAAGTTGCCGAAGTGTGCCATCGGAGCGATTTGACATTCGGCTTGGAAGTCGAAGCCAATCTCGTCGGACATGAAGGACATATTTTGAGCGAAATTTACCGGCAGGTCAACCATCCGGCCATGCTCTTGATATTCGACGGCGGCAATCTCGTGATGCAGGGATATTCAACGCAGGAAGTTTTCGAGCAATACGAAGCGATGAAGCCCGGCTTGGGTTGGCTGCATATCAAGGATTATGTGTTGCCTCGCCAGATGGACAAGGGCGGACACGTCGATGAGGATAAAATGAAAAATTTTGTCCCGGCCGATCAGGGCGATACGGGACATGAGCGGATCCTGCGTGATTTTGCGTCGGTAATTCCCTCATTGGAGGAAAAACTGAAGAGTCGGGGCATACCGGGCGTGTTTATGGATTTGGAGCCTCATGTAAAGGGCGGCGGACAGTTTGGTGGATTTAGCGGTCCTGACGGAATGGGCGTTGCGCTTCGGGCGTTGTGTCGGACATTGGAGTTTGTGGGGATTTCGTATCATTTACGGGATTTCAGCGATATTCGGGCCGCGAGAGGGTTTTGAGGGGCATTCAAGTTTTGCCTGCCCCAGTCGGCCACACTGCGTTTTTGCTCCTTCTCACGCCGTTGCGATTACAATTCCGCTTCCTGCAAAGGATACAACGGCGATAATCCGCTAAACTCGAACGGCGGTAACGGCTTCAATTCCGACGTCAATGTCGATAATATCAACTCGGTATCGCGTTCTGTGTCCTGAAAAAGCGAAAACAGTTCATCACTTTTTTCAATCGTGTGAAGTGATGTGCTGACACTGTCCGGCCGCGGCGGAAAATCTCTATCGACGGGTTCAAGCAAAATCGGCTTTTCTTCGAGAATCTGCCGAATCGGCTCAATACCCTGCGGAATCATTTGCGGGATGACTGGTTCCGTGTGTCTCGGCGGCGAAATGAATTGCCCTTGCTCAATATGGAGCGATGCAACGGCCGGCGAAGTGGGGTAAACCTGTGCATATTTGTCCGATCCGTTGTCGGTAACGGGCCCCATTTCAAGCAACGGCAAAACGATGTGCGCCCGTTCCTCCAATGAAAACACCGCTATCGACTCGTCGGGCAAGGGAACTCCCGCCAAGTCTTGGTCGATGACATTGGAATCGTAAAGTGCATGGACTTCCGTGCCGGTCGGCATTTTCCAAAAAACGGTCGCGATGCCGGAACCGGTGAGCAGGATGACCATTGCCGCAAAAATGCGTGCGGCGGGCGTTGCCAAGCGGTGTGCGGACGCTTCATGCTCTGCCGGATGGCGGTGTTGGGGGGGAATGGGGGATGTCATATTGGTTATTCTCTTTTTGATATTGGCATCATAGACTTCCAGAAACGACTTGTTGCTGTCGGTAGTTCGGCAAAAAACGATCTAAACTGCAAAAAAATACCGTGCTGTCCTACAATCGTCAAAATCCGCAACGGCCGATTCTAACGAAATTGTGCGAAGAGGGAAAGAGCGATTGTGTGCGTATCTTGAACGATGCGGGCCAAAATGGTATACTGCCAATCCTGTTCGCTCCGCTCATCATTCGCAATCCCCTATGTTCGAAACGCTGCAAAATGGCCTCATGTCGGCAATCAAGTCCCTTCGCGGTAAAGGGAAATTGACCGAAGCGAACATGCGAGAAGGACTCGAACTCGTGAGGCAGTCCCTACTCGAAGCCGATGTCAGCCTGCCCGTCGTTAAAGACTTCATCGAACGAATCTCCGAACACGCAACCGGTGAAGCCGTCCTGCGACTGCTCGACCCGACCGAACAACTCGTCAAAATCGTTCACGAAGAACTTATCCAGTTGATGGGGCCCGTCGATCATTCCCTGCCCCTCAAAAAACCGCTTACAGTCTTAATGCTCTGCGGTCTGCAAGGTTCCGGTAAAACAACAACCTGCGGCAAACTCGGCAAACTGCTCGTTAAACGCAATCTCAAACCAATGCTCGTCGCGGCGGACCTTCAACGCCCCGCCGCAATCGACCAACTCGAAATACTCGGACAATCAATCGGCGTGCCTGTTCATACCGATCGAATAAACAAAGATCCCGTCCAAGTCTGCCAAGATGCCGCCAAAAAAGCCATCTCGCTCGGTGTCGACGTTCTGATTCTCGATACTGCCGGCCGGTTGCACATCGACCAAGAATTGATGCAGCAACTCCAGCAGATCGAACGGAAAGTCCAGCCCGACCAAGTCTTTTTCGTCGTCGATGCGATGACTGGCCAGGATGCCGTGAACAGTGCAAAAGCATTTAACGATGCGTTGGAACTTGACGGCGTGATTCTTACGAAGTTGGACGGCGATACTCGGGGCGGAGCGGCCCTATCCGTCAAGCACGTAACCGGCGTGCCGATTAAATATATCGGGACGGGCGAACTCGTTGAGTCGCTCGAAGAGTTCCATCCCGACCGAATGGCAGGCCGAATTCTCGGGATGGGCGATATGTTGACGCTCATCGAGCAGGCGACCGAAAAACTCGACCAGGAAGCCCTGGCCGAACAGGAAGAGCGGCTGCGAAAAGGCGAATTCACGCTGGATGACTTCCGGGCCCAAATGGGACAGGCGAGTCGGCTGGGCTCGTTCAGCAAATTGTTGAGTTTCATACCCGGTATGGGGCAGTTCAACAAAATGATGGACGGAATGGATGTCGATGCGGATTCCGAGATGCGAACGATTGGGGGGATTATTGATTCGATGACGGCGGAGGAGCGTCGGAATCCGAAGATCATTGACAACAGTCGGCGGCGGCGGATCGCGACTGGGGCGGGCGTGCAGCCGCAGCAGGTCAATGATTTGATCAAATCGTTCACGCCGATGGCGGAGATGATGAAGGCGATGTCGTCGATGAATATGAAGGACCGGATGTCGGCAATGCGTCAGGTTACGCAGATGATGCAGAACAATCCGACGGGTGGAATTAAACCGGTCAAGGGCAACACGGGCAAGCGTTTGACGGCCAAGGAAAAGGCCGACGCGAAGAAGAAACGGGACAAGGAAAAACGCAAACGCGATAAGGATAAGCGGAAATAGTTGTCTGATCGGGTGGACAACGCACTCGCCGGACTACGGCGGCATCACCCTGCCGTGCTGTTGCAGAATTTCCGGGCCGCATAAATCGACCGCACGATAGCCTTCATACGTCGGCATCGCAAACATCGAAACCGCAAACGGCTCCGACCTGTTAAACGACGGTGTGCCCAAGTCGATTACCATTTTGCCCTCCATTCCATGACACTGCACTTCGACTCGCTTGACATAATAGATTCCCGAAGCCCTGTCAAACCGCAAGTCCGTCGCATGAGCCAATGCGATTAGTTCATCCTGCGGTGTGTAGAGTCCCTGCCGAATAACCCAACCGACTTTATGGTCAACGACCGTCCGCTTGATGAATTGGCCCGAGGGCGTTTGGCAATAAGAAACGATTTCCCAATTTCCGTCTTCCAGCCGGGTTGGGCCGAGATGCAAATCCGTCGGCTTGAATTCGACGATTCCCAGGGCTTCGACAAGCCAATTCGGGTCAAGCGGAATGGTCGAACGAACCGGCGAGATGGGATATTGGTCATGCCGACAAAACCACATTTCGCCGTGATTTCGCCGCATCCAAAGCCAAAAGATGTCGTCGTTACTGCCGAAGTCGAATTCCCGACTGCCCAAACTGGTTGCGGAGCCTTGGATACGCAAGCGTTTGGGTTTTTCAAACGTTATTCGTGAATGGAGCGGAAGATTGATACCGGGCGCATAGACGGAGGCATTTTCGGTGGAAAAATTGCGAATCAGTTGGCTGTTTCGATTGACGCTGGCGGTAATTTGTTCGAGCGTTGGCGTTTGGGAAGTTGTCCAGGGCTGTGGTGGCGGATTGTCTTTTCGGGTGAACATATCCTTAAGAGCGCAGCCTGTCAGACAAAGGCAAGCCAGGACGGCCAACAGGGATGTCGATATTTTTTTCATGAGTACCCGAACGGAAGCGGCAAGTTCCCGACGGTGGGGAGGATAATGAAAAAAGCAATTCGCGGCAAGGGGAGTTGTGCAGGCGTGCGAGCCGGAGGCGCGAGTGCGCAAGAGCCGGGGGCGTTAGCCCCCGGGTTACTGATATTCTTTGATAGATCAACCCGGGGGCTAACGCCCCCGGCTCGTGCGCTCACACTCCTCTCTTCTCACGCTCCCGTTTAACTTGCAATATCCGAAAAGGCCGCATAATCAACGCCTAAAATCTGTTTTTTCCAAAATTATTCTCCGTTTTATTTGCCTTACCCCATTTTATGTACCATACTAATAGCAATCGGACGCCGAATCCGCATCCGGTACAATTTTGATTCTTTCACGAGAAAGTAGGAGGTTAGAAATGAGTGCATTATCAGCAGCAGGATTTGGTTTTCGATCAAATCAAATGCCATCGTTCGGTGCCCAAAATCAACGCGGTATTGGAGCCCAACAGGGAACCCAACGCGGCAATTCATTTGGACAAGCCCAACAATCCCAACGCGGCGGCAACATCGGCCAAGCCCAACAAGGGCTTCAATCCCAACGCGGACAGGGAGCCCAACAATCCCAACGCACAACGACTTTTAATAGTACGTCCAGCAGTTTAGGTGCCGCTCGGTCAGGTCAAAACGGCGGCGGCTTCGGCTCCGCACTTTGTCCAACCTGTAACACGACCGGTACATCGTATTGCCCGACTTGCAACACGGCTGGCGGACGACAAACGAACGTTGGGGGAGGTTATCAGCATACTTTCGTCAGCAGCGGACAAGGCGGACAAATCTGCGTGTCGTGCGGATACCAAGGCCGATAAGCGAACGTGCATAGAACAACGTTGCCGGAGCCGTAAATCGGAGCCGCAACCGGAAACTAGGGCGTGTTTCGATTTGGGCTGGATGCTCCTCCGTCATCCCGGCGCAGGCCGGGATTCAGAGAAACAGGGGGCACCGTCGCTCATCTGGGTTCCGGCGTGCGCCGAATGACGATTTTTTGCCCGGAGCAAATCGAAATATGCCCTAATTCGCCCGTACTTCCGTCATGAAAACGATTCTCGGTATTGATCCCGGCTTGAACACGACCGGCTACGCTGTGCTCGATGTTTCAGCCGGGAAGGTGCGCTTGCTCGAAGCCGGTGTGGTGCGGAGCCGAAACAAGGAACTTGCGAAAAAAATCAAGGAAATCTATGACGGCGTGCGGGAAGTGATGGAAATGTTCTCGCCCGAAGTGATGGCGATGGAGGAACTTTATAGTCATTATGACAGGCCGACGACGGCGATCTTGATGGGACATGCCCGTGGCTGTATTTGTTTGGCGGCTGCGCAATCGGGCATCGAAGTTGTGTCGTATGCCGCAACGCAGGTAAAAAAACTCTTAACGGGCAGTGGCCGTGCGACGAAGGATCAGGTACAGCGTGCGGTCAAACTGGAATTGGGCTTGGAATCTTATCCAGAACCGCCGGACGTTGCGGATGCGATTGCCCTTGCTCTTTGCCATCGTTATCATGGGCGGTTTGATGTGAAGGGAACATCCACCACTGGCATCCGGGGCGACTTTCCGGGAAATACGGTACTGCGATAGCCCTCCGGCTCACTCGGCTCATACGGCAACAACGTTGACGAATCTTCCCGTTAACGGTATCATTTCGTAATGAAGACTTCTGATTCCGACACTCCCCAAAAAGACGAAACCGTCAGCACTTTCCACAGCACGAGAGAATTCATCGAAGCCCTGGGCATCGCTCTCATCCTCGCATTCTTCTTCAAAGCCTTTGTCATCGAACTCTACGCCATTCCAACCGGCTCGATGGCCTCCACCCTTATGGGAAGACACAAAGACATCAACTGCGTCGTCTGCAATTTTCCCTTCCAATTAAGTGCCAGCAGCGAATCCAATGACGGCCAAGAAAGACCGTTGCCGAAAGACCAACTCCCCAAAGTCGTTGCCGGTACTTGCCCACAGTGCCAATTCACGATGTACGTTGGCGATGATAATTTTGCCGGCGAAATATACATGTCCTACGGCGGCGACCGAATTTT
This sequence comes from Planctomycetaceae bacterium, assembly GCA_009778035.1. Taxonomy (GTDB): domain Bacteria; phylum Planctomycetota; class Planctomycetia; order Pirellulales; family Thermoguttaceae; genus WRKP01. Next base: position 33,971 of record WRKP01000016.1, read on the forward strand.
CGTGAATAGAAGTCTCTTCAGTTTCCGCAATCCAAGCCGTTGGCACGTTACCGTCTTTCGCTTTCCCGCCCAACCGCAAACAAATTATATCAAACGGCTCATCGGCGTCGAAAACGAAACGGTCAAAATCCGAAACGGTCAAGTTTTCGCCAAAAAAGACGGCAGCGAACATTTCGAAATCCAACGCAAACCGCTCCGCGTGCTGCATTCCCTGCTCCGTCCGGTCGATGATAATGATCACGTCGTCCCGGAAATCCATGAACTCGGCTGGAATACCCGATGGTACAGCGATTCGCCGAATTGGCAACGCTCCGAGGATTATAAGTCATTTTCGGGAACGAACAGCACCGACGAGATTTCCTGGCTCAAATTCCGGTACATCACGGCAACGACGGAAGATTGGCGTCAACTCCTCCAGGGCAGATTGCCGGGGGGCGACCTCGCGGGCCGACCGCAACTCATTACCGACTCGCTGGATTACAATTCGTATATTGCCAGTTCGCCGCATGGCCGACAGTTGCGGATTCAGGAAGTCGAATCCGTGCTGCACGGAACGACACTGCAAACGCCCCGGCGGAATATGGACAGAAATAGCGGCGGAATCGGCCTAAATTGGGTCGGCGATTTGGTGGTTCAGTGTACTCTCCATGCGGACAAAGCCGAGGGCGTTGTGTCGTTTCGCTTGGTCAAGGGCGGAATCAATTTCCGGTGCGATATTGACCTTTCGGCCAGGACGGCAACTTTTTCGATACCCGGCGTGCCGGAATTTGAGGCATTTTCCGTGAACGTGCCGATGAGACCTGGGCGAAATCACGCGGTGATGTTTTGCAATGTCGATGAGGAAATGCGGCTGGTCATCGACGGTCGGGAAATCGACACGCAGGGCCGTGGCCGATATGACTCGTTTGCGCTGGACGGCAGTTTGCTTTGTCGCAATCGGCGTCCGACGGTGCTTGATTTGGAGCCGGCGGCGATTGGTTTTCGGGACGGAGGTTCGATTCGCGTTGCCAATTTGAAAATTTTGCGGAATATGTATTACATTGCGAGTGATACATTAAACCGTGATATTTGCGATTTGGAACTTTCTCCGTTTCAGCACGGTTTTTCCGAGGAGAATGTCAAAAGGGTGTTGTCGTCGCCGGAATTTTGGGGCAATTTCGGCAAGACGCGTCAGCGGATATTCGAGTTGGGTCCTGACCAATTTTTGATGTGTGGGGACAACAGTGCGCAGAGTTTGGACAGTCGCCTTTGGACGAGTTATGCTATTCCGCATTATGTGCATCGGGAGCATTTGATTGGCGAGGCGATGTTTGTATTTTGGCCTCATGGCATACGGATTCCTGGCACGCGTCTTGCGGTAATTCCGAACATTCCCAAAATGCGCTGGATAAATTGATGAAGTGCGCTGCAAGAGTCCGCCAGCCTCATTTCGGCGGCGGTGCCGTCGACTCCTCGTCCTCGTTAAACCGAATGGCAAACAATGCCGATATCGCCTCAATCACCTCGGCCGCATCCTCGCCAACCGCCTCCAACAACAAAGTCGTTCCATTGCTCGCTCCCAACGAAAGCAAATCCAACACGCTTCGGCAATCCGCAACCGCGTTGCCGTGCCGCAACCGCACCTCCGACGCAAATCCCCTGCACCGTTGAGCAATCATTGTACTCACCCTAGCATGAATTCCGCTACGGTTCAGAACGACAAGTTCCTTCGTCAGCATCGCCTTCCTCTGTGATATTTGACCCGTTTGCAATCCGCTGAGCCTCCTTATAGTTTATTATTCCAAGTTCCCTATTTCCCAAACATATTGTTGTCGGCCTCTTCCAGCAACGAGAGGATGTCTTCTTTCGTTTTTGACTGTTTCAAAAACCTGCAAAAAGTATCGTCTTTTAACTGCCTTGTAATATGTTCCAGCGCACGGAGATGGTCGCCCGGTGCGTCCGGCGGGGAAATCAAGAGAAAAAACAGTTGCACTTTTTCGCAGTCGAGAGCCTCAAAATCAATACCGTCGGCACTGACCGCAACGCAGCCAACGAGCCGTTTGACACTGGGATGTTTGGTATGCGGCACGGCAATCCCCCGCCCGATGCCAGTCGAGCCGAGTTCTTCCCGTTTGATGACCGCTTGAACGATTCCTTCGTAATCTGCTTTTTTCATGCCGTCCGCGTCCAGAATTGCCTGCAGCATCTCGCGGATCACTCCGGGTTTATCGGTTGCACTTACTTCGGCCCTAACGGCATCGCTCAAAATAAAATCGGCAAACTTCATTCGCCAACTCCTTTACATTTTTAGGTTAAATTGTCTTGTTTTGGTGTCTTGCTTTGGTTGTGTGGCATCAGACGCAGCGTCTGGATTCCGGCTTTGCCGAAACGACGGGTTGCGACGGGTCGCGAAATAGGTCTATTACTCATTCATCTATTGTTCCTCATGGGGTCCGTGTTTCCCGCGTTCTTTCAGTTTTTCCTTGTGCTTTTTGATTTGTTGTTCCAATTTTGCGAGGACTTGGTCGAGGGAGCCGAAAAGGTCGCCGGATTGATAACTGGCAACGAACACGCCTGCTTTTTCCGCGTTGACGGCAACTTCGAGTGCTGGTTCTTCGGGTTTTGCAAAGTCGACGACGGCATCAATGGCGGTCAATCGGTCGAAGAATCGTTTAATTTTATCAAGTTTTTGAACAATTCTTTCCTTTGTGGCATCATTTATTTCGCCGTGCCGGGCGGAAACATTGATTTGCATTACAGGGAATTTGGGGAAAAACCAACTTGGACGGAGTTACGGGAGTTTCCGAACACGACCTTTTTTTCATTTTACCAAAAACGTGCCGCAAAACAAGAGGGCGGATTTTGCATGCAGGGCAACTGCAAGTTTCGCAACAGGTAGGTTGCTGACCACCGGATGGCAACTGCGGTACTCCGCTCATCGAGCCTTCCAGTCGGCTGCGCCGACGCACCCGCCCGGCGGTCGGCTGCCTACCTTTCTTTCCCTAACGCAAAACTTGCAGTCTCGTGGATTTTGCACCTCACTTGGCATTTTGCTGTAACGTAAACTGGCTGACCAGCCGCTGCAATGTCGATGCCATCACGGAAATTTCATTGGCCGCTGTGGCCGACTCCCCCGCCGAAGCCGTATTTTGCTGCGTTACCGTGTCAATCTGCTGCAAACCAACTGTTACCTGACTGACCCCCTGTGCCTGCTCGTTACTCGCAACCGCAATGCTCGCCACCAAATCGCTCGTCTGCTTAATCTGCTCGACCATCGTGTTCAAAACCTCAGCCGTATGCGTCGCAATCTCTCCGCCCTGCTCGATTTCCTTGCCGCTCTCCGTAATCAAATCCGAAGTCTCACTTGCCGCTTTCGCACTCCGCGAAGCAAGATTTCGGACTTCTTCGGCAACGACCGCAAATCCCTTTCCGTGATGTCCCGCCCGAGCCGCTTCGACCGCCGCATTGAGTGCCAGCAAATTCGTTTGGAACGCGATGTCGTCAATCACCCGAATAACCCGTTGCACTTCGTTCGAGTTTTTCGTGATTTGCTCCATCGCTCGATTGAGGCGTCCCATTGCGGCCTGTCCATCATTTGCGGCAAGCGACGTTTTTTGCGCGAGGTCGCTTGCATTGGCCGCACTTTCCGCATTTGTTTTTGTTTGGCTATTGATTTCGCCCATCGAGGCCGAAATCTGTTCCAAACTGGCCGCCGAGGCTTGCGAGCCGTTTGAAAGCGATTGCGAAACGCCGACGGATTCATTCGCCTTCGACACAATCAACCCGGAACTGATGTTGATTTCTCGCAACGTGGTGCCGACGTGCGAAATGACCTGATTGAGCGCATCGCCGACTTCGGTATAGGTTTCTTCCAGCGTTACGATTGCTTTCCATTGTTCCCCGATTTCGTCCGAACGCCGGGAAGCCTCCACGGCATTTTTCTTGATGGTTTCATCCAGGACGCAGTCGAAGCGAGCGGTCCAATCGCCCCGAGCGAGTTTTTGGACGATGAGACTGTGTATGGTACGGAAATTTTTCGCGAGGTACTGCAAAGTGCTGACGGTTGCGATCATGTTCCCGAGCACAAATCGGGAAATGTACACGAAAAACAGCACCATCACGACGATGTTGAATAATTGCAGGAAAAACGATGCCGCACTGACGGTCGCGAGAGCGGTTTCGGCATTCCGCACGGCCTGCGATGTGCGTTGGTCTAATTGCTGGAAAAACTGCCGAACCTTTTGTTCGATTTGGTTTTCAAATTCCCGATAACTGCGGTCATAGAGCACGCGGAGAACGAACGTTTCGAGTTCCTCATTGGGCATCGGCGTCGCGGGCCCCGCAACAATTTCGCCTTGGTCGATGCTTTCCATCACTTGGATTTCGTAGAGTGCGAGTTCATCTGAAAGTTCCAGTGCTTCATCCATGATTTTGAGTTCCGCTTCGGAAAACCCGAGATCGGCCATAATATCCAGTTGGCTTTTCTGAACGCCGGGAAACAACGGGAAATTGTCAGGCCGGGGAATATCACCGGCTTGCCAATCCAGGATGGCATTGTATTGGTTGAGGAATTCCGGGTTTCTTGTTGTGCTATAGGCTCTTGAAAAATTGGTCAAACTCGCGGAAGCATAGCGGAATTCTTCGGCAACTTGATACGATTGGTATCTATTGTCGGCAATTCGTGCTTTGGTTTCGGCAAAACGGTACGCCAGCCAGGTGAGGAACAGTTGCGTAACGAAAATCGTCATCAGAAAGACGACGATGTAGAAAAATTTGGAGCGAAGCGTCATAGGAATTGGCCCTCTCACTAACTGGACCCCGGCATTGTATAATTATGCCTTCCCGTTGTCAAGAGTCCAGGAATCGGTGCCGGGCGACTGCAAGCAATGTATTTCCGCCTCCACACGCTCGGCTGCAAGGTCAATCAATACGAAACGCAACTCCTCCGCACGGCTTTGCTGCAATGCGGCTGCACCGAAGCGGATGCAGCCGACTTTGCCGACATCGTCGTCGTGAATACCTGTACCGTAACGGCAGAAAGCGATGCCAAAAGCCGAAAAGCCCTCCGAAAACTCGCTGCCGAAAATCCCGGAGCAAAAGTTGTCGCGATGGGCTGTGCCGTTACACACCAACCCGACGCGATGCAGCAAATCCGCGGCATTACCGAAATCGTTGCCGACAAGCAAACCGTGCCCGAATTCCTCCGCCAACTCGGGATTGCCGCATGGCCCAAAGGAATTGATGCTTTCGCGGATCGTCATCGGGCATTCGTCAAAATCCAAGACGGCTGTCAAGTCGGATGTGCATACTGCATTATCCCGAAAGTCCGTCCGACGCTGCATAGTCGGCCCATCGAAGACATTTTGCCGGAAATCCAATCGCTGGCCAAAAATGGTTATCGCGAAATCGTGCTCACCGGCATTCATCTCGGTCATTACGCCCTTGGTTTGACGGAACTTCTTCGCCGGGCGGTCGATTTGCCGGAAATGTTCCGATTGCGGTTATCAAGTCTCGAAGCGGTCGAAGTTTCCGATGAATTGATTGACCTGATGCTGCGTTATCCCGACCGTATTTGTCCGCATTTGCATTTGCCGATGCAAAGCGGAAGTGATGCGGTGCTTCGGCGGATGAAACGGCGATGGATGAGCGAAACTTATGCTCGGCGGTGCGAAGAAATTGCATCGCGGTTTGATCGGCTTGCATTAACGACGGACATTATCGTTGGTTTTCCGGGCGAGACGGCGGAGCAGTTTGAGGAGACTTGCCGGTTGGTTGAACGGCTACGGTTTGCAAAGGTTCATGTGTTTCGATTTAGTCCGCGTCGGGGGACGGAGGCGGCGATGTTGCCGGAACGGATATCGGCAACGGAGCAGAAACGCCGGGCGAAAGTTTTGACGGTTTGTGCCGAAAAGTTGCGAAGGGACTTTGCCGAATCGCTTATCGGCAGTGTGGAAACGGTCTTATTGGAGACGGCAACGAGTGGAATGTGTGGTCGGTATATTGAGGTTAGCGTGCGGGAGCCGTTGGAATCGGGATCGCTCGTAGCGGTGCGGATTGAGTCGCTGGATGAAACCGGGACGTTAACGGCAACGCAAGAGTGCCGGGCAGGGCTCGGCGGCTAACGGACTTTCGCCGGAATGGCAGTTTGAAAGTTTCCAAACAAGTCGGCTTTGCACTCCCGCCAAAATGGAATATAATCGACATATGGATTTCTTCCAGCACCAAGCAAAGGCAAAAAGCCGAACGTTCCTGTTAGTCATCCTTTACTGCCTCGGACTGCTAGGACTAACAGCCGTGATCGTTGCCGTAACGCTCTTGGCCTGCCTCTTCGCAAATGTCGAGCCAAACCCGGAAATTATGTTCATCTGCATCGGAAGCATTCTCGGTATCGTCATTACCGGAACCCTCTGCAAAACAGCACAGATTTCCACAAACGGCGGACGCGGTGTGGCAGAATCACTCGGCGGACGCCAAGTTGCTGCCTCCACAGACAATCTCGCCGAACGGCAACTTCACAATGTCGTCGAAGAAATGGCACTCGCCGCCGGTGTTCCCGTTCCCACTCTCTACATTCTGGACAAAGAACGCAGCATCAACGCATTCGCCGCCGGATTTTCCCCAAATGCCGCCGTCATCGGTGTCAATCGAGGAACTGTTGACCTCCTCTCACGCGATGAATTGCAAGGAGTCATCGCACACGAATTTTCGCACATCCTCAACGGCGATATGCGGATGAACATGCGGCTCATCGGCATTCTCTTCGGACTGCAGCAAATCACGCTTCACGGATACTATTGCCTGCGGTTTGCTCGGTTTATTGCTCCAGGCGGCGTGATCAATCTCCCCATCGCATTCGCGGCGGCAACACTCGGTCTTGTGTTGATTTCGATCGGTTACATCGGCGTATTTTTCAGTGCCGTCATTCAAGCGGGAATTTCCCGGCAACGGGAATATCTTGCCGATGCCTCTGCCGTGCAGTTCACTCGCAATCCCGGCGGGATCATCGGGGCTCTCAAAAAAATTGGAGCACCCAACATCGGCAGCAATGTACACCATCCGCGTGCTGCCGAGGCAACCCATCTTTTCTTCGGCAATACCTGCGGTCTGTTTTCGCTCGGCGAACTCCTGGCGACCCATCCTGACCTCACCACGCGGATCAAGCGGATTGATGCCCGATTTGACGGGCGGTTTCCGCATATCGTCGATACCAGGCCGAAACCCAAAGTGTATGTCCACAAAAGCAAGACGGCCAACTTCCTGAAACACCAACCTCTGCAACAACCGACGACTGCCTCAAAGCAGTCGGTCATGGAGCATATCGGCGAATTGAACATCGCAAATGTGCTGACGGCGAGAGCATTGCTCGATGCTATTCCGCAGGATATTTCGTTTGCATCGGACAATCCGTTGACGGCACAGGCCGTTTTTTTTGCTTTGTTGCTTGATGCGGACGAAGAGGTTCGGAATAGGCAATACAACCAAATCCAGTTTGCGGGTTCCGAGTTTTTGATGAAAGAGTCGCGTCGGCTTTATCCGCAAATGCGTTTGTTATCGGAATGTGAGAGAATCCCGTTGGCACAGAGTGTGTTGGCAACGCTGCGGGAGATGACGGCACCGCAATACAGGAAGTTTTCACGGGTATTGGAACTGTTAATTTCTGCCGATCCAGGTACGAATTTGTTTGAGTACACGATTAAGGCGATGTTGCATCGTGATTTGGACATTCATTTTGGGTTGGCGAAGCAACTTTGTGTTCGTCATACGGCATTGTCATCGGTTCGTTTGCCGGTGGTAGCGGTATTATCTTATCTTGCATATGCTGGTCGGGCGGATCAAGCAAATTCGCGAGGAGCGTATGTTTCCGCGATGCGGGAACTTGGTTTATCGGGGGAGATGTTATTGCCTACGGAGGTAACGGCGCATCGCTTTGACAAATCGCTGCGTGTGTTATCGGAAACATCGCCGGCATTGAAGAGGCGGATATTTATGGCGTGTATGACGTGTGTATCGCATGATGGGCAAATCACGTTACGGGAGGCGGGCTTGATTCGAGCGATTGCCGCAATGCTGGCGATTCCGATTCCGATGCTGGCGTGAGCAGGGCCAGATTGGATCGTGTTTCAAATTGGCCTGGCCGTCCCTCCGTCATCCCGGCGCAAGCCGGGAACCAGACATTGCGTGCGATACCTGTTCTTCTGGGTTCCGGCTTTCGCCGGAATGACGAAAACGCGTCCAGGGCAATTTGAAACACGCTCTAATCTTGAATACGCTCCAATATCGTCGGAATCAGTTTTCTCACCGCCCGAGCACGATGGCTGATTGCCCGTTTCAGTGCAGGCGGCAAGGTGCCAAACGTTTGATGATACTCGACAACCTCAAAAAGCGGATCATAGCCGAATCCGCCTTGGCCAGAATGCTCAAACAAAATCCTGCCCCGACAAATGGCTTTCGCTTCGCCTTGCACATTGCCCGCCGGGTCGGAAAGCACTGCCACGCAAACATAGTATGCCGTCCGTTTTTCCAACGGGACATCACGCAATTTTTCGAGCAGCAGACGGTTATTGTCCTCATCGGAGGCATTGCCATCGGATGATGCGGCAAATCGGGCAGAATAAACACCGGGGGCACCATCGAGTGCATCGACGCAGAGTCCGCTGTCTTCGCCGACGACCCAGGAATTCAAGAATTTTGCTTGCTCGACTGCTTTTTTTCGGGCATTATCGGCAAACGTCAGGCCATCTTCGATGACGTCAAGTTGTTGTTCAAAGTCGGCAAGGGTTTGGACTTTGATAGTGTGTTGTCCGACGTTGTGTGGAGCCAGCAGTTCTGCCAATTCGATGCCTTTTTTCCGATTGTTTGTGCCGAGGATGAGTGTGAACATATTATTTTGCGTGTGATTCCGATTCCGTTGGATTTTGATGGTTCCCGAACGAGTAATGACTGCCAAATTTCCCCACATTGCGGGAAAATACGGCACCGAACCACTCGTCTTGCCGGTTGCGAAAACCCTATTTTACTCCATTTTGCCGTCCGTAACAGTCGGCGTTGCGGGGATTCTGCTCGCCTAATTTGCCTGCCGCCTCTACAAAATCCGCATCCTCCAACACAAAGTAGCGTTTCTACTTTGCTTTTCCAGTGAACCTACTTATCAAAGCCAACGCAGTGATTCCAAGCGGCGATTCGCCGTTACTCCAAAACCAAGGCCAGACGGAGGCCAGTGCTGTTGCCCCGGGCCGACGGATTGCTGTCGTACCGATCCGTTGACCGGCAATGCACGGCAAGGTCACGCCAACTCCCGCCCCGAAACACCCGATACGAGCCCCTCTCAGGCCCCGTTGGGTCCGTTGCAGCACCGCTAGGATACTCCCCATACCAGTCCAAACACCGTTCCAATACATTGCCGTGCATATCCCGCAAACCCCAAGCATTCGCGGGGTAGGAACCGACCTCCCGCGTCTGATTGCCAAGGAAGTTCGCCTGTTGCTGCGTTAATGTGTCGCCAAAATGATACGCTGTCGTCGTGCCCGCTCGGCAGGCGTATTCCCATTGTGCCTCCGTTGGCAGCGAAAATTTGAAGCCCTCACCAAGAGCGGCGGGCGTCAGCCCATCGGTTCCACCGGGGGACTGACGTCCCCCGCTCTTTAGTTTCGCATTCAATTTCGTGATAAATTCCTGGCAATCGTTCCAGGAGACCGTTTCCACCGGAAGTTTTTCTCCTTTGAAATGGCTCGGATTATTGCCCATCACGCTTTCCCACATTGCTTGCGTTACTTCCGTTTCGAGCATCCAAAAGCCCTGCGATAATGTTACCTCGTATTGTCGCTCATCTTCAAATCGAGTTGCTTCGTCTGCCGGGCTGCCCATCGTGAATGTGCCCGGCGGACACCAGCGGAATGCGTACTCCACGTTGTTGATTTTCAACTCCATACGGTCGCCGGGTTTGCGTTCGACATCCGGCATCGGGGCTTGTTCGGCGGCAATCGGCAGAGCAAGCAAGCAGATCAGACAGACCGGAAGGAAAGTGATTTTCTGCGTCATGATTTTACACGGGGGAAGGGTAAAAAGTTTGCGGGCCGCTCCAAAACGACTGCCTACCATTATTAATGGACGGCGCGCAGGGCAACACGGCTCACGCAATCTACGTATAACCCTACAGCCGCATACCCAACCGCAGGCCCAACTGCGATAGTTTTTCCTTCAATTCGAACAACGACGTCTCGCCAAAATTGCGGAACTCCAATATCGTGTCCTCCGAAAGCACGACCAAATCGCCAAGCGTCTTGATGTTCTGCTCACGGAAACAATTCACCGAACGCTCCCGTAATCCAAGGTCCGCTACCGACATCGTCAACTTCGCTTCCAATGCTGGATCAAGAACCGCCGCACTGCTCCCCTTGACCTTCGCAAACACAAACGACTCCAGCCGGTCATATTGCACAAACGGATTCAAGTGCTTTCGCAAGATTTTCGCCCCTTCGACCAGTGCCATTTCAGGCCCGACGGAGCCGTCTGTCCAGATTTGGAGCGTCATTTTATCGTAATTCGTTTTGTGTCCGACACGCGTTTCCTCAACATCGTACTGCACACGAACCACCGGACTGAATGCCGCATCAAGCGGAATCACGCCCGGCTCGCCGCCACGGTCATGCGTCAGGGCCAACTGTTCCGATGCCGGAACATAACCCCGTCCGCTTTCGACGATCATTTCCATTTCGAACAGGATATCGTCCGTCAGAGTCGCAATATGATGCCTTTTGCTGATGACGTCGACCGACGCATCCCCCTGAATATCGTCCGTCGTAATCGCTCCTTTCTTATCTTTCACGATGCGGAGCACCCTCGGCTTATCGACGTGCAAGCGCACGACAATCGCCTTGACGTTCAGGACGATTTCCGTAACGTCTTCCAAAACGCCTTGAATCGAAGTAAATTCGTGCAGAGCGTTCCTAATTTTGATGCTCGTTACTGCTCCGCCTTCAAGGCTTGAGAGCAACACACGTCGCAAACTGTTCCCGACGGTATGTCCGAAGCCGCGTTCAAACGGCTCGACGGTGAATTTACCGTACGATCCTGTCAGGGTGTCTTGATCGCATGTCAATCTGCTGGGTAATTCTAACCCTCGCCATCTAATACGCATTGTGAAAAACCTCCGAAAAAATTGATTTTGGCAAGCAAAAATATGCACGTCGCAAGGCGACGCGGCGAACCTGTTTTATTTCGAGCACAACTCGACAATCAGAGCGGCATTGACGGGAATCGTAACATCTTCTGACGTCGGCAACCGCATCACGATGCCCTTGGGGATTTCCGCATTATCCCGATACAGGAAGTCGGGAATATCCCGCAATCCCTCTTCGATGACATCTTTGACCGCTTGCTTGCTCTTTGGCCGGTTGCGGACGGTGATGACATCGCCCATCCGAACGAGATAACTGGGAATATCAACTCGCCTTCCGTTGACCTGAATGTGTCCGTGAGCAACCCATTGTCGGGACTGCGGCCGCGAAGCACCGAATCCGAGCCGATAAACGATGTTATCCAGTCGGCGTTCGAGAATCGACATCAAGAGCGAGCCGGTATTTCCTTGCATTCGGGTCGCGAGGGCGAAATACTTGCGGAATTGCTTTTCCAGCACACCGTAATAGTTTTTCACCTTTTGCTTTTCGCGAAGATGGATTCCGTAGTCGGTCTGTTTTCCTCTTCGGGCTCCGTGCATACCGGGAGCGTTGGATCGCCGATTGAAGGCACACTTTTCGGTGTCGCATCGGCTTCCTTTGAGGTTCAACTTAAATCCTTCACGCCGGCATTTCCGGCAAACTGGTCCTGTATTGCGTGCCATGGTCTTGATTCTACTCTTTTTTTGGTTTATGTACATGTCCCCCTGTGGCGGGGCCGCCGATCACCGAGCGATTGCCTCCGGCGAAGTCTGTCATTACTCCGTATCCTTTAGGCCGGAGTCGTCAAAACAGTACAATCAAAAGGAGTCGGGGACGGGGCGGTACGTTATGCAGTCCCTGTAATAGATGCCAATCCGGGGACTGCGTTACGCTCCGTTTCCGGCTCTTGCGTGCAATCACATCAATCGCCTCGCCTGCGGGGCGGTTGACTCTTTGGGAAAAATGTGCTAAAATTTGACCGCCGATGATGGGAGGAACGCCGGTATTAAGGTATGACTTCCAGTTATAGGGCGTATAGGCGGTCAAAGATATAACAATGGCAACCACAAGCGAACTTAACTCGTTGACGCTGACAGAACTCGGAACCATCGCCAAAGAGGTTCCGCTTCCAGGTTGGTCGAAGATGCGCAAAGAGGAATTGGTCCGGGTACTGGCCGCCAAGTCCCGCGGCAAAATTGCCGGCGAAATTATCAATCGTTCCCTGGCGTCCATTTTGAAGAAAAAAGCCGCCCCAAGCGAAAAAACCGGCGGGAAATCCGTTGCCAAAACCGATGCAACTCCTGCAAAAACGACGCCGTCCAAGGAACCGCCCCAGCAATCGAACGAAGCGCCGGTCTTGACCGGAGTCGCTGCCGTATTGCCCAGTTACGTCGGGAAACAAGGACTTCGCAGAGACATCAGCACACGAGCAGAAGACGGGAAGCCCGATCGACTCGTCCTGATGGTGCGGGACCCTTTTTGGCTCCACGCTTTTTGGGAAGTCAATGCCAAAACAATGGAACGCGCCAAGGTGGCATTAGGACATCTTTGGTACGCATCCATTCCGGTACTCCGGCTGTTCAAGTTGTATGCCGACGGGACGGGCTCGCCCAAACGGCAACTGGTTCGGGATGTTCCCATACACGGCGGCGTCAACAATTGGTACTTGGACGTTACGAATCCGCCCTCGACGTTTATCGTCGAACTTGGGTATCTGACCCGGGAAAAGAAGTTCCATTCGACGCTTTCCAGCAATATCGTTGAAACCCCGCAGCAGCAGGTCATCGACGAGTTGGATAAACTTGATGCCAACTGGAAGGGCGTTGCTGAAGATTTAGGCCGGGTGTTCAAATTGAGCAGTAATGAAGCCGGAAGCCAGGAACTTAAAGAGGTTTTGGAAGAGCAACTCGACCGGCCGATGTCGCCGCAACTTCTTTCCAGACACAGAGTTGCAAAGCAGGGCAATATGGAACGGGCGCGGCGGAATTTTCGGTTCGGGGCTGATGTCGATGTGATCATTCACGGAAAGACTGACCCGAATGTGCAGGTGAACATACGCAACGAGCCGGTGATGGTGAACCCGGATGGAACATTTGCGGTGCGATTTGCGTTGCCGGAAAAACGGCATTTATTTCCTATCGAGGCCGAGGGCAGTGACGGCGTGGAAATGCAGCGGATTATTTTGACTTTGGAACGCAATACTCGTGTGCTCGAAACGGTGATACAGGAGCCGAGCGACGATGAGTAGTGCGGCGGTTGTCGCATATTTCAAATTGTTCTAGACAAAAAAGCCGTCATTCCGGCGCAAGCCGGAATCCAGAGGAACTGGTGTCGCACGCAATGGCTGGTTCCCGGCTTTCGCCGGGATGACAATGTGTGCGCCGGAATGACGGATGCGATTCCAGACCAATTTGGGATATGCGATCGAATTACACCGGAATAACAACGAACTACCGTCCACCAAAATCTTTCGGCAAAGGAGCAACCAACTCGATACGCTCCTTTGTCGTCGGATGCGAAAACGCCAATTTCCAAGCATGCAATGCAATTCCGACGCCAAACGGCTGCTTCGCTCCATATTTGGCATCCCCGCATATCGGATGGCCCCGAACGGAAAACTGCAAACGAATCTGATGCTTTCGGCCCGTTTCTAAGTGAATTTCAACCAACGAACACCGATTGACCTGCCGTACCGTCCGATAACGCAGCCG
>WRKP01000017.1 GCA_009778035.1 Planctomycetaceae bacterium
CGGGATGACAATGTGTGCGCCGGGATGACAATGTGTGCGCCGGGATGACAATGTGTGCGCCGGGATGACAATGTGTGCGCCGGGATGACAATGTGTGCGCCGGGATGACAATGTGTGCGCCGGGATGACAATGTGTGCGCCGGGATGACAATGTGTGCGCCGGGATGGCAGTGTGCGCGGGATGGCGGAAGCGATTCCAGGCCAATTTGGGACACGCTCTGGGGTTCCCTCAGGCAGAAAAACTGCCCTTTACGCTTTTACTCGCAATCGCTATACTCCGCTAGTCTTGTTTGCCGATTTGCCGAGTTTTTGCAATGCCGACATCCCGATTTGTCCTCTCGATTTCCCTGATTGCGTTTTGCTGGAATGCAAATGTTTTGGCTCAAATGCAGCCCATCCAGCATCCGCAAAACTTTAATCCGCACGCGGGACAATCCGTCTATCAGCAACAGCCGGTTCGAGTGGCGACGGCACAGCCTGCCGCTCCGACGTCGACTCCGTCAGTAGGCCAATCCATTCCGCTTTATGATCCCAATGGAGTCAATCGAACTCCCGTAACGATACAGCCGGGAACGCCCATACCGTCCAGCCCCAGCCCTGCCGTACAAGGCTCTATGCCGGGATCGGTTCAGCCAATACCCGTCGCCCCGGCAAACCGGACCATCCCCTTCGAGTTAAATCCGACGGAACAACGAGAACTCGACGAGTTTCTCGCACGCTGGGAAAGATACAGTGCAGGCATTCGGCGGTATGATGTTGATTTTAACGTGTTTAAGTTTGATCCGACGATTCCCGGTGCGCAGCCGGATCAAGCCTACCGAATTGCGTTTGGGCATTTCAAGTATATTGCGAGTCCGATGCGGTTTCTTTACGCCATCGAAGGCGAATGGCGGGATAACAAGCAAATCAAACGGGAAGGGGACAGAAATCCGCATATTGATGCCGAAAAAATGATTATTGACGAAAAGACGGTATTCAAGTACGACTACAATGCCAAGACGGTACACCAGATTCATGTTCCGCCCGAGATGATTGGGAAGGGAATTGCGGACACGCCGCTTCCGTTGATTTTTGGAGCCAAGGCGGACGATCTCAAGCGTCGTTTTAGCCTTCGCATAGAGCATCGTCCAAACGATATGATATTGGTGTATGCTCGGCCTCTTCTTTTGGAAGACCAACAGGAGTTCAAGGAAATCGAGATCATGCTCGAAAAGGATTTACGGGCACGGGGCTTAAAGCAATATGACATAAACGACAAGGGATACAAGGTTTATGATTTGCGTTCGACCAAGATTAACCCGCCGATGGCGGACATATTGGGCCACATAAAAGGTTGGTTCACGCCGGATATACCTCGTGGTTGGACACAGGAAGTGCATCATTGGACTCCGCAGCCTGCTCCGGTCGCGGGAGCGTCGCATCAGCACCATACCAGCAGTTGGTAAGCGTTTGCCGCGTCGCCCGGCGACGCACCGTCCTAACCGTAGCCAATTTTGTCGATTTCGTCTTCATCCATTCCATGCAGATGGGCAAGTTCATGCAAAACCGTGATGCGAATCTGCTCGCGAAGTTCGCTTCGGCAAACTTTACCCCGTTCATCCCGAGAGGCCGAAACAATGCCCCGACGGAAAATCGTAACACTCGTCGGCACTGAGGAACAAAACGTAAATGCACTACACTCCGTATAAGGCAAACCGCAAAAATATCCGCAAAGTTCATCAGGTTCCGCAACTCCCAATTCCTTCAGCAACCTTTTGGACGGCTGATCAACGACGTGAAGCGGGACCTCCTTCAAGATGGCTAACACGCTCTGAGGAAGCCGAGCCAATACCCATTCGACTTGCCGATCAAAGTATTTTCGATTGGTTGGATTCATTATTGCTGCAAAAACATCGGATATGTCGGCACCGGTACATTGGGCGTTTGCACGGTTTCTGGAATCGGCATTGATTCTGGAAACACCTGCGGTCTTTCGGGCGCCAAAGTGAGATTCGGCTGCATTCGGACGGTTTTTTGCATCGACCTCGGCAAGGAATTGCCCGCAAACGTCGGCTCGTGATAAATCGTTCCCCGTGTCAAAGGACCCGCCCCGGCAAACCAGAAATTCTGTGCCGCACTCTCCCCTTGCCGATTGCCCGAAGTCCAAACCGGTCGGCCAGTGTCCTTATTATAGGCAAAAAGAGCAATCTTGGCCACGCCCCGCTGTTTCGTCCGCTTCACAAACGGAATCTCAGGAATCGACGTTGCCGAATACTGACTGCCCGGAAATGCAGGCAACGTCGTTGCCGGTATGCCGACCAATAAATCATCGCGGTCCGTCCCCACCGCACCGGCCCGAATTTCCACAATGTAGTCCGCATCTTCCTCGTTTTCGGCAAGAACGGCTCCGGCCGTTGCAAGATGCTGCCTGACCGTCATTGCCAAATAGTTGCGATCTGTGGTGTTTTCGATGGCTGCGGTGTTTAGAAAACACTTTTTATCCTGCATGGGACTGAAATCAATTTTATCGACGACTCGGTCAATTGCATTGCTGACGAGGAGTTGTTCGGTGCCTGTTCGGCTCGTATCGCTCCATTTTGTCGTTCCGCATCCGCCCGCAAGGAGGACGCAAATGCTGACGAGCAGGCATTGTCTCGATGCGAATTTCCGGGAATAAGCGACATTATTCATTTCAGAGGGAAGTCTAGTGAATTTTGGCCGCTTTGTAAAGTGATATTGTTGCCAGGCGACGCGGCGAACGCAATATGGTAAACTTTTTCAATTTTTGGTATCATGAGTGGGCACAATGGACTTGTTCGGATAATGGACTTGTTCGGAAACCCTCAAAATCGTCATTCCGGCCCCATCGTCATTCCGGCGAAAGCCGGAACCCAGAGGCCCCCCCGCATCACACGCAATGTCTGGGTCCCGGCTTTCGCCGGGATGACAGTTTCCGAACAAATCTAATTAAACCATCGTATGGACTACACACCGCATCAGCAAAATATCATTAAGCGTTATTACGATCATCGGGAAGACATTGCAAAGCAAAGGCTTTCGGAATTGGTTACGGAATTGTACTTGGCCGAAGGCAAAAAACGACAGCAAGTTTGGAAACGCATCGCTGCCGCATTGTCGCAACTGGGTATCAAACCAGATAAAATAGAGCAGATGGTCAATACGGATAATCCGGTGCAACTGGCGGAATTTTTGAATAATAGCGGGAGAGGCAAACGTTAGCACACGAGCGAATCCCGTCGGCATCCGTCCGGCGGTCGGATGCCGTCTTGGCCGACCAATCTGGAACCTGCACACCCGTTCCAGGGACTACTACCCAACTCGCATATTTGAGGTAAAATAGCACCGGGCGTGGGGCTACCCCCCTCTGTTCGCAATCGTGCGACGCCGTCCTTTTTACGTCCTACCTCCAGGGGAATCGAGTTTGTCCATCCGAATCTACGCTCTGTCGAAAACACTTAATGTCGATAGCAAAGATATACTCGTTGCAGTCAAGCAACTCGGTATCGAGGGCAAAAATTCGCCGTTGCAGACTCTCAGCGATGAGGAAATTGAGCAGGTTAAAGAAAAATTAAACGCTCAAAAACAGGCAAAAACTCCCCAAATTAACACTTCCGTCTTTCAACGGCCCGTCGTTTCCGATACCAAGGTTCGCAACCTTGATGCCCATACAAAGCCAATATCTTCGCCCCAAAAGCCTGCAACGCCGACGGTTGTGCCCGATGTGCCGGAGTCCGCTGAAATTCCCGATGCCGTCCCTGACACCCCCCCGGAAGGGCCGGCCGAGCAGGTTTTAGAAGCCGTTGCCCCAATTGCGGAAACCCATACGGAAGCCCCAGCCCCGGAACCGCAACACGAGGAGCCGGTCCCGCCGGCGTCCGACGATGCTGTTCCGGCAGACGCACAGCCGGCGGCTGCGTTGCCGGAATCCGTCGCCATCCCCTCCCCCTCTGTTCTTCCCAAGGGCAAGCCGTTGCCTCCGCCCATCCAGCCCGTCATTTTGCCCAAGACGGTTTTGCCGCCGCCCATTGGCCGCGTCGAATTACCCGCCAAAGGTTCCAAAAAATCCGGTCGAGGTAAGGATTCCGCTCGGGACTCCGGCAGAGATTCGGGCCGGGAGCGAGAAAAGTCCCGAACAGGTCATCCTCCGGCGGTTCCGCGTCCCGCCGCTCCGCTGACGACCGGCTATGCCCAACAAGGACACGCCGCCAATGTCCGTATGGATCCCAACTATCGGGGGCCTATGCGGAAAATTACCGAAAAAATCCCCAATTTGGATGACTATCGTCAACGGCCTGACGGCGACCGTCTGGGGCCCGGCGGGCATCGGTCAGGGCCGGCAATTCACGTCGCGCCCATCCCGCAGGGGACAACGCAGCAAAAACCGACAAAATCCCGGGAACTGGCCGCTCAAAAGCCGGATATGAAATTGCCGCCGGAATTGCTCCGTGGCAAAGGGAATGTTGCTAAATCCATCGAAGAACATATCCGCAAGCACGAAGAACGGCTGCGTAAAAAAGAGGAAGAGCGAAAAGAGCGAGAAGGGGGCAAAAAACCTCTTGCCGCCAGCCGAGGTCGGGGAACAAAGGATGTCCGCAGCAAAGGTGCGACCGCATTTGGCGGTGGACTCTACGAGCCGGATAAAAAGAAACGGCGGTCGGGTGCGACGATGCGGCGAGCTGGGGATGATGACGATGGCGGCATCATGATTCCCCGTCAACTAAAACGGCAAAAAGTGCATGGACGCGCGGTCAATACCGCTGCTCCGAGAAAGGGCGACGTCGCTATCCAACTGCCCTGTACGGTCAAGCAATTTGCCGAAAAGACGGGATTGTCGATTGCGATTCTCATGCGGAAACTTCTTGAAATCGGTATGCCGATGACGCTTAACACTCAACTCGACGTCGAAACCTCGGAATTGCTCGCGGAAGCCTGCGGAATTAAAGTGCTGGTCAAGGAATACGTGACGTTGGAAGACAAACTCGTTACGGCCCTGTTTGAAGAGGAAGACCCGCCGGAATTGCTCCGTTCGCGTCCGCCGATCGTTACCGTGCTGGGACACGTCGACCACGGAAAAACCACGCTGCTCGACCATATTTTGCGGCTGAATGTCGTTTCCGGCGAAAAGGGCGGAATCACGCAGCATATTAGGGCCTATCGGGTCAAGATGGACAACGGCGTCGATATTGCATTTCTCGATACGCCGGGACACGAAGCCTTTACGGAGATGCGGGCACGCGGAGCGAATTGCACGGATATTGTGATTCTTGTCGTTGCGGCGGATGACGGCGTGATGCCGCAGACCGAAGAGGCAATTTCGCACGCTAAGGCCGCCGGAGTGCCGATTGTCGTTGCGCTCAATAAAATGGATTTACCCGGAGTCAATCCCGACCGGGTTATTCAGGAACTCGCCCAGCACGAGTTGATGCCGAGCGAATGGGGCGGCGACACGGAAATTATCCGGTGTAGCGGTCTGACCGGGATGGGCGTCGATAAATTGCTCGAAACGATCCAGATTATTGCCGAATTTAACGAACTCAAAGCCAATCCCGACCGGCCTGCGGTCGGCGTTGCGTTGGAAGCGGAATTGCAGTCGGGCCAGGGCGTTGTGTCGAAAGTTCTCGTGCAAAAGGGAACGCTTCGGCCTGGCGACGTGATTCTTTGCGGCAGCGCGTACGGCAGGGTCAAGGCGATGTACGACACGCTTGACCATAAAAAGCAAATTGATGAGGCAACGCCGAGCACGCCGGTTCAGTTGGTCGGATTGGATGTTGCCCCGAAGGCGGGCAGCCGATTTTGCGTGTTGGACGATATTGCCGATGCCCGGGTGATTGCCGAACAGAGACTTGCGGAAGAGCGTGTCGGCGAATTGACCGAGGTTCAGGGCAAGGTAACGCTGGAGTCGCTTTTCCAGCGAATTACGGACACGCAGAAAGTCCAGACGTTGAATATCATCATTCGGGCTGACGTTCGCGGGTCGATTGAGGCGATTCGCAAGGAATTGGAGAAATTGAAGCATCCCGAAGTGAAAATCAGGATTTTGCAGGCAAGCGTCGGAGGGATTACGGAGGCGGACGTCCAGTTGGCGGACGCGTCGGATGCGATTATTGTTGGATTTAGCGTGGTGCCTGACGAAAATGCGAGGATTATGGCCGACCGCAAGAAAATTCAGATTCGGCGCTACGATATTATTTACAATCTGACGGACGACATTAAAAAGGCGTTGGAGGGAATGCTCAAGCCGATTGAGCAGGTCAAGGAATTGGGGCGTGCGATGGTCCAGCAGGTATTTCATATCAGCCGGTTGGGTTCGATTGCGGGCTGTCGCGTAACGTCGGGAATGATAGAACGGGACTGCAAAATCCGCATCATTCGGGACAGCCGGATTATTGGCGAGTATGCGTTGGATTCGCTCAAGCGGATCAAGGATGACGTCAAAGAAGTTCGCGATGGATACGAATGCGGTATCAAACTGAAGGGATTCAACGACTTAAAGGAAGGCGACGTTTTGGAAGCGTACAAGATAGAATCGATTGCCCGGACGTTTTAGGGCGAGTTTCAAATTGCTCTGGACATTTTTTCGTCATTCCGGCGCAGGCCGGAATCCAGAGAAATCGGCCTCACTCGCAATGTCTGGGTTCCGGCTTTCGCCGGAATGACGGCTTTTTTGTCCATATCAATTTGGATACACTCAGGCGAAATAGCACTTTTTTGCCCTTGGCTAATTTTGCTTTCTTTTGTAAGATTCGCACTCGGAATGGGGCTCGGTGCGCATCGCCAAAATATGAATAGAACAAAATGCACGAAATTGTTCTGTGCCGGTTGGCAATCCGCGCTCGCTCTCTGCACCGTTCTCCTCCTCGCCCTCACCGCCCTGGCACAAACGACGATCAACGATGCCAATATCAATGATTTCCTAAACGAAGACGGCCTGCTCGTTGTCAACACGGGAAACTTTCGCATCGAAAATCTAGCCGACTCCCTCGTCGGCATTGTCATCGACAGCAATGCAACGCTCGAACTCGAACCCCACGCAATGCTTCACGTCAGCGGCGGATACGTCGCCGTCCGGGGAATGCTTGTTGTTCCAAGTATTTTGGGAACCGGAATCTACAACAGCACCGACCCCTGGAACGGAATCGAAGAATTGCAGCCCGACAAAAACACGACTTTCTACATCGGCGGAGGAACCGTCAAAATCACGCAAGGCAATGCCAGCCCGTTCTTTGCGGATACCATCAACGTCATTCTCGAGGCCGGCGGCGGAACTATTGATGTCGAAAATGATGTTATCTTTGCAACCGGCAGCGTCATCGGGCAGCAACCCGGAAGGGATGTTACCAAAATCGGCGGCGGAACCTGGCATGTCGGCAGCGTCAATTTGCTCGGGAACTTTACGGTCAGAGAAGGCGATGTCGTTTTCCTCGATCATGCCGCCATCGGACGGTTGGTCGTCGATGCCGGTACAAGCATCAGCGGTTTGCAAAGCGACGGCGAAACAAAATCAAACATCAACGTGCAAAACGGCAACATTGCCGGAAATTTAGAATCGATAGGCCGACTCCTCATCGGCGACGGAAATGCCAAAAATACGTTTACGATTGATGCAGGACAACACTCCATCGAGGAAGTCATCATCCGCTTGCACTCAACTCTCGATATGAAGGCCGATACCAGCATTCAACTAAGTTCGCAAACCGATTATGCTCTCGTTGTCTATGGAACCTTAAAAGCCGAAGCAAGCAACGGCTCGCAAATCTATAAGGGAGACATCGGCAATCCCGATACGGCACAAATAACGCTGATTGGAAGCATCGACAATGTCGGCAACGTAACCGGCGGTATCATCGAAATTGAGCAAGGCGATTCTCCCGGCGGTATTCGATTCGATGCCAGAATGAATAACATCGAAATCATTGGAATCGGCAAAGTCAGCGTTGCGGAAAATATCCGCTTCGAAAGCGGTCAGGTATCCTTCGGAACCAACGGGAATGCAAGCGTTGAGGGCGCGCACCTCATCGTTTCCGGCGGCGGAACTTATCAAACCGATCAAATTAACATCGGACGGGGACTCCTGATTGTCGAAGAAGACGGCACCGCACTCCATACTCTCGGAAGTATCACGGCGGAACGTCTCATCACCGAAGCGGGAACGAACGTCATTGCCAGCGGCGATGCGGCATTTAACGACGCAACAATACTCGGGAATTATTCCGGCAATAATCATCATCTGACGCTCCAAAAAGGTGGCCGAATCGCTGGACAAATTGTCGATGTTAATAAATTGACCTTGGCCGACGGCGGAACGCTGGTCCTCGATATCAGCGAAACCGGCATGCCGATTGTGAGCGTGAATACCTGGGAAATTACCCGACCGCAAAGCACGCAAATCCAAGTTGTCGGCGGCATAGACAATACGGTGTATAACAATATCATCGAAGTCAAAGACGGCAACATGACCAGTCTGTTGCCTTTATTGCAATCAGCGAAAACGGCACTCTACCGACCGACTTGGACGCAAGAAGGACAATTTCTTCATCTTAATCTTACGAATCTTTCCGTAGCAAGTTATGTTCGAGACGATTGGAAACAAAGCGGAGAAAATTATAACAATGCGGCAATGTTCCTGGATGATGCCGCCGCCGGTGATGCTGCCATTCGTGAAACATTAGAAAAATTAAACCACGGTCAACTCAGAAATCTTACCCACAACACAATGGCCGGCGAACTCGCCGGTAATGCTATGCGAATCGCATTGCATCAGCCCGCTCATTCCGTCTTTCGGTATCTCGATGACATTGCTTCCACTCATTCGCCGTTCGCCGGATTTGGAAAAACGAGAGGACAGGTCAAAGAAGGCTTTAATCTTTGGCTTAATCCTTACGGTCTGTACGAATCGGCCAAGGGTGATTCTGGAACGGTGGATGGTTACGATTTGTATCGCTATGGTTTTTATGTGGGCGGCGATATTGATGTCTATAACAAGGCCGTTGCGGGTATTTTGTTCGGTTATGCAGCACCGTACATCGAAAGCGACCTCGGCAAAATTACGGCCAATGATTACACGGCAGGAATGTATGTCAGGATGGTTACGGGTTGGGAAATTATGCTTAACGTCATGCTCGGATTCGGCAGTCAGGATTATCATTATAAAACATACGCTTCTAAATTCAGCGGCAATTCTTATTTTGCCAGTGCGGAATGGACTCGCCCGTTTGAAAATACTTTTAGAGGTGCCCTCACAGGACTTGAGGCGGATTATCGTTTGATTCCGCTCGTTGCGTTTGATTTTCAGTCGGCTAAAATGGATCCATTTTCCGTGCCGAGTACGATTGGCAGGATGGCCATCGACACGGATAAATTGGATACGATGGCAGTCCGTGTTGGTATGTTGAGTGAATTCTGGCGTTTGCGGACTCGGGTGCAATACATTCGACATATCGGAGGCGATGATTATGTTTGGTCGGCAACGTCGTTCTCTTCCGGCGAAAATCTGGCATCATCGACATCGATTCGCAGTACAAAATGGGGGCGGAATTGGTTGAATGTCGGTATGGGATATAATTTATATGCAACGCAGAGTTGGCGTATTTTCGCCGACTATAATTTTGATATGGGCAGGCGGACGACGTCCCATTTTTGTTCTATTAACAGTGTGTTGCAGTGGTGATGAACCCAAGGAAAGCCCGTGTTGCAAACCTGTTGCCCCTACTAGACGCCGCGTCCCCTTCCTGCTACACTGCTCAAATCACGATAGACAAAGGCGTTTATCGGTGCAACGATTGTCAATAATCGCACCGGTGAACGCTTTTTTTATGTAATAAAAACACCTATGCCTCTCGATACAACCATCAAAAAAGTCCTCGTCATCGGCTCCGGGCCGATTGTCATCGGTCAAGCCGCAGAATTCGATTACGCAGGAACCCAAGCCTGCCGCGTACTCCGCGAAGACGCAATCGAAATCGTACTCGTCAATTCCAATCCCGCGACCATTATGACCGATAATAACATCGCGGATAGAATCTACATCGAACCCCTCACCCTCACCACCATCAAACGCATCATCGAAAAAGAGCGGCCCGACAGCATCCTGTCAGGACTCGGCGGACAGACCGGTCTGACGCTCTGTATGCAACTTGCCCGTGAAGGCTTTCTCGAAAAAATGAATGTCCGACTGCTCGGTTCCTCGCCCGAAACCATCGACAAAGCCGAAGATAGGCAACTTTTCAAGGAAACCATGCAAAGCATCGGGCAGCCCTGCGTTCCGTCGGTCATCGCGACTGACATCGAAACAGCACTCGAATTTGCAAACAAGATGGACTATCCCGTCATCGTGCGGCCTGCATTCACTTTGGGCGGCAGCGGAGGAGGAATCGCGGAAAACGAATCTCGACTCCTAGAAATTGCATCGAACGGAATCGCCCTTTCTCCCATCGGGCAGATACTCGTCGAAAAATCTATTGCAGGCTGGAAGGAAATCGAATTTGAAGTCATGCGGGATCGTGCCGGCAACGTGATCATCGTTTGCTCGATGGAAAACTTCGACCCGGTCGGTGTTCATACCGGCGACAGCATTGTTATTGCTCCGTGTGTAACGCTGGCCGACAAGGAATATCAGATGCTGCGCACCGCATCAATCGACATTATCAAAGCACTTGGTGTCGAAGGCGGTTGCAACTGTCAACTAGCATTGCATCCGCACAGTTTCGAGTATGCCGTCATCGAAGTCAATCCGCGTGTTTCGCGTTCTTCGGCATTGGCAAGCAAGGCGACGGGTTATCCTATTGCCAAAGTAGCGACGAAAATCGCGATCGGCTACAATCTCGACGAAATTATCAATAGCGTAACGGGCAACACATTTGCTGCGTTTGAACCGACGCTTGATTATGTTGCGGTCAAATTCCCAAAATGGCCTTTTGATAAATTTGTCTATGCCAAGCGTGATCTCGGGACGCAGATGAAGGCGACCGGCGAAGTGATGTCTATTGCGGACACATTTGAGGAAGCCCTTCTGAAGGCGGTGCGTGGTGCGGAAATTGGACGCGATGGCCTTGACTTGCCGCGATTGGCCGCGAAGTCCGATGAGGAAATTTATCAACTTCTGCATACGGTAACCGACGAACGGCTCTTTGTTTTGTATGAGGCGATCAAACGTGGGATGGCGATGAAAGCCGTTTCGCCTTGCGGGCTCCATTAACTTCCTCGCGTCCAAAGTTGCATACTATCGGAAAAAAGCCGACTGACCGATTCATGACAATGAATCCGCCGAATAGCCTCGCCAAACATCGACGCAACACTCAACACCTTCAAATTCGGCAACAATTCATCCTGCAACGGAATCGTATCCGTCAAAATAATCCGTTCGACCGGAGCAGTTTTCAAATGTTCCACCGCATTTCCACAAAGCACGCCGTGCGTTGCTCCGACGTAAATCTTTTCCGCCCCATGTTTTTGGACAAGATGAGCCGCTCCGCAAATCGACACGCCCGTACTGATCATATCGTCAAGCAAGACGGCAACCTTCCCTTCCATCGGCCCATCCGCAATGAGTTTAACCTGTTCGACCCGATTGCCGGAACGCCGTTTGTCGATGTAGGCCAACCGCCCTCCGAGCGATTCGGCATGCGATGCGGCTCGCTTAATGCTTCCCACATCGGGACTTACGACGATGAGTTGTTCGGGCGGAATGGAAAGCGACCGAATATAATGTTCGAGGACGGGTGCTGCTGTCAGATGGTCGACGGGAATATCGAAAAATCCTTGAATTTGGGCGGCGTGGAGGTCCATCGCCAGGATTCGGTTTGCTCCGGCGTGTGTCAGCAGATTTGCGACAAGTTTCGCGGTAATCGGCACGCGTCCCTCGTCTTTTCGGTCTTGGCGGGCGTATCCGAAATAGGGAATGACGGCGGTGATGCGTTCTGCGCTGGCCCTTTTGAAACTTTCGATGAGAATCAGCAGTTCCATGATGTTTTCGTTGACCGGCGGGCAGGTCGATTGGACGATAAACACATCTTGTCCGCGGACGTCCTGTTCGATTTTGCAACGAATTTCGCCGTCGGGAAAAGTTCCGATTGTGATCAGGCCGGGCGGCGAACCGAGGTATTCGCAGATTTGTTTGGTTAGGTTGGCACTGGCTCGACCGGAAAATACCTTCAAGGTACTCATCGCAAAAACACTTTCGGAACAGGGAATGCAGAACAGTATAATCGGAATGCGTGCCGTTTGCAATGTGTTGGCTTTGTTCGGAAACCCTCAAAGCCGTCATTCCGGCGAAAGCCGGAACCCAGTCAAGCGACCGCGACCTGTCCTTACTGGATTCCGGCGTGCGCCGGAATGACGGTTTCCGAACTCCCACTCGCCCCGCCGTGTACGGCCCCCGTTGAATCGCCGTGCCGAATCCTGTACAATGGAAGGCGAAGTTCATTTTTACTCAATTTACTCAATCCAGGAGAACACTTCCCCATGGCAATCAAAGTTGGAATCAACGGCTTCGGCCGTATCGGCCGTATGGCATTTCGCGCTGCAATCAACGATTTTGCAAAAGACATCGAAATCGTCGGCATCAACGACCTGCTCGAACCCACTTACCTCGCTTACATGCTCAAATACGACTCGGTACACGGTCAATTCAAAGGCGATATTGCCGTTGACGGCAATACCCTGATCGTCGGCGGTAAAAAAATCCGCCTGACCGCCGAAAAAGACCCGGCCAACCTGAAATGGGGCGATGTCGCTGCCGACGTCGTCATCGAATCCACCGGAATCTTCCTCGAATCAACCGGCGACAAAGGAGCCGATAAACACATCCAAGCCGGTGCGAAAAAAGTGATTATGTCCGCTCCGTCGAAAGATGATACGCCGATGTTCGTCTACGGCGTCAACTGCCGATCTTACGCCGGGCAGCCGATCATCTCCAACGCATCATGCACGACCAACTGTCTCGCTCCGGTCGCCCGAGTGCTGCACGAAAGTTTCGGCATCGTCAAAGGTTTGATGACTACCGTCCATGCCGCGACGGCAACGCAAAAAACGGTTGACGGGCCTTCGTCGAAAGACTGGCGTGGTGGCCGAGGAATTTTGGAAAACATCATTCCTTCATCGACTGGAGCGGCAAAAGCCGTCGGTAAAGTCTTGCCTGCATTGAATGGAAAACTGACCGGAATGGCATTTCGTATTCCGAGTTCTAACGTATCGGTTGTTGATTTGACCGTTGTGCTTGACAAGCCGA
This sequence comes from Planctomycetaceae bacterium, assembly GCA_009778035.1. GTDB lineage: Bacteria > Planctomycetota > Planctomycetia > Pirellulales > Thermoguttaceae > WRKP01. Next base: position 13,226 of record WRKP01000017.1, read on the forward strand.
TTACGCAAGATGCGATCGATTCCGCGATGAAATCGGCATCGGAAGGCGACTTGAAAGGCGTTTTGGGTTATACTGACGAGGCTGTCGTTTCGACGGACTTCCGTGGTTGTGCTTTGACATCAATTTACGATGCCAAGGCGAGCATTGTTTTGGACTCCAACTTTGCGAAGATTATTTCTTGGTACGACAACGAATGGGGATATTCCTGCAAGTTGCTCGAGATGGCGAAAGTCGTTGCGAAGTAGTGCGTGGCGGAGCGCACGGCTTGACAAACCTACACACATGGAGTATCCTGTCATCTACCATGCTCGAAATCAAGAACCTGAAAAAGTCGTATCTGCTGCCCGATGGCGGCGATTTGCCGATTTTGGACATTCCCAAATGGACAGTCGATGCCGGTGAACAAGTCGTTGTCGTCGGTGCAAGCGGCTGCGGAAAAACAACCCTGCTCCATATCATCGCCGGTATCCTTCGCCCAACTTCGGGACACGTCCTCATCGACGGTTGGGATACCCCCATTTTAACCGAAGCCGAACGAGACCAATTCCGCGCACGGCGAATCGGATACGTTTTTCAAACATTCAATCTGCTGCAAGGCTTTACCGCATTGGAAAATGTAATGATCGGTATGACTTTTGCCAGTTCGCGAAGCGATAAAAACCGAGCGAAAGACTTGTTGGATAAAGTCGGATTGGGCCACCGTTTGCATCATAAACCGGCACAACTTTCCGTGGGCGAGCAGCAGCGTGTTTCCGTTGCGAGGGCGTTGGCCAATAAGCCGAAATTGGTCTTGGCGGACGAGCCGACGGCGAATGTCGATGTCGGCAACCAACAGCAAGTGATTGATATGCTGCGGAATACTTGCCAGGAGGAAGAGGTCGCTCTGATTTTGGTAACGCACGCACCCGAAGTTGCCAAACAGTTTGCTCGAGTCGACAGACTGACCGAAATCAATCTGACCGTTGCGCAGAAAGTTGCACAGAGCGTGTGAGACGTATGAATTCCTTCCTTTGCCGAACATTTCCGTATGCACGCCGCCCTTTCCAAGTTTTTCGGCTTTCGCTCCTTCCGGCCGCATCAAGAAGAAATCGTGCAGGCAATCCTCGATGACCGCGACGCTTTCGCCGTGATGCCGACCGGCGGCGGAAAATCGCTCTGCTACCAACTGCCCGCCGCAATGAAAAAAGGCGTTTGCATCGTCGTCAGTCCCCTCATTTCCCTTATGAAAGACCAAGTCGATGCCGCCAATGCCAACGGACTCCGTGCCGGGACGCTCAACAGCATGACGACCGCCTCGGAACGCGAACACGTCGGCAATGCCATTCGAGCCGGGGAACTCGACCTGCTCTACGTCTCGCCGGAACGCTTCAATACCGGCCTGTTCATCGAACGGCTCAAAACGATTGACATCGCCTTTTTCGCCATCGACGAAGCACACTGCATTTCCTCCTGGGGACACGATTTTCGGCCTGACTATTTGGCACTTTCGCGGATTGTTTCCGAGTTCCCGAACATCCCCATCGCGGCCTTTACGGCAACGGCTACACCGCAGGTCTCGCAGGACATTCTCCAACGACTTGGCCTGCGCAAACCCCATATCACCAGGGCGTCCTTCAATCGGAAAAACCTATTTTATGCCGTGCAGCCGAAAAAAAATGTCGATCAGCAAATTCTTGCCTTCCTGCAAGATCGGCTGCGAAACCGAAAAAACGAGTCCGGCATTATTTACCGAACGTCCCGAAAAAACGTCGAAGCAACGGCCGAGTTTTTACAATCGAAAGGATTTAAGGCAAAACCTTATCACGCGGGCATGCCGGATCAGCAGCGAAATGCAATCCAAGACGAATTCCTGCAAGATGACTGTCCGATTATTGTTGCGACCATCGCCTTTGGGATGGGAATCGACAAGCCGAATGTCCGGTTTGTGCTTCACGGCGATTTGCCCAAAAACATCGAGGGATACTATCAGGAAACCGGCAGGGCGGGCAGGGACGGCGAGCTGGCACAGTGCGTGCTCTTTTTTGGGCGACAGGATATTGTGATGCTGTCCTATTTTATCAAGCAAATCGAGGATGATGAGGCTCAAAAAATTGCGAGGATGCAACTGAACCAAATGATTCACTTTGCGGAACACGATGCGTGCCGTCGGGTTAGTTTGTTGGCGTATTTCGGCGAGTCGTTTTCCGAAACGGACTGCAATCACTGCGATATTTGCAGCGGCGATGTGGATCGGGTAGATGCGACGATCGAGGCCCAAAAGGCTTTATCGGCAATGCACCGCACTGGCGGTCGTTTTGGAGCGGGACACATTACGGATATTTTGCTCGGAGAGAAAACGGAAAAAGTTTTGGAACGGGGACATGATCGTTTGCCGACGTTTGGGGTTGGCAAGGAGCATAACAAAGTGTATTGGCGGAATTTGATAAGTGCTTTGCTTGCACAGGGCTTGGCTCGTGTGGAAGATTTGGAGTATCCGGTTCCGAAAGTTACGGACGAGGGTTGGAAGGTGCTTCGCAATCAACGGGAGTTTCAGATCATTCGGCAGCAATCTGGAGAGCGTGCCGCAACTCAGAAAAAAAAATCCAGATCCCGCGGTGGGAGATAGGGATTCCGCAATCTTCCGGTGTACTCTGTTTGTTTTCGGCATCAATAGAAAAACATATTGAAATAGAAGAGTTGATCGTAGAAGTAGCGAAGGGAAAAAGCATTGATCATAATACTTATGAGAAATTAGAGCACATTCGGAATTGCTCTGGACGCCCCTCCGTCATCCCGGCGCAAGCCGGGAACCAGGAAAACGGTATGCACGCTGCTCGGCTGGATTCCGGCTTTCGCCGGAATGACGATTTTTTGTCCAAAGCAAAAATGAATACGCTCTAGCGTCAACGCGGCCTAGCGGCGAATCATTGCATTTTTCCAGCAGTATGGTACAATTCCCGAAATCTTCGCCTTCGGAGGAATCCATGAACGGATACGAACGGGTGCTCGCCGCACTAGAAAAACGGCAAACAAACCGATTGGCCTTCATGCCAATCACGATGATGTTCGCCGGAGATCAAATCGATATTCCCTACGGACAATATGCCTCCGATTTTAGCCTGCTCGTCGAAGGACAACTGGAAACAGCCAAAAAATTCGACATTGATCACGTTTCCTGTATCAGCGATCCCGCACGCGAAGCCGCAGACTGCGGAGCCGCAATTCATTATTTCGATGACCAGCCGCCAACCGTCGATGAGGCCAATGCGCTGCTGAAAGATAAGTCCAAACTCAAAACGCTCTCGCTCCCAAATCCGACAAAACCCGGCAGCCGAATGAATGATCGAGTGCAAGCCGTTCGCCTATTTGCCCAAAAGGTCAAAGGAACATTCTTCATCGAAGGTTGGGTCGAAGGCCCGTGTGCCGCTGCCGCAAACCTGCGAGGAATCAGTGCTTTGATGACCGATTTTATGGATGATCCCGAATTCGTTCGCGAATTGTTCGGTTTCAATATCCAACTGGCAACGGCATTTGCCAAGGCGCAAATCGAAGCGGGCTGCGACATTATCGGCGTCGGCGATGCGGCAGCATCGCTGGTTGGCCCTAAAATCTATCGCGACTTTGTATTCCCTTATGAAAAGCAACTCGTTGAGAGTATCCATGCGCTCGGCGGCAAGGTTCGCTTGCATATTTGCGGCAACATTTCCAAAAGTCTCAAAGAAGTAGGCCAACTCGGTTGCGATATGGTGGACCTCGATTCGATGGTTTCCGTTGAAAAGGCAAGAGGCGAAATGGGCGAAGGCCAAGTGCTTGCGGGCAATCTTGATCCGGTAAAGTGTTTGCGTAACGGCACGCCGGAGGAAATTATTGCTGCGGTTTCTGCGTGCCGTCGGGCGGCAGGTGCGAATTACATTGTCGGTGCTGGTTGCGAAGTACCGCGTGATACGCCGCCGGAAAATGTTGCCGCGATGCGAAGTTGTTGCGGATGAACCAATCAGATAAATACATCAAATGGAATGGAAACTACGCAGTAAAACCCTATCGTTGGACATTCCCCGCTGGATGGGCATCGTCAATATCACGCCGGACAGTTTCTCCGACGGCGGCTTATTCCTCAATCCGTCATCGGCCGTCGAACACGCTCTGCGGCTCATTCAAGACGGTGCCGATATTATCGACCTTGGCGGCGAAAGCACGCGGCCCGGCTCCGAACATATTTCCGCCAAGGAAGAATTGCACCGCATCCTGCCCGTCCTGCGAGAACTGCGAAAACGCCAGCCGGATATTCCGATTTCCGTCGACACGACCAAGGCATCCGTTGCCCGGGAAGTCCTTGCCGCCGGTGCGGATTTGATCAATGATGTTTCCGGCTTGGCCGATCCCGAAATGCTTGCCGTCCTGCGAGAAACCGAAGCGGGATACTGCCTGATGCACACGCAGGGTGTCCCTAAAACGATGCAGGATAATCCGCAGTATCACGATGTCGTTGCCGAAGTCTTTGCGTTTTTGGAGCAAAAACGCTCTTTGCTGCTTGATTCAGGAATTGCGTCGGAGTCGATCGCGGTCGATCCTGGTTTGGGATTCGGCAAGTTGTTGGAGCATAATTGGCAGTTGGTAGAGGGAATTGCGGCATTTCATCGTCTTGGGGCTCCGATTTTGGTGGGCCATTCTCGGAAACGTTTCATTGCGGAGCGTTTTGCGGATCGCGATGAGGGAACCCGGCGTGTCAGTCAGCAACTGCTCCGAAGCGGCGTGCATGTTTTACGGGTTCACCGAGCCCCTGAATTTACCGAGCCCGTGGCGTAGGTTGTCTGCCTTTTCCGAAAAACTCGCAATCCCGCTGCTCCCAGAAGCGTGAAACAGAGTTCGCACCGAGACGCTGACGGCGAACCAGGAATTTTCTACGGGGCGGCTCTCGATGGGAATTCCGGTTTGGTCATTTATTTCTCTCTTTTTCTCGGTCAGCCGCGAGTTTATAGACTTCCTCAATCGTCAAATCATCCCAGAGAGTACGCTGCCACTCGGTATAATCAAAGTGTTCCCGCTTGATGAGATAAATAAAACGCTCCGTTTCCACTTCTCCCAATCCTTTTAACAATAGGTTCATGGCATCAACTCGTAAAACATTGTCGGTTCTCATCTTGTCAATTCTCATTATATTTCCTCCATTTCAAGAATGAACGTTATGGGATTAACGATTTTAATTCCGTCAATCCGAGAGTCCTTATTTAGGAACTTTTTGTCCGTTGTGAGTAAATAATCGCATTGATGTTTTATCGCACAAGCAAGGTGGATCGCGTCTTTGTGTCTTAATCCCTGTGCCATGAATGTTTTTGCTGTTGACAAAATTTCGTCGGAAGCCGTACAGTATTCCGTGGCAATCAATCGCCAAGGTCTAATTGCCTCGCGTTTATCTTCCGAAGGATTTTCATCGTTTTCAGAGTCGAGCATGAAAGACCAGACCAGCGAATACAAGTCCTGAGTGAGATTTTTCTGAATAATCAACTTCGCTTCTGTTTCCAGTCGAATCAAATCATGTTTTTGCTCATCAAACGGCCTGTTGTAACAACAATTGTCCAGATAAATTCGCACCATGGTTCTCTCATTTTATCAAATTCTTTGTCAAGAGAATACAGGGAACAGCCAAAAGCACTCTCCTTACCCCTTCTGCCGAAAAACTCGCAACCCCGCTGCTCCTAGAAGCGTGAAACGCAGTACGTACCAAGCGGAAAGTCCATAAACTATCAAAAATTCACCGTTCCCCGGGAACATATCGAAAAAGAGGCTGGATTCGCGAGCGTCGCTATTCCGAATATGCCGATTATACCGGCACGCCAGCGATTGTCCGACAAAACAGATCGGTTTCCCAAAGAATTTAGCAAAGTCCCCGGTGTAAATATGCCGAAAACCAGGGAAAGAGGGACGGATTATTCCTGTATGGAAAGCCGGTTTGTCAGTCTAACAAATCATTTTGGGGGAGGAAACCCATGAGATGCAGTTTTTTTAAGGTTGTTCTGCTTACAGCGTTGGCTTCAGCGGTCGTTATATCGGGCTGCCAAGGTCCCGGCTTGAACAACGGTTTTTATCAGTCCCCTTATCGGGCACCCGGCGTCGACGGTCCCGGCCCCGGTGTGTTGGGAGCAGTCCTTCCCGACCATTATCAAAACGTTTCGCTGACCGCCCGGGATGCCATGTCGCCGGCAGGTCCGATGCACATGCCGCCGCCGTTCATTCCGACGTCGCAAATCAATTTTCTCGGCGTGGAATCACTCGTTGTGCGATACGACGCTCAAGTTCCCGGTGCGTTTGATTCCGCTCCGCTTGTCTGTCCCGCAACACACGATTTCGGGCAAGGTGCCATCTACCGCCTGAAATTGTCCAACATACCCGGCCATCCCGGCAAAGAGTTGTATCCGACTCTCGAAATAGCACCCACAGCCGCTCGAACACAGGCGTTTTTAGCCCATAATTCCGTGCCGGTTGAGTTTAATGATAACGATTTCGACCAAGTATTTTCGGGCAATTTTGTGACCAAGGTCGTATTTTTGCCGAATCCCGAATTCCAGGGCATCGCGATGTCAGGAGCAGGCACGCTTGTGAACACGCAACTCCAGCCGGGCCTTGACCCGATTGTCGAGGCCAGCAAACGGGGAGCGATTCTTGCGGTCATTCGGATGGGAAACAAGGATTTGAGTGGTCGTCCGCAACAGCCGCCGCAATGGGCCGCGGGGCCGGGTCGCCCGCAGCAAGCCGCTGGAGGAACATTTGCTCCGAACCGGTCGAGCATTCCGCATAATCCGATTTCGGGCGTTACAATCCCGCCTTACGGAGTTCCGATGACGAAAACGACGACAGGCATTCCCGGCCCTCCGCAGTTGCCTCACGCCATGAATTATGGGCCGAGCCGCAATGTTGTCGTGCAAACGCAGCCAATTCCGGCTCCTCCGGCTCAGAGGACGGTTGCAGTACCGGGTCAGCCGATTGCGAATCCTTATGCACAGCCGGCTTCGTCGGGACAGCCAGATCTTCCTCCTCCGCCGCAGGCGATGAGGTAGGACGCCATACAAACAACCGGGGGGCTTATGCCTCCCGGTATTGCGATTCTTCTCTATTGACGAACACACCGATTCGGCCTACAATGCGGGGTTGAATCCACTTCTCTTATAAGGACATCCCTTATGAAAAAGACACTCCTCGCATTGGGAACCGTTGCGATTCTGCTCGTAGCATCATTCCAAGCCGAATCCCGGGCTCTCGCCACGGACTCGGAAATGTCCCTGACGGAACGCCCGGAAGAATTGCTGGCTCTGATAAACAGCAGATTTCATATGATTGATGTTCCGCAAAGGTCTGAAAAAGACGCAGTCGCGGCATACGTGAACACATTCCAGGAAATCAAGGCCCTTGCGGAAAAAGGATTGGCAGGCAACCCAACCGGCAGCGTCCGTTCGGATCTCCTGCAACGCAAAGCCTGGGCTTACTCAAATATCGCCGATTATGAACCGGAGATGTATCCCGAGTACGAAGCCTTCGTCAAAGAAGTCGAAGCCAATCCGAACGACAAGGAAGCCGCGATGCACATCCGGGGACGGTTTTTGGAGTTTTGCGAAGGCCGGTTTTGGAGAAATCCCTTTACCGAGGAAGAGTTTCTCGCTCATCGCCAATCGGTACTCGAATTTTTTGACAACAAGGAAGCGGAGACGTACCTTCAACTTCTCGCGGTATCCCTCGTATCTCATTCGCTCAAACTGGCTGATCAAGCGAAGGACCGCTCGCTTGCTTTGGAAACTGCCGCAATAGTTAAAAATTTGCTGGAAAATGCAGACGATGAATTTAACCGCGGATTAGCCTACCGTGCGGAAGCAATTCTCAACAAGCACTGGGCATCCGAAGACGGCTTGACCATCACCGGTTTTTTGCCCGACGGCAAGGAGTTTGATTTCGCTTCGCTCAAAGGAAAACCTGTCTTGCTGATTCTTTGGAGTAATCGGCAGCGTCCTTTCAGCCAAGGAAAAACGGAACTCGAAATTATTCTTCCGCATATCACGGAACTGTACGAAAAGTATCGCTCCAAGGGGTTTGAAATCGTCGATATGTGCATCGACATGCAGATAAGAGGTCCCGTGGAATGCAATATCGGGATATTCACCGCTTCGGACATCGAAAGACAAGAGGCAATATACGCCCGGGGGCCCGAGGATATTGATTGGGAGAAGAAGGTTCAAACTTTTCCGTGGTCGATTCATCTTTTTCCTCAAAAGGATGTTGCGACGGAACAGCCTGTCGTGATGAGGCAGTACGATTTGTTTGGGGATCATCAATTCCTTCTTGCCCCGGATGGTAAGGTTGTCGTTTCAAGAATGGGGGGAACTTACAATGAAGAAATTGTCAAGAAACGAGTCGCTGGCTTGACTTGGGAACCCGGCAGAATGCCGCAGCCGTGGGAGGATCGGTTTTCGACTTTGGTATTTGAAGAGGCACTGGAAAACATGTTTTCCGGCGCTTCGCTATGAAAGCGGCGAAGTCCGGGGACTGCGATGCATCTCCGGCTCCTGGCGCGTTGTTTTGCTAAACAATTTGCAGACAACCCTGTAAAAATGGGAAAACTTTGACGATTTTTCTGAATATAACGGTCAGGCAAGCCGATTATAGGACTGACGGGATTCTACCGCTCGCCGGTAAAACCCCAAAAAACGACCAGAAAAGCCTGCATCAAGGAGCATCGAGTCGATATGTCAATGCTATTCCCCCTAAAATTGTCCACTCAAAAGTCCATTGCAACATTTGCCGCCGTCATCGCTCTGGCCCTGACCACCGCACTGACCGGATGCTCCTGCACAAAGTCAAAAGACGGACTCATCTTCCGTAGCAACTGGACATTCGAATACAATCGGCCCGACAAATGCGAGTGTTCCGACGATGCCGAAGGTTGCGATACGCCCGGATGCAAACAAAAAAAACTCTTCAGTTGCCTCGCTAAAGACCGAGACGGAAAATCTACAACTCGACGGTACTGCGGCACTCTGCCCGGCTGCTCCAGCAAAACACCCTGCTATCGAACTCTCGGCTGCGGCATGCTCATCGAATCCGGCGAGCAAACCATCATAAATGTCGCCCAGGGAGAAGGACTACGCGTCTGCGCGATGACGCCATTTTGCTTTCCCCAAAAACCCTGCGGCCTCATGCCAAACTGCGGCAAGCCGATGGACGGAAATGCCGGTATAGGCAGCGTCAATCTCAATTCCCATCTCAATTCCCATCTCAATGGCCAACTCAATACCCAAACGCTTGCCCTGGGTGGAATGCCGGCCGCGATTCGCTCCATGAATACCGCCGGAAATATGCCGAATCCGCAGGTCGGGGCGGTTCCGGGAACACTCGTCAGCCGAGGAATCGTGCCCGGTGCATCGGCCATCATCTCCGGCGGTATGGTTGCCGCAATCGGCGTCGCAACACCAGCCGGTACGATGACACCCGTCGGCGTCCGAATGCCAAACGGAGCGGTAAATAATGCCATCGTCCTTCGGGCTTGCACGATGTCGCCGCACTGTACGGCAGCCCGGCCTTGCGGAACGACACCGCATTGCGGCGGAGCCGTCGCAATCAATCATGTGGCAAATAATGCCGTCGCCTTGGCGTCCGCCTTGCAAGCCCAGGGCGTTGCCAGCGGAGTGATGCAAGCCCACGGCGGCGGAATGATGATGGGTAGCCCGATGCACGGTCCGATGGCTCAACAGCAAATGAATCGGCAAGCAGGCGGTGCGGTCGCAATGGGAGCGATGGCGATGCCGATGGGCCAGCAACCGATGAATCTGCACCAAATGAGCCCGCACCCGATGGGGCAAATGCAACAAGGCCAACTACAGCAGGGGCAACTGCAGCAGGGCCAAGGCCAAATAAGCCAGGCCCAGATGGAAGAACTCGCCTACGCGCTCGGGCTCATTGAAATCGAGGAAGAGATTGAAATTCACGAAGAGCGACGGGCAGGCCGACCGGAAACACGGTCCCAAATGTCGGTCCCGAGGTTTCATCCGATCCCGTCGAAGCCGGTTTTTCAGCGGAGCGAAGGACTTCCGGGCACGCCGCCGAACCAGCGAACCCTTTCGCGGAACGAGCCGCAGTCGGAGGAGGAGTTCGAGGCTAAACTTGATAGGGCGTATCTTCAGGGCGTGTCGGCGGCGATGGATGAGGTCGAGCGCAAAATGGATGCGAAGCGTCAGGCGGCGGCTCTGGCGCAGTTGCAGGAAAAAATTTTGCAGCAAGCGGAGAACCTACAGCAACAGTTAGACGAGCAGGAGCAAATGCAGATGTTGGCGTTGCAGCAAATGCAGTATGAACAGCAGATTCGGCAACAGCAACAGCAGATTCAAGCACAACGACAACTTCAAGTGCAGGAACAGCAGCGTGCGGTTGCGTTGGCCGAAATGAATGCAAAAGAGCAGTCGGCCAAGGCGGCGGCAGTGGTTCAACAGCCTCCGCGTCTTCCTGCAAAACAGCCTGTGGTTGCTCAACAGGGCCAGGGGGCTCAACTTGACCCGCTTCAATTAGCAGGCAATTTGAAGACCTCGGTTACGAATGGGATGAATGAGGTACTTGGTCCGCTTTTAACGTCGGCCTCGCGGGAGCCGACGCCGGGTCGGGCGGCACAGCAGGCTCCGCAAGCATCGCCTCCGCAGCCGCAACGGGTGCAATCTTCGTTGACGGCCCCGTTTGCTGCATTGGCGAAATCGGAGTTTGTTACGGAATTGACGGCATCTCAACCGCGTTCTGCACCGTTACCGGAACTTCCGGGCCGTCCGCCGGTATCGCCGGTTCCCTTGGAATATGGTTTGCAGCCGGACGACGAGGATGGTTCGTACATTTTGCAAGCGGAATTCTCCGCCGAACGGTAAGGCTGGGCGAGTATCAATAAGCAGGCAGGGGTACTACGCCCCTCTGCGCCCCGCTCAATACGCTATAATATATCCGAACAATGGGCGCGATTCCAACTGGCACTTCCCGATTGATTAAGGCTTGCACGCCGCTGACCGATGCCGGTCGGCTGGCTCGCTGGGCCTACATCCTCGATAAAGTCAATGCACTCGAAGAAAAATCACAAGCCCTCTCCGATGCTGAACTCCGAAAAGAAAGCCTCTCACTCCGATACCGGGCACGAAGCGGAGAACCCCTGAAATCCCTGCTTGTCGAAGCCTACGCCCTCGTTCGTGAAGCCGGACGGCGAACCATCAATATGCGGCACTTCGACGTGCAAATCCTCGCCGGGGCCGCTCTGTTCAACCATTCCATCGTCGAAATGCAAACCGGCGAAGGAAAAACCCTGACCGCAACGTTGCCGATGTACATCTACGCCCTGTCCGGCAACGGGACAATGCTCGCGACCGTCAACGATTATCTTGCCAAACGCGATGCCGAAATCATGATGCCGATTTACAATATGCTCGGTTTGAGTGTCGGTGTCATCCAAACGGATATGCAGCCGGGCGAACGCCGGGAATCCTATCATTGCGACATAACCTACGGGACGGCCAAGGAATTTGGGTTCGATTTCCTCAAAGACCGACTGCTGCTCCGAACCATTGCCGAAGGAAAACACGACTTGATAGGGGCTTTAATGGGCCAGCCGAAACAGGCAGGCGAGCAGCCCGTACAAAGAAATCCCTACTTCGCGCTCGTCGACGAAGCGGACAGCATTTTGATTGACGAAGCCAGCACGCCGCTCATTATCAGTGCGACTCCGACCGATGATATTGAAGCGGAAGCCGAAAAATATAATTGGGCTGCCGCATCCATTTCGCAATTTGAGGAAAAAGTCGATTACACCTACGACCATGAAAAGCGAACCATCGACTTCACCACGGCGGGGCGGCGGAAAGTTCGGGCGATTCCCAAAACGCCAGCGTTGAATCAAACCGGCATGCAGGATATTTACGATTTCGTGCAGCAGGCGTTGTTGGTTGACCGAATTTACCATCGCGACGAGCACTACGTCATCCGCGATGATGAAATCGTGATCGTCGATGAATTCACGGGCCGACTGGGAGAGGGCAGAAAATGGCGGGAGGGCATCCATCAAGCCATCGAGGCCAAAGAGGGTGTTCCGGTAACTTGGGCGACGGAGCAGGCGGCAAGGGTTACGGTGCAGGATTATTTTCTGCGGTTTGATCACTTGGCCGGAATGACGGGAACGGCGGCGGCTTCACGCCGGGAACTGCAAAAAATCTACCGTTGCAAGGTGATTCCGGTTCCGACGCACCGTCCGCCGAAGCGGATTCGCTTAACGACCGGGCTGTACCGAACGGAAGATGCGAAATGGGATGCCATCGTGCAGGAAATTATTGCGGTGCATCAGACGGGCCGACCGTTGCTCATCGGAACGCGGACGATTGACAAGTCGATTCTCCTATCGGAAAAACTCCAGGAAGTAAAAATTGAGCATTCGGTGCTCAATGCGTATCAGATTGCGGAGGAGGCGGAAATTGTCGCCAAAGCGGGCGAAATGGGTAAGGTAACGGTTTCGACCAATATGGCTGGCCGCGGAACGGATATTAAAATATCGGATGAAATCCGAGCACTTGGCGGATTGCATGTAATCTGTACGGAGATGCATGAGTCGGCACGGATAGATCGGCAACTCATTGGCCGATGTGGCCGACAGGGCGATCCGGGCACATATCGGCAGTATTTATCATTGGAGGATGAGTTATTGCATCGTGCGTATGGCAAGAAACGCAAATCGTTGCTGCTTTATGAAAGGAAGTTCGTCAAGGCTCAGCGGAAGGTTGAACGCCGGAGTTACCGCAATCGCAAAGTGATGCTTTATTACGAGAAGGAGCGCAAAAAGATGATGCGAGCGATGGGCCAGGACCCGTATTTGGATTCGCCGAATTAGAGGAATCCGGCGGAGCGGAGCGAATTACGCCGGAATGATGCTTTCCACGTCGACCCAACGGCGTTCGGCAGCCGAGCGAAGGACTGTATAGATCAAGCGATCAACGGCAATCCCTTGATACAAGTCCGGTGTCGTCTGCCGGTCTTCCGCAACAGCGTGCAAAAAGTTCGAAAGACATGCAACATGTGCCCGCATCCAGCCGATACTCGCTTTCGGCGACGGAAAATCGTAATCCGGCAACTCATAACGACCGCCGCAGGGAATCCGCTTCCAACCAACATCGCCGCCGAGCGGTCGATCCGTCGCACGGGCATCGAAAAATTCAAGATAATGCGGCTGCATCAGTCGAAATCGAAGGGCGCCAAGTTCGCCGTGAATTTCGAGCAACATTTCATCTTCGTTACCCGTCGCTAGTTTCGTCGCTTCGATCACGCCGGACGCGCCCGATTGCATACGGACGAGCATTGACACGGCATCTTCGGATTCGACATCGCACAATGCGTTTGCCGAATCCAGTCGTTGGGGAAATGCCAACATCGTCTCGGCAAGCAATGATTCGATAGGGCCAAGAAGATGGGTCGTCAAATCAAGCAGATGAGAACCGAGATCACGCACGGCACCGCCGAATTGGGTGTGTTTCCATCTGAACGGAATCGATGCCGAAGCATTACTCGAATGAAAGTATCCCAATCGGAACTGGAGAATCCGGCCTAACGCCTCGGTGTGAAGCAATTTTTTGGCTCGAATCAATGCCGGAAAAAACCTGTTATGAAACGTCATCTGGTTTATCTCCGCGTATTTTGACTCTTGCAGAGCCGTATGCACCGATTCCGCCTCTTCGAGGGATGCCGACAGAGGTTTATCGCAATAAATCTTTTTCCGATGCTTAATCGCGGAAAGCAATGGTTCGACATGCAAATCGTTCGGCGTGCAAATATGCACAATGTCGATGTTGGGATTTTCCGTGATTTCCCGATAGTCGGTGGTCGCAACATCCGCACGGCATATCGACTTGGCTTGTTCGGCAGTCTCTTTCCGCGATGTTGCAACGTGCGTGATTCGGAAGGTTGCATTCATCGGCACACTATAGAACGGCATTGCGGCGTAAGCGTAGGCATGAACTTTGCCGATCATTCCGAAACCGAGGATGCCGACGCGGTAGGTTTTCTCTTTCAATGCGGTATTAGGGGTCAAAATTCATTCCTTTCTGATGTCGGGCACTCTACCGCCCTATTCTAATTGGGTGTCGGATAATTTGCAATCGCATCACAGAGGGTACAGGCCTAATTTGAAGGGGGCAAGTTTTACCCTTGCGTTTGCGGGAGCGAATTGCCGAGGGAAAAACCGTACGGCTTCGGAACATGCTCTTGGGCGGACTCCAAAAAGCGACTCACCGCAACGGCATCGGCCGTGCGAATTGCCGACTTCAACTCCTCGAGACGGCTGCCGAATTCGTCTAAAACAGCAAGCAGCCGGTGCTGATTTTCCAAAAAAATATCCGTCCAAACCGCAGGAGAACCCAACGCAATCCGAGTGGTATCCGCAAAGCCGGCTCCACAAAATGGATGATCCGAGGCTCTTAACAACGATGCAAGTGCTGCCGCTACGGCATGAGGGAGATGCGATGTTCGAGCCAAAATTTCATCATGCCGATTCGGTTCCAGCAAAAGCGTTCGGGCACCGAGCGATTCCCAAAAAACTTGCAAACGTTCAATATCCCGCGGACAACTTGTCGACATCGGCGTCAATACGGTCAGCCGGTCTTGGAATAAATCAGCATTGCCGAATTCCGGTCCGGTTTTTTCGCTTCCGGCAATCGGATGAGCACCGATAAAACAGGCATCATATTTGAGCAGCCGTTTTTCCAGTTCGCAGCAGATGTTTCCTTTTGTGCTGCCGACATCGCTTATGAGTATATTGCTGTTGACGGCGGCAATTTTTTCGGCCAATTCGACGATTGCACCGACAGGTGTGCAAATCAAAGCGAGTCCGTCGGTAATTTCAGTGAGGCAATCAAGTGTGGTCGAAATTTGGTCGACGGCTCCGCGCTGCAATGCGATGTCCAGTGTTTGTCGGCAATTTCCGATGCCGATGACGGACTCGGCAAGATTCCTTTTTTTCGCTGCCAGACCGACCGAGGAACCAAGCAAGCCGACACCGACGATGATGAGGGAAGAAAATGTTTTCGGCATGAATATATTAAAAGTGAACAAAAAATGTAAGAAAACAGAGCCGCAATCGGGCGATTGCGACCCCAGCACCCGCAACACCCCAGAGCCCGTGGCGTGCGGTCAGGATTCCCGGTTTTCGCCGGAGTGATTTGGGGAATTTTTCTTTTGGCAGTCTTATCCCCTATCATTCATTTCCAGTAAATATCGGCACTCATCCCGTTCTCGCCGAGTGGCTTCGAGATCGAAAATCAGATATTTCAGATCGAGACTCATTTGATTGAGCGAGTCTTGCAGGTATCCGAGCATTCGTTGTCGCCGTTCAAAGCACTCGGTAAGGCGGTCAAGCACTTTGTAAAAATCCGGTCGGTATTCATCCGGCAGGCCATCGGCCAATCGAAGCAGTTCCATAAGTCCATAGACTTCGTGAAACGATTCCGTGTTCGTGGCATGCTGGGCGGTTCGTGGGTCTAAAACAGCGGAGTCGGAAATCATCGTTATATTGGAAAACAAAAATGGGGGGACGATTATTTGTACGTCTATTCTACACGACGCTTGAAAAAAAACAATCAATTTTCGGCGAAAAAGTCTTGAATGATAAAATTCTCTTGGCACAATGTGCAAGAGACTCATTTGTTCTCTTGTTTGCCCAATTTGCCGGAAAGTAATAGGTTGGCACCTTGCACGCCGCTTCTCTGGGTCCCGGCTTTCGCCGGGATGACGCCGGGGCATCCAGTCCCATTCTGAATATGCTCTAAACCCACATCACTGCGTCGAAGATCGCGTTCCGTGCGGAGAAATGCCGATGGGATGCCCCAACAACATCGGGCGAGCCGCGACTGAATACCCCTGAACCTGCAAAAATTGCTTCAATTCCTGGTACTCCTCAAAAGAATCGGGATAAACCCAGACCGTTACCGTATAAAGATGTTTCTGAAATGCGGCCAGTTTTCGGCAAAACTCCGATTGCGGCGACGCCAACGCCTGATGCAACGGTTGCCCCAACGGCTCATACATCGGGACAATTTCGCCATATTGCAATCCGATTCGCGTTTCGATCCCGCCAGGCACCGGAATATGCCGTGTTGCCAAGATGTACTCCATTTCAAAATGATCAATCGGCCCAATTTTCCCCGCATGCGTCGGCTGCTTCGCATACCGATGCTGCTCTGCTCCGACATGTCCGCGTAACTGCGACGTAAATTCATCGAGCGGAACGTACACCACTCTGCCGCCGAGCAAACGCACATGGATTTCCTTTGTCTCGACCATCTGACTCAAAGAAGTCGGCGTATTTTCCAACACGGTCGCCTTGGGCCGGATTTGCTGCAAATGATTTTTCGCCTGGTCAATTTGCTCCAATTTGGCCTGGATTTCCATCAGTCGGCGTTGGCATTCAATTTTATCTTTGAGTGCCTGGCTTTTCGCTTCGGCAGCGAGTTCAATTTCCGCCCTGACGGATGTCATTAAATCAAACAAGGCCGCATACTCCATACTTTGCAGATAAACCTGTTCCGCGATGATTTCCGATTGGATTTCGAGTTCTTCGATATTCACTCGGAGGTTTGCGGCATGTTCGGCTTTCGTTTGGAGTTCTTGGTATTGCGTTTCGAGTTGGACAAGCATTGCGGCATCGGCAAATGCCTGTTCGGGAGCAACTTCAGCCGAGGAATACTGTGCGCGGATTCCCGCAACCATCACGAGAATGATGAGGATTCCGACGATATTGGAGACGAGATCGAGAAAGGATTCCTGTCCGCCCAGTTCGATTTCGGTATTTTTGCCCTTTCGGAGTTTCATCGTATGAAATACGCAAAGTACCCTATGGCAAATCGGCAAAAAATGGCGAAAAATTGAGGGTATTTTGGAGGTTTCCGCATATACCTACGATCCCAGTACGGCGAGGACAATATCAATGCGGCCAAACGGAGCACTGACCTGTATCCCATTCACCCGCTGCCGAACATGTTCTATCATCTCCCTCGCAATCTCCACGCCGACAGACAACTGCTCCTCCTTCGATTGCTTCGCGACCGCTGCCATCCGACGCATCGTCGAATCCGGCACCACGACGCCCGGCACCTCGTTTTGCATAAATTCTGCATTCCGATAACTCGCCAAAGGCCAGATTCCCGCAATGATCGGAATCGGCAAGCCGCCGCCCATCATTCTGGTCAAGGCATCCAAAAACGACAACAACGCATCAGGATCAAATACCGGCTGCGTAATTGCAAATTCCGCTCCGGCCTCGACTTTCATACGGAATCGGTCGAGTTCCCGATTGCGATCCAATGCCGTTGGGTCAAGGCCGACGCCAATCACCGCACGCGTCGTCGGATGTACCGCCTGACCGCCAAGGTCGATGCCCCGATTCAACCGCCGCTGCACCGCAACGATGCCGATCGCATCCGTATCAAACACGCCCGTCGCATCGGGATACAATCCCAACTTCGGCGGGTCGCCCGTTACAAAAAGCAAATTGTGTATACCCGACGCCGCACAACCCAACAAATCGGCCTGCATACCGATCAAATTGCGGTCTCGGCAACAAAAATGCAGAATCGGCTCGATATGGGCTTCGGTCAAAATCCGCTGTGCGGTAATCAGCGGCGAAATCCGCGAACTCGCCCGGGGACCGTCCGGCAGGTTGATCGCGTCAACCCCGTGCCGATGGAGCCGACGGCTGTTTTCTATGATATTCGTCAAATCGTAACCCCGCGGCGGGACGAGTTCGACCGTCGTAATCCAAGACCGTTGGGCGAGTTTCCAAGCGAATCGGGAACGTTCGGCGAAGGGGACTTCCGGTTGCTCAACGACTTCCGGCTGGGCGTCTTTGAGGATAACCTTTGCCGATTGAGCAGCGGAATGGGCTTTGGCCAACGGTTTGACCATTTTGGCGATTTCCCTGATATGGTCGGGCGTCATCCCGCAACACCCGCCGATGCCGCAGGCACCGAGATTGGCGAACTGCATGGAATAGGTCGCGGCATATTCCGGCGAGCAAAAATACAAGTGTCGCCCTTCAAATTCCTTCGGCGTGCCAGCATTGGGCTGAACAATGAGGGGCAAGTCGATGATTTTGACGGCTTCTTCGGCAGCGAGCAGCAGTCCCTCGGGCCCGGAGCCGCAGTTGAGGCCGAGTGCGGCAGGTTTGGCTGCGTACTCAAACGGAGCAAACAGTCGGGCGATGGTTTCGCCGGATTCGCTGGTCGGCTGGCCTCCGCTCCCTGTAAAACCGTGCGGCGGAATCACGACGGCACAGGACAACACATACGGAATATGCGGACGCTGCTGCATCGCTTGGGCGCAGATTTCCATTGCTCGACGGGAAGGTTGCGTTTCAAACAGGATGAAATCGACTTGACCTTCCCAAAGGGCGTCCACTTGTTCGAGAATGATGATTTCGACTTCTGTGGCACTATGCTGGGCGGTATGCTTGATGGGCCCGACGGAGCCGGCAACGAAAGCGGAGTCGCCAGCGACCGTTCGGGCGATTTTGGCACCGGCTCGGTTAATATCGGCAAGTTTTTCGGCCAAACCGTATTTTTCCAGGTTCAATCGGTTGGCCCCGAAGGTATTTGCCGTCAGAACATCAGCACCGGCATTTCGGTAATCAAGCAGAATTTGCTCAACGAGTTTGGGATCGGTCAGATTGATTTCTTCAAAGCAGCGATTCGTGAAGACATGGTGCCGATAGAGTTCGGTTCCCATAGGCCCGTCGAAGACGAGCAGGCTTTTGCGGAGCGAATCCGGGAAGGATGGAGTGGACGGCATCATACGGGAAGTTTAGCATATGAACCGGGAAATGCAAGTTGGGCGCGGTGGTTGGGCGTGATAATTGGGCAAGGCTACCCCCCGCCGTTTTTGTGTTTGCCCTTAACGATGAGTCCCGCCGCGTATCCGGCTTTGAAGCCCGCATCAATGTTGACAACGAGAACATTGGAGGCACAACTGTTAAGCATACACAACAGCGCAGAAAGGCCGCCGAAATTGGCTCCGTAGCCGACACTCGTCGGAACCGCGATGACCGGACATGCAACGTGACCGCCTACCACGCTCGGTAAGGCTCCTTCCATACCGGCAACGACGATCACGACATCGGAATCCTGAACCAACGGCAATTTCGCCTGAAAGCGTTGCGGGCCGGCAACGCCGACGTCTTGGATAAAAAGAACTTCCGCTCCCGTCCAAAGAGCGGTTTCCCGGGCTTCTTCGGCAACCGGAGCATCGCTCGTTCCTGCCGACAGGACGGCAATTTTGCCGACCGGCTTGGCTTCAAGGGTGTTAAAAAGGCGAAATGTCTTTGCAATTTGGTTATAACGCAGGGCAAGTCCTTTTGCGGCAAAGTGTTGTTGCAGAAAATCGCCCTTTTCGGCATCTATTCGCGTTGCAAAGGCGTCGATATTTTTTTCGGCAAAGGCTTCAAAGGTTTTCAAGATGGTTTCTTTGGATTTCCCTTCGCCGTAGATGACTTCGGGCAAGCCGCACCGGTCCCGACGGCCTATGTCCAGTTGCACTTCATCTAAATCGAGAAATTCGTTCATGTGGGCATCATTTTTTGGAAACGTTGGATGATTATACTTCAATAATGGCTGCAAGAGCAAAGGGGCGTGAGCCCTCCTGGTGCATATTCAGAATTGATACGGACACCCCTCCGTCATCCCGGCGCAAGCCGGGAACCAGAGGAACTGGCACCACACGCCGCTCGGCTGGGTTCCGGCTTTCGCCGGAATGACCATTTTTGCCGCCCTTCACGGCATTCGGTACGTTCTCGGCGAACTTTCGAGCCGCCAGCCAGCCGCTGTAAAATCAGGCATGTCCAGTGGATACATCCGCCGACCAACAATGCTGGCGTAAACCGTCTCCAATTCGCCCGACTCGCCCGCAAAAGTGATCGCATACACCATGTTGACCGTATCCGACGCCCGTGTAGTGTGGATGCTCAACGTCTTGTGATAGGCAATCGTGGCCCGATGAGCGTGTTCTGTTAAAATGTCAAGCAGTTCCGCCGCTTCGCGGTCGAAAAACTCATCTTCCTCGCTCGGCACACTCGGAGCAACACTTGCCGGTTCTTCCGCTTCTTGCTCATCCGGCGGCTCATGAGAACGATATAAATAGAGGATCCGCAACTCATTTGCCCGAAACAGGTCTCCGTCCTGAACGGCATCGAACCAAAGTTGAAAAAACTGTTTGGCTTCTGTGCGCACTCCATGTTGATAGACCGGCCAAAATACGGCAATCGAAACGAGGGCAACAATCGCACTGCACAATCCGATGTAGGCAAGTTGGGTTCCCATCAGAATGCCTTCGGAACGGCGGATGGTCCAAAGTGCGGCGAGGCTCAACGCAATAGCGATGATCCCGAGGAAAAAGAACCAAGGCGAGATGTAAACGAGGAATGCGGCGACTCCTAAAATTGCGGAAACCAATGCCGACACGGACAATCGGGTATAGGAAGCATCCCCTTCGGACGCATCATTCCATTTTGTGTTGAAAATCGAGTTTTCACTCATCTCGTTTCTGCAATCGTTCGGTAGACAAGACTCCAGACAATTATACGGGAATTATAACCGATATGCGGTGAAACTGCAATCATCATTCCGGCGTGTGCCGGAATGACGGTCTTCAAACCAAGTTTCTTACCGTTCTATCGTAAAACCCTTGATAAAATACCCGTTCTCCTCGGAGGCTCCATAAATGCCAACCTTGCCAAAATAGTGTTGGATCGCATCAAAATCAGGCAATTTCGAACCATCAAATATCTGTTCCCGCGATTCCACTTCGCCCTCCGACGAAAGGAGCACATTCAACAACTTGCCCATCACGGCCTGGGATTGAGCCATCTGACCACGGCGAACCATCTCATACGTCGGACGCAATGTTTCGTGAGTCCTCGCAAAAAATTGGAAAAAATGCGGCTTATTCGTCAAGCCCATTGCCGCAAAAACATTTTTCACGGCTTGATATTCCGCCTCGCCTCCGATTGTCGGCGGGTTTGGTGCATCTAAACGGTCCAAAACGACCTTCAAATAGTCAATGTTCGTCGCAACAAACAAAGCATTTTTTGCAACCACGACCCCGCCTTCAGGAAAAACCGGCGGGCGATCCGCATCCTGATCATCCATTGGATTTCTCACCGCAACGGGAACTGTGTTGACATCCGGCACATCAATCATTCCCGGGATTTCCACTCCGAACATATCCATCGCAAATTCCTCCACTGGCTTGCGATGCCAAATTTTATAGGAATTGTGCATCGTCGACGTCATTTCAGGATCCGTACCGAAGAGTTTTTCCATACCGGCCTTCATCGCGGTCTCCGCGTTGGGTTTCAATTCCGCAGCGATCACGATACTCTCGCTCGTTGCCGTAATCGGTTTTTCGTATCGGGACATCCCCAGGACTTGCGTTCCAAGATGGACGATAATTTCTTCGCGGATATTGATTTGCGGGCCGTGCGGGTCCCGTTCCAAACCATCCAAAATATCCCTCCACACTCCTTCTTCGCCCGGCATCACGAACGCATCGAAAAGGACGCCAAAATTGTCGAAAATCGCGACCGGATCGACATAAACCATCGTACATCGGGCCAGATCGTGCGGCATCCAGGCCGGCGGAGCAAAATTGACATTATCCGGGAAATTGAGCATCTGCATTGCCAGCCGGTACGGCTTTTTCGTGTAGATGAATGTCCGCGAGACAGATTCCTGGGCCTCGGTTTTCACCGTAACAACCCCGCCAACGCCTTGCAGGGCATCAAAGCCTTGCTCTTTCAGTATGGAGAAAACCGAGGGTTTTTCCCGACGGTTTTGGGCAACCGGGCCCCGAAGCAGAACGCGAATCGATTCGCCGTAGTCGAGCGGGTCGATAAACCATCGGACAATCGGCTGCATTCCGACGGGCATATCGTCGATACAGCGTTTCATCGTAACCTGGTAGGCTTCGACATCCGCCAGTGATCGGCCGGACTGGCCTGCGACTCGGTCGGCAAGCAACTTGAGCAGATGCAACTGATCCGAAGCGATGAGCGTGTCTTGAAAGAACATATAGTACGCTTTGCGTTCGATCGGCTCGATAGCAATTTCGATTCTCGTTCCGCCCAGCGGTCGGGGGGGGCGAGCCTCGCCCGGCGGGAAGGTCAATATCGTAATCTGTTGGTCGCGATAGGTTTCGGTCGTTCTAATCGCGCCGGCACCGACGAGTTTTTGCGTCAGGTCGGCAAGATAGCGATCGGTTTCAGCACGTTTGCCTGCGACGTCCATTGTCAGGACGTATCCGGGAATTTGATTGGGAACGGCAATCATTCCGAAGGCGACTTCGCCGGAGGGAAGCGACGAAATGTCATCGAGAGTGAGGCCGAAGGTTTTTTGCATACGGTCGGTCAACTGTTTTTGGACTTCCTGTTTGAAGTCATCCATCATGGGATTTTCCATAAGTTGGCCGAATTGGGTTTGCCGCCATTGTTCGCCGAATTCGCTCAGATTTCGTATGGAAACGAATCCTTTTGTTGTATCGGGAAAGATTTTATCGGCAGGCGTCGATGCCGCATACAGGGAAGCACAGCAAAGGGTTGTTGCCGTGAAAATTGCAAGCAGTGCGGAGACTGTAAAAAACCGAGATATTGACATTATGGTATATTCCTTTATTGTTTAATGTTTTAATGAGGGGCTTTATTTGGATATTAACGAATCCAAGCCTGCATTCTACCATATTTTGGGCAACGGGGCAAGAGGATTGCCGGACGCAATGCCGAACACACGGAGAACACCATGCAAACAACAAACCCGAGGGCGGTCGTATTACTTTCTGGGGGGCTCGATTCGGCAACGGTCGCAGCGATTGCAAAAAACGAAGGCCGCGAACTCTTTGCCCTGACCATCGACTACGGACAACGCCATAAACAGGAAATCGAGGCAGCGAAAAAGGTTGCCGAACACCTCGGCATCGCGCAACATCTCATCATGCCCGTCAATTTGCGGCTTTTTGGCGGCAGTTCGCTGACGAGCGACATGGAGGTTCCCAAAAATGTCCCGGCGGAACTCATCGGCCAGCACATTCCGAATACTTACGTTCCTGCTCGCAACACCATATTTTTGGCCTTGGCTCTTGCGTATGCCGAGTCGGTCGGTGCCGACAGAATTTACATTGGCATATCGAGTGTCGATTACAGCGGCTATCCTGATTGCCGACCGGAATTTTTGCAGGCGTTTAACGCATTGGCCAATTTAGCAACGAAGTTGGGTGTTGAATCTTCTTCTTTTTCGATCGAAGCCCCGCTTCTTTCGCTCAGCAAAAGGGAAACGATTTTGCGGGGATTGGAACTGGGCGTGGATTATTCGTTGACATTTACGTGCTATGATCCATTGCCGGGGGGCGAGAGTTGCGGATGTTGCGAGTCATGTCTGTTGCGGAGTGAAGCGTTTCGCGGGGTTGGCACATTGTCGCTCGTGGAGCCCGTGGCGTGAGTTCTATTCCCGACCTCCCATCCAGCGGAATGTTTTCCAAACCTCCGCGTCCGGTTCATAAAGCCTTGCCTCCTCTTCGGTCTTCGGTGGTTCCAACGGGCGAACAATGCGAAAACCTACAAAAGGAGCGTCCGTCAACCACCAAATGCTATGCGGAAATGCTGGCTCGTTGATATTCCATGCGGCACCAACAGAGTAAAGCCGCCTCGCAGATCGGAGGTCAGGCAACTCCGCATCGAAATGTCCGCCGCGAGCGATATGTCCATGTGCAACCATATGCGAAATACGCGTAACGGGTGCTCGGACCGGCGTGCCGAACATCTCCGGCTTGCGATTTGCGTAGGTATCGGCAGCATAGTGTTCCAGCACCCATTCCGCAACATTGCCATGCATATCATACAGGCCCCAAGCGTTGGGTTTTTTCTGCTTGACCTTGTGTGCTTGCTCATTGCTATTGCCGAAGTGCCACGCAAAATCATCAATGTTTTCGGCATCCCGTCCAAAGGAATAAGCCCCTTCGGAACCTGCACGGCAAGCGTATTCCCATTCCGCTTCGGTCGGCAAACGATAGTATCTGCCGGTCATGATTGTCAACCATTTGCAATAGGCTTGAGCAGCATAAAGCGTCATGCTGCTTGCCGGATAGCCGGGCTTGCCCCGGTTGGCATGACTGGGTGATGTTCCCCAAAGATTGGTCGGTGCCGCAAACGCATCGGCAACGCGTTCGCGTGCCGTAGGAGGTGCCATGTTTTTTCGATTAAATCGAAGGTGTTTCAGGGCAAACTGTTCAAATGCAATCCAAGTTGTTTCGTGTTCTTCCATCCAAAAAGGTTTGATTTCGACTTCGTGTCGCGGTCCTTCATCATCTCTGCGTCCTGGTTCATCTTCTGGGCTGCCCATCTGAAACGTTCCGCCTTTGATGGGCAGCATCTTGAAGGAAATTTCCGTGCCGGGAATCGTTTCGGTATAGGGTTTCATATCATCTTCGGTTGTTGCCGTTGCATCAGCAGTCGGCACCGGAAATTTCAGGAAGTCCAGCGAGGACAGAAAGATCGGATTCCAGAGGTGTTCATCCTGTTCGTTCTGTGCGATTACCGATGGCGAGATTGTCAGAATCAGCAAAAACGCGAAGCCGATGCGAGACATAGTCGTTTCTCCTTTTGCGGGCGGCGAACCCGGTGCTTCATTTTAGCACAACGTTTACCGCATAGGCCGGGAACTCGGGACGGCCGCGCCGGGCCCAGGCGGATGCGGAACAAGACGCCGAAATACCTTCTCCAATAAAACTTCAATCCCTTCGCCCGTCAATGCACTCACTCCGATTGCCGAAGGATGCTCCCGTATATCAAGCAAATCAATTTTATTATAGCAAACCAACACATTTTCCTGCACCGGACACGGCAATGCTTCCGCCGTGAGATCAATCACCCAAACGACCAAATCCGCATCGGCCAGCGATTGACGCGAACGGTCAATCCCCCGCCGTTCCAAATCATTGCCCGTCTCACGGAAGCCAGCCGTATCGAAAAACGTCACGGGAAAACCGGCAAGGGCCGTTTGGCCGCTCAAGACATCCCGAGTCGTGCCGGGTTGATGATACACAATACTCCGCTGAAATCCCAAAATTGCGTTGAGCAAACTGCTCTTACCGGCATTGGCCGCACCGGCCAGGACAACGCGGAATGGTTCGACGAGATGCTTCCAAAGCGGGGCAAGTTCGTCGAGCCGAGCGAGCCGTCGGTTTTTCTCTTCGGCATCGGTCAAGCATTCGATGGCCGACATTTCCTGCTCGTATGCACCGTTGTACTGATCCAAGAGAATCTGTGCCGTACGCTGCGTCGGAGCAAAAGGAAGACATTGTAAGGCCAAATCCTGGTGCGATTTCATATTTGCAAAATGTTCCTGCCAATTTGCGAATTCAGCACCGTGCCGTGCAAACAGGGATTCGATGGCCGATGCAACCTGTTCGCCGCCGTGTGTATGGATTTCGACGCCTTCATCGGTACAATACACGACGGCCTCTTCGCAATCGCCGATTTCGTTCAGTTGCAGGCGTCCCCATCGGGGCGACCGGTCGGGTTTTGCTCCGTGCCAATGCGGGGTGAACGCATCGACCGCATGTTCCCCGCAAAGCAGGAACGAAGCGACGGCTCCACGGCCCGATGGTGTGAGGCGGATGATTTTCATAAGGTTTCGTTACGGCAAAAGGGCGGAGCATCATAGCCCAGGCCAATATGTGTCGTCCTTATAGGACGAATTGGATACGCATCATTTGCGGCAGCGAGCCCTACTCCGCATACAACACAATCCGGTTTCGGCCTGCTTCTTTGGCTTGGTACAATGCTATGTCCGCTTTCTTAATCGCGGACTCGATGCTGGTTCCTTCAATCCGGGCAACACCGAAACTTGCCGACACGGATAATCGCAATTTGCCGAACACAAATTTCGATTCGCACAAACACAACCGCAAACGCTCGGCAACGATTCCAATATCATCCAAACCAACATCGGAGACAAAAACGATAAATTCTTCCCCGCCGTATCGGGCAAAATGATCATAAGGCCGAATATGCCGCTTAATTCGCGAGGCGACTTCGACCAATACCTGGTCGCCGGCGTAATGGCCGTGTGTATCATTAACGCTTTTGAACCGGTCGATGTCAAAGATGATGATATAACACTCTTCCTCGTTACGCACCGCCTTGCTCAAACTTTGCTCCGAAATTTCCATGAAAAAACGCCGATTGTGTATGCCCGTCAGCGAATCATTTTTCGCCATATGCTCCAACTCATCGCGCATCTGCTTCAAATGATAGTTATTCTGCAAAACGCAAAACACGGAAGAACAGGCCACCAACGAAATGACAAAAATTACATTGATGGGGAAATCATACCAACGCCGGATATTCGATATTTTAAGATACCATTCGGCATTGAGAATGTGAATCGTCCCTTCCAAAGAATGTGTATAATGCGCTTTGCCGTTGCTGGCGATGGTTTGCCTTTCGTTCGTATGGGGATTGATTCTCCAGAGTTCGTAACCATAGCCTTGCAGAGTAAGGTTTTCCAATGTGATGCTGTCTAAAATATCAGGAAACCGGAGCGACACGGAAACGATTCCCCAAAACGTTTCGGTTGCATCACCGGATTCGACACTATCACCATCCGTATCCATAAAAACGGGCATTCTGCCGACGATCGCTTTGCCTCCGCCCTGCACGGCATTAAAGGGGCCGCCCATCACAAGTTGCCGGGAATCCCTCGCAATCACGGCCTCTTCGCGGGCGGCTACATTTTCATCAAACAGATCAACGCCCAGTAGGGGTTCATTCCCCTCCTCGGGGAATATACGATGCACGACCCCATCCGGTGCGGCGAGAATTGCCCAGCAAAAAGGGGAATCGAGCAAAAAATCTGCCCATTTATCAAAATCCGTCAAATCGCCGTCGGCTTGCCTAATCAAAACGGCTAAAATTTCCGCTTTGTGGAGGGCTTGTGTCATGGTGTCGCTGATTTTGATCGTTTTTTCCAAGATGAGTTGTTCTTTGCGCAAATCACCCAGTCGGTTTTCTTTCAAGACGGACATATACACGACGAGCGAACACAACGATATGGCTGTAATTAAAGCAGCAACGGCAAGTTTGGAGAGCCGTTTCGGTTTCGTTCGGGTCGTATACATTTTTTCTCGTTATTCTGTTCGGTCAATCATCAAGAGCGGAGTATGTTAGACTTGTTCGGAAACCGTCGCTCCGGCGCAAGCCGGAATCCAGAGGAACCGGCGGTTTACCTCGGTCATGCAAACCCTACCGGTCTGCTTCCGACTCGGCGGCACGGCGGATGTTGTAATCATGAAGCGCCAGCGGCGCAACTTCCGTTCCGCTTCGCACACGCTGAAGGCCATGCACAATGTACGACTCGCCCGGTGCTAAACCGGTAAGCACAATTCTCATTTGGTTGTCAAGCAATCGGCCGATTGTGATGTTCCGACGATGCACAATATCCGTCTCACGAGGCGGAACGGGATTCCCCGAGGCG
Organism: Planctomycetaceae bacterium; assembly: GCA_009778035.1. Classification (GTDB taxonomy): domain Bacteria; phylum Planctomycetota; class Planctomycetia; order Pirellulales; family Thermoguttaceae; genus WRKP01. Next base: position 40,762 of record WRKP01000017.1, read on the forward strand.
TCCAAAAGCGGTTGGCCCCGTCGGTCAACATCTTGATACATTCCCCGATCGACAATCAGAACATATTTTGTATCCAAGTCGGTCAAAATCGCCTCTTCACGAACCAAAATGGCATCGTTTACCTCTTCGTAGGGCAACCGAACACGACAAACTTGACCGGGATAAATCATGTAATCTTCCGCTTGTTCCGTGGTCAAGAGCGGATTCTGAATTTCCGCACGAATCGTAATTTGAGCCGTCGAAAAATTGATTCGGTCATCAATCAAGGCAACAATTTTGCCCGGTATATTGAAATCAAAACTGAACACATTGGCTCCCGTCTGCAATGAGACATCGACGGGCAGGCCGGTCAACGCAAGGGGCAGGCCAGTGCCGCCGTTGCCGGGCGGTTCAGTAGTATGCGTCGCTTCTTGGAATGCGTCCCTAAATCCGATTCGTTCTTTCAGGTCGAGGAACTGCCGGTCATTCAATTTGAATTCAACGAACATCGGATCGAGTTGCGTGATGGACAGCAAGACGGCATTAACACCCGACGGATTGACGTAATTCCCGATGTCAACGAGATTTTTTGTCGTTTTCCCCGTGATGGGCGAGCGAATATCGGTATATTGCAGGTTTAATTCTGCATTTCGGATATTGGCATTGGCCGACTCTATCCTGGCAATCGCCATATCGTGGTTTGCTTGATAGGTTTGCAGGTCTTCGGCGGGGATTGCCCCCCGGTCATACAGGAGTTTCCCCCGTTCGAGGTTGGCCGAGGCCAAATCAGCCTGGGCTCGGCTGCTCGCGAGTTCGGCTTGAGCGGCGGAGAGGGCGATTTGATAGGACGTCTGTTCGATGAGAGCGAGCCGATCGCCTTCGCGAACGATCGCACCGGGCTCGAAGAAGAGTTCTTCGAGAAAACCGGAAACACGGGCGCGAATATCGACGGAATTGGCGGGAACGGTAAGGCCATCGGCGTAGACATAAATTTGCACATCGTCGATTGCAACGGCATCGACGACAACTTCGGTGGCGGGAGGTCGTAGCGAGCCAGCACCGGCACCGGCTTGTCGGCCGCAGCCGTTCAACAGGGGCAGCGACAGGCAAAAAAGGCACACAAAGGCGTGATAGGCAACTCGGTGGAACATGAGGCAGGAAGAGTATTATGCGTCTGGCGGAGTGCTGATTGTATCAGAAAAAGAAAAAAACGCAAGTTGCCGTGCGCAGGGCGTATTTCGTATAGCGCCCGAGCCATTGCTCGTACTTCCCAAAATGGTCTCGGAACAATGCCCTAACGCAAAGCCTGCACGCTCCGTGCCGTAATGTGCCGAGAAAGCGGACCGCCCTGATGCCTTTCATAAAAACCTAAAATTCCGTTGATTCCTACGAACTGGCCGACGAATTGCGATAAATCCAAATCAGGAGATGGCGAAATTAAACAAATAATCTGATCCCTTTCATCGACGACCGCAAACGGCGGATGGCCATCAGGCAACGGGTCAAACTCGCCCAACCGACCAACAATGTCGAATCCGCCGACATTCACGCCAGAACGCGTCGGCAACGCAGGCCCCTGCGCCGCCGTCGGTGTATAGGCCGGGATGACCGACTGACTTTGGACGGGTTGCCCCTGCGGCATCGGCGCACCCGCATTCGGCAGAGCATTTGCCCTCGGAAGCAACGGAGCAACATTTTGGCTCGCCGTGTGATTCACGGCAAGATTTGCAGGCCGACGCAGGGCTAATTCCCGACGCACCAAACGAGTCCGATGCAACGATTCCAGTAAATGATACGTCTTTTCTAAATCCACATCCGTCGGCGAAATGTGATGCAGTTCCTCCGCCCTTTCAATCAAGACCGCAAAGACCTCATCGTTCGTTGGCCGAGTCATCACGATGTAAGCCTCACGCTGCAATTCATTGAACGCCCTTTGGAAGGGATCGGCGGGTACATTGCCGGACAGATGGGGCACATTTCTTTGCAGGGCGGCAACGCGGGGAGCGGATTCTATGGTCGCAAGAGCAGAGGACACGGGTTCCCCGTTTGATTGCGATACCGCCGGGAAGGGAATCGTTTGCCCCGTCGGCTGACGGCGTTGTACCCGATGCTGAACTTGCTGGATGGAGCCTGCCGGCGTGTTCAATGCGGAACGGTGAATCCATCGGAATTCGCCTCTGGGCGGCGCGATTTTGAGCCAGATGGGACTGTTAGGATTTTCGGGCGTTTCGCGGCGTTCGAGGATGAGGACGGCTTCGCCTTTTTTGAGCGTAACTTGAACGGTTTCACAGTCATCGGAGTGTTCGCTGCCGATTCGGGCGGCAAGTCCGTCGACGAGGACGGTGCCGACGTTTCCGGCATTGTATTCGATATGGTTGGCACTGACCCAGGAAAAACTCCCGATGGGTGGTCGGATTGCGCACCATTCGCCTTGTTCGTAATGGACTTCGACTTGGTCTCCGGCGTGGAGTTGCAACACGGGATAGAATTCGAGTCCTGGTCCGCTGCGAACGGCAACGCCGTCCGAGGCAATGAGGGCGGAGTAGGGGTTGGCCTGTGTATTTTGGACGCAAACGAGGATAACGAGTAGACTATAGTAACAATACCGCATAATACTTGGGCGTTCCGAGATAACGGATTCCGTGTGTAACGTTAAGGAAAATTGCCGAAACGGGCAAGAGCAGTTTATGGCCGAACTCGCAGCAATCGGAAATCATCACGACGTTGATGATGGCGTGCGAAGAGGAAAGGGAACAGCGATCCGGTAATCAACAGGGAATTGTTCCAGCGATGGACGACAAAAAAATCATTATGGAGAGCAAAGGATTTGTTATCCCGTTTCACTCGGCGAGCGAGCAGATAGATAGCACGGCCTTTCGGGGCATAACACAATTCACCACACACATGGCGACCCAAAAAGCCGAACTCATTGATAAAAAACTCCCCGCCGCGATAAGTCGCCTGAATGGGAGCGTATTTTTTGCCGTCTAACCGTACCGATCAGCATATCAAATGATGCAAGTAGAAGAGATTCGACAGAGCCTCCTGCCGGAAGAGCACTCTTCCGTTTTCATCGGCGTTCATAAATTTCGGGAATCGACTTCCGGTAAGGGGATGAAAGGACCGGCTCTTCAATCCGTCCTAATTGCGACGCAACCATCACTGGCCCTGGGGAGGTTGCCCTCTCGGAATAGACCCATCGCTGAAACATGTCCAGGACAAGGGTGACTGTTTCGCCCGAGGTAAGTCTTCTTTCGGAAAAGTTGAACCCCCAAAGAATCATCGGCGGGGAGGTGCCCACAACATGGAACTCGGTGGGGAGAGGCTCCATACCTTCCGTATACGTTTCGATATTTTTGTTGCGTTGCAGACATACATTATCAGGAAATCAAACTGTTTGGATTCACCACACCGGGCGCGGGCATTCGCATCATACACCAGATCAATGCGGCAGACCCTTTTCGATTGTGTGCTTGTGTAGCGGAGTTCACCGGACATCCCTGCGGTAATCTTTTCGTATTGTTCCAGCAGTACCCGCTCCAGAAACGTTTTGACCTCCACCGTGACGGACTGCTGCTCTGTCAGGAACGTCGTTGAATTCGCATAAATTTCGAAAGAGCGATAGAGTGCCAGGCCGCCGCTCCCCAGACTTCGCCGTATCGTGTCTGCTACCCTATTCACCGGGATCGTCGCATTCCAAAAATTGCCTCCTGCGGAAATCCACGGAAGAATTTCTTCCATCATTTTCCCCGCCTTGATTTCTCCGACCCGCTCTTGAAAGAGCGTATCGCCGGTGAGGACAATTCGATCCACATGACTTGGACTCAATGTGTAGAAAAAGTCGACTTTACCATTCTTTACCGTCGAAGCAGTCGCCGTGGTATTCAAATGGGCATCGAGATTTTCCTCGATCTTTTCTAAGGGGACTGGCTCATTGGCAAGGTCAAAAGTATTCTCCGAAGGCGGCACACAGACCAGAGGAGCGGCCAGGAGGGGAAGGTAGATGCTGACATCTGTGATGAGCTCTGTCTCAATGCCGCGATAGACCCGTGTGATTTTCGTCAAGCAGCCGGTCACAACAATATCCCAGTCGATCCCGGAGAAACGGGTTATCACGTTTGTGGGGTTCGCACTGTCATAACTGTTGGAGCACTCTCCTTCGCAAAGGGACGGAAAATGCGGAGCATAGGCTACTGTCCGCTCAGCAGTGCCGCAGGTGTTGGTGATGGTGACGGTAATCAAGTAGGGTTCCGTAAGGCTTTCCACTTAGTGATAGAGATGAGACAACTGTGGCACTTGATCGACGACGAGGCTCGCATACTTCTCGATCGCGGATGAATCCCCCCAGTCGATTTCAATATCGAAGGGAACATCGCTGGCGTTTTTCGGATAATCGTCGATGTATAAATAACATTTACTCTCCATTCTTTTTCCTCACCAAAACGGGGACTTGTAAACGATGCTTAAAACAGCGTGTCGAGGCCAGTGCAGCGTTTTTCCTTTTTCCCTTTGTGCGGTCTGTCCGTACGGTGCGATACTCTTCTCTCAAATAATGCGGAGCGCACTAATCACGTTCCGGGCCGCAATAGTGCTTGATGTTGCCGACTTCAATGCAAGAGCCATAACACAGTGCATCGACTTCAAACAGCATCGGGTACTTGCGGTTTTTGGGATCGGTTCGATAAAACAACGCCCGAAGACGTTTGGTAAGATGTCCATGCCGGTCTGTCTGTAAATCACTGACGACTGCCATCGGGTTCACTACGTATACCGAGGATCGGTTGTTCCGCAAGGCGGCATAGACCAACTCATTATCCGGAAAGACAATATCCTCCGGTCTGGTGTATGTGCTGTTTTTCCCAGTAGGGTCGTCTCAACATCAACGTCTGCGGCGTTGCCGTCCGATAATCCAACTGTTTCCGAGCCGATATAGAGTTCAACCGCAGGCTGCCCGTCAATGGCGGCCTCGTAACTCTCGGGGGGAATCATTTCATAATACCTGAAAGTCTTGAACACAAATTCCTGTTCGGGGACAACGGGTCTTCCATACGCACCATAAAGGATATTCCCGCTCTCATCCCTCACATATTCATACATAAAGTTGCCGTATCCATCGACTGTCGGAAGATTAAGCGTGACGAGCCACTCAGCACACTGAACCTTGTCCCCGGGGATCAATGTTTCGGCCCAGTCCAAATGAGGACAGTAGGCAAAGTCATAATTGAGTTGTGCTTTTTCCCAGTCGGTCGTTCTCTTCCACCACTGCGGAGAAATACCGAAGCGTGCCGATGTGTTCTCGCCTTCCTCTTCTGAGCCTTCCACACTACTTCCCAAATAATAAGGTTTCATTTCCAGATAGTCTGCATAGCGTACTTCTTCCCCGGCGTCATCGTCTTGGAGGCTGTCATACTGTTCCCGTGCAACTGGATTGACCGCATAGAGAAAAGCAGTATAGGTTGCACGTCCCGCAATCATCGTCTCATCAACATAATGTTCATAATCCTTGGTCCCGCTGCTAAACTCTGTCCCATCCGCATACTGCCACTTGAAGGGATAACTGGTATCCTTCCCGCGTTGGGTCGTGCATCGGTTGTCCGCTGTTTGGAGCTCACACCGCATCAAATAGAGCGGCTGCCCCCACTCATCGAACTCAGGATCACTGTGCAGGGCACCGATGTTATAGGTTGCCTGCAAGGGCGTGTATTCCTTTCCTTCTCTGAAAGTAATCCCCTGTCAATAGGAAATTCTTCGTAAAATTGTTAAAGTTTTAGTCCTTTTGAGCGTACAACACACAGTCTCCGAGTGGAATCGAAGTTCATCTGCTATAACCGCTAAAATACGCAATTCATTTTCACTTTCACAAAAACTCGTATTCTCTGTTTCGTTCAATCGCTCGTGATCAAAAACTACCGAGGCTGCCCTGACCAATATGGTCTCACGGCACCATTGCCGCTTGCGCCCCCACACTTCTCTTCGTGACCACGGCTCGCTGTTTCCCACAAGACGCTCGACACATGGTGCCGACACTGATGATCTTTACCGACGTCTTGAAAATATCGCGGAACCCAATCTGCTAGACGCTCGACAGAATTTACGTTCTCCAAGGCCAATGAAAGGAACGGTTCTCACGATTTTCAAGGAATCGTCCGAAGACGACTCGACAAACAAACGATTCAACTTGTTGTATTCTTCTGCTCTCCTGTTGTAGTTGTGTTATACTATTGTTATTCGATGAAGCGGAGACGAGCTCTGCTGAGGAGCAACTCGTCAAGGAATAATCGAACCAACGGGAATCACGCCTTTGCTTTGCATCTGCATTTCACAGGCATTCCTTCTTTTTTCCGAAAATGATTCCTGTTGCCCATGCCTCCAAAAACCTCCTTCGATGACTGAAGGTCATCCTTCTTCGGTGTTACTATTGGCGGATCGTAACGAAACTGATACGGTTTCCCCCAGCGGAGCATGTGCCAAATAATGCTTGCCAATCGCCGCATCACCGCGACCCTCGCCGTCTTCGCACCACGCTTTTTTTTTATCTTCTTGTGCCACTCTTTCATTGCTGGGGCTTTCCGCACAAAGTGGTTCACGGCAAAGTTCAAAGTCTGTCTTGCAATCGCATTGCCACGCTTCGTAATCCCTCCGATACGATGTTTGCCGCCAGAATTGTGGCAGCCCGGTGTCAACCCGAAGTAGTTTGCAAGGCTGTCAGGATTTTTGAAACGCTTGATGTCGCCGATCCGCGAAAGTAATGTAATCGCTCCCATACCGCTGATGCCAGGTATCG
>WRKP01000018.1 GCA_009778035.1 Planctomycetaceae bacterium
GGATGGGGAAATCCACATGTCCGGTGGGAGGAGGGGCGAGGAGGCAACCTGAAAATGGTATGCGGCTATTGAGACACGGAAAGAGAAATCTGGACACAGAGTTATGCCGAAACCGTCAATCACGCTGCCCCTTGCCTACTCGACCTTGACGATGAATTGAGCGATGCGCCGCAATATATCCGTGATTTTTTTGCGGCATTGCCGGCATCCCAGATCGAGCGTGTTGTTTCGACCGACGAGTCAGACACATTGGCGGAGCGGTACATTGCCGAGGGTGTCGTTGGTGCATCCAGTCTTGATGATTGCAAGCATATTGCGATTGCAACAATCCATCGTGCCGATGTGCTGGTTAGTTGGAATTTCAAGCACATTGTCAACATAAACCGCATTCGGGGATACAATAGCGTCAACATGAGGCTTGGCTATCCCATAATTGAAATCCGAACCCCAGAGGAGGTTATCCATGACTAAAATTGATTGGAGTAAATATCCGGTAATTCCTGGATTTGACTCTCTGAAATGGAAATGGGAAACGCAGAGGAAAATCTATGAGGAAACCAAAGGCATGACTTGGGAAGAACAGCGTGAGCGTCTTCACCAAGCGAGTGAGCAAGCGGCAGTTCGCCGGAAAGCACTAGCCGAACGCCGTGCGGCGGAAGTCCAAACGCAATAGACAATCACATCCCAGCCCCACAGGAGAAAAACTATGAATGTTCAAGTTTTTGGCAGCCCGAATTTGGGCAAATCACCGCTGCCATTATCAACGACAAGGAACATTTTGCGGCGACCGAATGTGCAAAAGCACTCGGATTGCCAATCCTCAAGAAGCAATAAGAACTCATTGTAAAAGGAATGAGGGAAACGCTCACCCTTGCAGCAGGAGGAAATCAGACGGTTAGATTCATTTTCTGAAGGCGACTTGTTTCGTCTTATCATCAGCAGTTAAGCCTCTGCAGGTCATACCACAAACCTCCATTCTTCCTTTTTCTCACACAAATCCAATACCAATTTCGGCTCAACACCCTTCAATTCCGCCTGAAAAATAGAGTGATTGGAAAACAGACGCATCAGCCCCAAGACCGCAGTCCAGGGGCGTCATGCCCCGTCCCTACAGGACGAAATACGGACCTCCTCACACGGATTCCTTGAGGCTCTTGAGGGCCTTGATTTTCACGCGGTCATGTGCCGGCTTTGCAGGCCTGTCGTATGTTTCGCCGGTCAGCGCATTTTTGACATTTTTCTGCTCAGGTTTGGCTTTGACGCGTTGTTTGTAGACCTTGAGGATGCCAGGCAAGGTGAACGAACCTGATCCTTTTTTGCCGAGACTCGCTTTGATGAGTTCGGACAGTGCCTCAACGACAGCATTGACATCCTTTTTTGTCAACTCCGTAGTTTCAGCCAGTTCGGCAATGATTTGGGTTTTGGTTAATGGTTTCTTTTCTGCCATGAAAATCTCCTGGGTTGGAATTCGATTGGACGGATTCTAAACTAAAAAGCCCCCCGCGGGAAGCCCCCCGGCGATGCGGTATGGATTCTCCCGGACGGCTCTCGCCCCCACTCTTCTGCTCTTGCAGCCGCACATATTGACACACATATTGACATTTTGCCGATATGCGCTAGACTACCAACTATGAAAAGGAATGCGATGACCTTATTGGAAGTCATTTTTTCGCTTGCCCTGATGGGCATGACGGTCGCGATGATCAGCGAAATGGCCAGAACATCCTTTCACAATGCCAGAATGGCAAAAGACATTGTCCAAGCGGAACTCTTGGCGGAAAGCATTTTGGCAAAAATTCGCCTCGGCATCATCGACTTGGAGCCTGCCTTCGATGTTCCTGTCGGTTCCGCATATACAAATCAAGCCGATATGGTTTTGGATACCCATGCAAGATCGCAAGGCAATACGAGTATAGTGCTTTGGCATTATTCCGTGGAAATTACGAATGTGAGCGATCACTATTTCGATGGACTTCTTGATGATTATTTAGTTGAAGTTGCCGTTACGGTGCGTCAAAATGAGGAGGATCACCGGCGTGGCGTCGCTTGTCGGCTCGTCCGCTGGATCGCCATTGAACCGGAAATTGATGAGGAAGAGTATTAGAGCGTGTTGTCGCTCTTGGCGAGTTTGCTTCTGCAAAAAAAGGATGTGATGCTCGGCAAGACCAAGCGGGGTAAAGACACGAAGATAGTGGTTCTCCGTGATGAAAATGGCACAAGTTCGCGTTCCGAGGAATGGTCGTGGCCGTCCGAAGACGAAAATCTCCCGGTGATTTACGACAAGGCAGCGGACAGCCAATGAAGCCGGATGGGCAAAATATCTTCCCAATATGTGTACAATATGTTTTCTATGAATTCCCAACCATTACCCCTCACCCGCCGCGAAATGCTCGACCGCGGCTGGGACTCCGTCGACGTCGTCTTCGTGACCGGCGATGCCTACGTCGATCATCCCAGTTTCGCCGCCGCTCTGCTCGCCCGCGTCCTCGAAGCCGATGGACTACGCGTCGCCATCCTCGCACAGCCCGATTGGCGCTCCGCCGAACCCTGGACCACCTTCGGCCCGCCCAATCTGGCCTTCTGCGTCTCCGCCGGCAATATGGACTCCATGATCAATCACTATACGGCAAACCGAAAAGTCCGAAATAGCGATGCGTACAGTCCCGATGGGCAAATCGGCCTGCGGCCCGACAGAGCAACACTCGCCTATTGCCAACGCGCCCGAGAAGCCGCAACGCTCATGAACATGGCGAACTGCATCGTCATTGCCGGCGGCGTCGAAGCCAGTCTGCGGCGACTCGCCCATTACGATTTTTGGAGCGATAAAGTCAAACGCTCGATGGTGCTCGATTCCAAGGCCGACCTGCTCGTTTACGGGATGGGCGAAGCCCCATTACTCGAAATCCTGCGGCGATTGCAGGCTGGCGAACCCATCGGCACCATCCGCAATGTTCGCGGCACCGCTTACCGCCTCAAGAAAAACGAAGACCTGCCCGAAGAAACCGAAACGACGATCCATCTGCCGAGCCTCGAGGAAGTCGAAGCAGATAAATCGCAGTTTGCCAAAATGACGCGGCTGATCTACGAGAATCTGAATCCGTATCTTGGCATAACTCTTGTGCAGGAAAACGATTTGGAAGCCGTCGTCGTCAATCCGCCGTCGTTGCCGATGGAAACGCCGGAATTGGACAGGATTTATGCGTTGCCCTTCACGCGGTTGCCGCATCCGCATTACGGCGACAAAAAAATACCGGCATTTGAAACGGTCAAAAACTCGATTTGCATCCATCGCGGCTGTTTCGGCGGGTGTACATTTTGTGCGCTGACGGCTCATCAGGGAAAGTTCATTCAGAGCCGGAGCGTGGAGTCGGTTGTTGCGGAAGCCCGCGAAACGCACCAAAAACGCGTCGCGGGCGATGCGGCTAACATCTCCGACCTCGGCGGGCCGACTGCGAATATGTACGCGCTCGGCTGCAAAAACGAATCGCTCAAAAAACGCTGCCGACGCTTGTCATGTTTGGCTCCGACGCTCTGTCCGCATCTGCTGACCGACCATTCGGCACTCATCAAATTGATGCAGACGGTACGGAAACTCGAAGGCATCAACAAAGTTTTCATCGCATCCGGCATTCGCACCGACTTGGCGTTGTGCGATGAACGGTACATTCAGGAACTGACCGAACACCACATCGGCGGGTACATGAAGACGGCACCGGAACATACCGACCCGACGGTGTTGGAATTGATGAACAAGCCGCCGATTGAGAATCATGACCAATTTTGTGCGATTTTTCAAACGATGAGCCGTAAGGAGCAGTATGTCGTGCCGTACTTGATGGCGGGATTTCCCGGTACGACGTTGGCGATGACTGTTGAGGCCGCGGTATATTTGAAACGCAATGGAATCCGTTCGGAGCAGGTGCAGGAGTTTGTCCCAGGGCCGTTTGAGTTGGCAACGTGTATGTATTACACGGGACTCAATCCGATTACGGGACAGCCGGTGTATGTGCCGTTCCGTTTGCGGGAGCGTCGGCTGCAGAAGGCGTTGTTGATGTATGACGATCCGAACAGTTATCATGATGTGAAGACGGCACTGCGGGAGTTGGGTCGGGAGGATTTGATCGGTACGGGGCCGGATTGTTTGATCACGGCATATCCGCCGAAATCGTTGTCGATGCGTCGGAGTTCTCGGGTCAAGCGGTTGCAGATACAGAATGAGGCGGACAAAAAGCAGAAGGATGCTCGCCGGACGATGTATGCGGAGCAGATGCGTCAGGCGGAATTAGAGCGTCAAGAGAAGCGGCGAGCGGAGCGTTTGGAGAAACTTCGGCAAGAGCGTCCAGAGCGTCCAGAACGTGGATTTTCCAAAGGGCCGGCGAAGCGTTCGGCGAAGGGGCCGATGCGGAAGAAGAGCGTACGGAGGGATGCCGGGCGTAAGCCGCCGCCCGGCGGGGTTCGGTCAAAAGGGCGTAAACCGGCACGCTAGAGCGTGCTCCATTTTGTTTCGGACAAAAAAATGTCATTCCGGCGCAAGCCGGAACCCAGTGGAATCGGCATCACACGCAATGTCTGGATCCCGGCCTGCGCCGGGATGACGGAAGAACGTCCAGGCCAAATTGAAACACGCTCTAGCCCCCGGCTCCGGCCAATTTTTCCTCGTGCCGACCTCATTTCATCGATCCATTGCATCTATGTAGCGTTTGAGCCGTTCGAGTTCGTTGGTTACAGAACGCAATTTGAGCATATTTTCGACGCGTTTGAGCAATTCAAATTTGTTGACCGGCTTGCTTAAATAATCATCGCAGCCAGCGTTGACCGCACGCTCGATGTCGCCGAGTTCGTTCAATGCGGTAACCATCAGAATCATGATGTTTTTCGTACTCGGATCGGCTTTCAATTTCTCGCAGACCTCGAATCCACTCAATTTCGGCATCATAATGTCGAGCAAAATTAAATCTGGACCGAAAGTATTCACTTTATCCAATGTATCTGCTCCATCGCAAGCGGTTTCGATTTCGCAATCGAGTCCGGCCAAATAAGCATCGAGCAGTTCGATATTCGGTTCGTTATCATCGGCGATAAGGATTTTTGGGGCCATCAGTCATCATTACGCAAATTGCGGATACAGCCTTGATGGTATCGTAATATGGGCACTTTTTCAAGAGAGGGGCACTGAAAGTCGCCGCAAGAGCGAGAAGGCGTGAGCCCCCCGTTCTTTGCATTTTTTGCTATAATCCCTTGCTCTCCATGCATCTTTACAGTCTGAAACTTCGCTGCGCCCAACAGGACGACGGAAATGAACAGCACGTTGCCGGTGCGGAACGCCTGACCTCCACAGAAAATGTCCTGCCCAGCGCACAATCCCTGCTCCGCCGCGCCCTACTCCGAAATGATGAGCCGCCCGACCTCGTCTCGCTTAAAATCGAAAAAATTAACCGAAATGACGTCATCTTTTTGGAAGCCCTGCCCGTCCGAACAATCGACGTCCCCAATGCCAATGCAGGAATCAACGAACTGCAGAAAATCCTCGAAACAATGTCCCCGACCAACGTGTCCGGCATTCTGGAACTGCTGCAATCCGAGCAAAATATGCGAGGTGCCGTCCTGCTCCATGCCGATACGCTCGAACGGCTGGAACCCAACCAAAAACGGGGAATCCGCGTAACGTATATGGATGCGAACTCCGTCGATACGCATACGGCAGTCAAGAATCACTTCCGCGAAGCACTGGTCTTGGCAACGAAGACGGCATCCGCTCCCAATATCATCGGCGAAATCTGCATTTCGGACGATCCTGATTATGTAACGGGCTATGTCGCTTCCAAGCACATCGGATACGTTCGCATCACGCATCTGAAAAAATTTGGCACGCCCTACGGCAAGCGGATTTTCCTGTACCGCGGCGACAAAAGCGACGTTGCCGAGTGCATCGCCTACCTCGAAAACCAAAAAGTGCTGGTTCGGAATGTTCCGCACAGCCCCGATGACGCACGCCGCGGGCCCTGTAAACGCAATGCTGCGATTGCCGAACAACTCGAAACGATCGTTGCCGAACAACTCTACCGCGAATGCAAAACGGTGCCGGCGGACAATGTTCTCATCTTGGCATCGAACAATTACCTCGGATTGGCGAACGATCCCGAGGTTAAAGCCTTTGCCGCGGAGCAGTTGGAAAAATACGGCATCGGCTCCGGCGGCTCGCGATTGACGACCGGAACAACCGGCCTGCATACGCTTTTGGAAGCCCGGCTGGCCGAGTTCAAGCAAACGGAGGCCGCCCTGGTGTTCAACAGCGGTTTTGCCGCCAACATCGGCATTATTCCGGCAATTTGCAAGGCCGGCGATGTTATTTTCAGCGATGAATTGAACCATGCGAGCCTGATTGACGGTTGCCGGTTGTCCAAGGCCGAAACCGTGATTTATCGGCATAACGATATGGATGATTTGGAGGCGAAGATACGCAGTCGGCCCGGCGTGAAGGGGATGATCGTCAGCGATGCGGTTTTCAGTATGGACGGCGACATTTTGCATTACCCTCGGTTTTTGGAAATTGCCGAACGCTATGATTTGTTTTCGATGGTTGATGAAGCCCATTCGACGGGCGTGCTTGGCCAGCGTGGGACGGGAATTGCCGAACATTTTGGCACGACGCGGCAGGCGGATATTTTGATGGGTTCCCTGAGTAAGGCCTTGGGCAGCGAAGGCGGTTTTGTATGCGGCAGCGAGTTGCTGATTTCCTTTTTGCGAAATCGGTCGCGTAGTTTTATTTTTTCCACGTCGCTGTCGCCGGTCATCATTGCGGCAGCCGTCAAATCATTGGAAATCCTGACACGGCATCCTGAAAGGGTGCAAAGGCTTCGGGAAAATGTGCAGTATTTTTGTCGTTGTTTACGGGAACGGGGAATAGATGCCCGAACGGAATCGGCAATCATACCGATCATTGTGGGCGGAGAGGAAATGGCGGTTCGGTTGGCGGAGCGTTTGTTGGATGAGGGGATCTTCGCCACTGCGATTCGTTATCCGACGGTCAAACGGGGAGCGGCCCGTTTGCGTTTGACGGTGATGGCCACGCACAGCCAAGCGGATTTGCACTGGGCGGCGGAGCGGATTGGAGCAATGGAACCCCCTCCAATGTTGCCGACCAAATGCGGGCGGATTCCCTCTTGCCAAGATGCGTAAGAATTGTTAGAATAGCGGAGCAATGCCGAAGTGGCGGAACTGGCAGACGCGCTAGGTTCAGGTCCTAGTCTTGTACAAACGGGGTGGAGGTTCGAGTCCTCTCTTCGGCATTCCTAAAGGTTGATCGGGTTGTGTAAAGTGCCGTGAATTTAGCGATTTGCGGCACTTTTTTCTTTTCTTGGTGCTCGCATATATGAGGTAAAGGCGGTTTCCGAGCAGGCCTGATAACCGAAACGCCCGCGTAGGGTATAATGACCCCCCATGTCCCTGAATCCCGCTCAAGCCGCCGCCGTCGCAACCCCATCCGGCCCGCTCCTCGTCCTCGCCGGAGCAGGCACCGGAAAAACGCGCGTCGTGACTCACCGAATCACCCGACTTATCCAAAATGGTGTCCAACCCAATCGCATTCTCGCCGTTACTTTTACCAATAAAGCCGCCAAAGAAATGCAACTCCGCATTGCCAAACTCCTCGGCTCCCAAAATAAACAAAATCGGCCCGAAACATCAACATTTCACTCCCTCTGCGTCAAAATCCTGCGACGACAAATCACCCAACTCGGCTATCCCCAACAATTTGCGATATACGACCGCAGCGATCAGGAATCCATCGCCCGGCAAGTCCTTCGGGAAATCAAAGTTTCCGATGCCGCCCTCAAACCCGCTGAACTGCTTGCACGAATTGGAAATTGGAAAAATGCCGGCCTCTCGCCGGAGGCCCTCGCTTATGCTTCGGGCTCTGTGAACAGTTCTGCAAAAGATTATCTCGCGTCGCTGGCCTATCAACGCTACCAAAATGCACTGCGAACCGTCGGAGCCGTTGATTTCGATGACCTTTTGCTCCTAACCGAGGAAATTTTCCGCAAATTTCCCGACACGCTCAAAGAAGAGGCCGCCCGATTCGATCACCTCCTGATTGACGAGTATCAGGACACGAACATGAGCCAGTACCGTATCGTTCGCGGACTTGCATTGCCGCACCGGAATATCTGTGCCGTCGGCGATGACGACCAGGCGATTTACGGTTGGCGCGGGGCGGATGTTCGGCACATTTTGAACTTTCAGAAAGATTGGCAAGATGCGAAAGTCATTCGCCTTGAAGACAATTACCGGTCGACGAAGCCGATTGTCGATTGGGCAAATCATCTCATTGTGTTCAATCAACATCGGCACGGCAAGAAGTTGGTTTCGTCGCTTCCCGGCGACCCGCCGACGATTTTGCAGTGTCCCGACGGCGATCACGAAGCGAAAATTATCGTTGCCAAAATCAAGGAACGGATTGCCGCGACGGGGCAGCCTTTCAGCAATTTTGCGATTTTGTTCCGAACGAACGAGCAGCCGCGGGCGTTTGAAATGGAACTGCGGAGCCAGAGTATCCCGTATGTTTTGGTCGGCAGCCAATCGTTTTTCGACCGCAAGGAGGTTCGCGATTTGTTGGCCTATCTTAAGGTGCTGCACCGGCCCAAAGATGATGTGTCGCTGCTTCGGATCTTGAACACGCCGCCGAGGGGCATTGGACAAACGACAGTTAAGCAACTGACGGAGCGTGCGATCGCGGGCAAGACGTCGATTTGGGAGGCGTTAGACACCAACGTTAGCCGTCTTGCCCTGCAAGGCGTCGAAATCGCGCCGCAGGGCGACACGGCTGACTTCCGCTTGCTCATCGAACAGCAACGCCAAAACCTGCACCGCGAGTTCTCGGTGCAAAACCTCAAGGACTTCATTGCGGCCATTCAATATGAACGGGAAATCAATCGGCAATATGCCGACGAGGCGGAACGGGGCGAGCGTTGGGATTTGGTCGGCGAAGTGGTCAATGCGGCAGCGGAGTACATTGATGAGGCTTCGCGTCCAACGTTGGGCGAATTTTTGGATCAGACATCGTTGGCAGGCAATGATTTTGGCAGCAATGGAAAGAATGAAACAACGCAGAATGCGGTTGTTTTGATGACGCTGCATGCGGCGAAGGGTTTGGAGTTTCCCGAAGTTTATATGGTCGGGATGGAAGAGGGCACGTTGCCGCATCATCGGAGTGTGAAGGAGGAGGACGAGTCTGCGGTGGATGAGGAACGGCGATTGTGTTATGTCGGCGTAACTCGGGCGGAGCGGCGATTGACATTGGCATTGGCTTTGCAGCGGATGAAATGGGGCAAGCCTCGTCCGACGGTGCCGAGTCGATTTTTATATGAATTGACGGGTCAGACGGGCAGTCCGAATTATTTTAGGGCGATCGCAGGCGAACCGCCGATTGCACGTTAGAGATTGACACGCACGCCCCCCGGCTCTTGCGCAATGCGTTAATTTTGGTAAAATGCGCAGTTAATAACGATTATCAATAAAATCGAACGGAAGAGCCTGTTTTTGCAGTGCGTGAACATGAAAAAAGTGTTAATCACCGGCGGAAGCGGATTCATCGGTTATCATCTTGCCCGCTGGCTTCGCCAAAATGATGTTGCGGTCCGATGCCTCGTTCGGCCATCTTCGTCCCTGTCCCTGCTAAAATCCTTTGACGTCGAAGTTTACACCGGAGAACTCGATCATTCGGCATCGAAAGGGGGAGTCAGCCTCCGCGAAGCCGTGGAGGGATGCGATACCATCTTTCACCTTGCCGGACTGGTCAGGGCAATGAACTATCAAGAATTTGAACGCGTCAACCATTTCGGCACGGAAAATCTTGCCAAAGCCGCCGCCCTGTCTGCATCGCCGCCGGTTTTCATCTACATTTCTTCGCTGGCCGCCGCCGGAAGTTCCCTGCCCGAACAGCCCAAACGGGAACATGAACCCCCAGTGCCGATTTCCCTCTACGGCAAAAGCAAATTGGCCGGCGAAGAGGCTCTACGGCCCTTTGCCGACCGGATGCCTTGTACGATCGTTCGGCCTGGCATCGTCTTCGGCGGTGCGGATAAAATGAATGTGGAACTCTTCAAAGTCATCAAAAAATGGGGGGTTTATCCGAATCCCGGTTACGTCGACAAATTGTATTCTTGGATTCACGCGGACGATTTGTGCGATTTGCTGATGACCATTGCTCAAAAGGGCGAACGGCTCGTTCCAAACCAGCCGCCGGGGACGGGAATCTATTTTGCCTCGTCGGATGAAGGCAGAAAATGGTCGGAAATCTGCCGGTTGATTGGGCAATCGTTGGGCAGGGACAGGGTTCGAGCGGTGCATTGCGGGCCGATAGGCCTTTGGGCTTTATCGACGTTTTATGAGGCGAAAAAACGCTGGTTGGGCAAGGCGCAGCCATTGGATTGGGAAAAAACGCGTGAAGCCTTGCATCATTGGACGTGTTCGCCTGAGAAGGTCAAAATGCAGTTCGGCTTTTTGCCGCAGCCCTTGGAGGATCGCATCAATCAAACGACGCAATGGTTTGTCGAACACGGCTGGTTGTGAGCATTTGGGATGCACAAGAGCCGGGGGCGTTAGCCCCCGGGTTCGACATATGATATTCTTTGATAGATCAACCCGGGGGCTCACGCCTCCGGCATCGCGTTCCGCAATGCCGACCGGAAACGCTCGAGCGCACGACGAAAAACAACCACCTCAGACGCAATCCGAACTACTCGCTCCTGCGTGCGAACCGCTCCCTCTATGTCGCCGCCAAGAAAATAAACATGCGATAACGTGTCCAAAAAATTGACATCGTCCAAATTAGAATGCAATGCCGACTCCGATAATACCAATGCCGAACGATAGTCGCCGTCCGTGTTGGCCAACAACCACGCCGCCGCATTCGCAACGATCGGCAAACGCTCCAAACGCATTTCGCCCGCTCCCCAGTTGACATGAAAATTCGCAATGCTCCGCCAAACTTGAGGAAGCACGCCATCCGCCGCATTCTTAAATGCCAAATCCACATCGGGCCGACAAGCCAAACGATAAGCCAATATCGCAAGGTCTATGTCCTGCATCTCAATCGGTGCATCCGAAACGGCCAAGGCCTGCATCGTCATTGCTCGAGCCTCAGCCCAATTTTCATCGTTAAAATGCTGTTTGGCCAAACAATACAACTTTTGCTTGCTCGCTTCCGCAATCTGCCGAGTCGGATCATGTCCCGCCCGATACTCTGGACTGTTCAAAATTGCAATCTGCGTGTCGTAAAACTCGGCGGCAAGCACATAATCCGCAAGATACAACGCAATATGCGCTGCCGACTCGCTTGCAGGCACGCGGAGTAGAACGTTGCCGGATTCGATCACCTTCTCAAAATGTGCCATCGCCCAATGCAAACGAAACCGCAACAGCAAGCACATTGCCGTATGATAATGTTCGTGCATAAACAAACTGCGGTCAACATCGCCGACGGGTAAGACCAATTCGGGTGCTTGAAACGGCTGCGGCACTACAGCGAGTGCCGCCGCGACGGTTTGATCCCGGTCGGCAACGAGCCCCGCCGCATCGTACAGTTCCGCAACGGCATAATGGAACAAAATGTCGATTCCACTGTTCGTGTGTATGTTATTTTCCAGCCGGGTGAGCAGGTTCAGCGTATCCGCCGCAACTTGCCGAACCCGATCAGGCATGTTTGCCACATCGCGCATTCGTTCTCCATCCTCCAAGTCGCACCACAGTTCGGCATACTTGGCAAGCGTTTGGAACAACGCATCATCCCCGCCGGCGAGCCCAATGTCGCTGAAAGTATCCCGAATGTGCCGAAACCAATGCTGGCGGAGCGACGTCGAAACCGGCGGATAGGCAATCAGCGTCTTCGCGGCATGAAGCCGTAGGCTGGCATCGCTCTCAAACCGCAGGAGTCGGCAAAGCGTGTGCAGGCCTTCGCCTTTGGTCAAATCCAGCGTTGGGTCGGCCAGAGCCTCGATGACATTGGCTCTGACGGTCGGATTGGATTCTTCCATATACCAGCGAATCCACGTGGCGGTTTCCCTATTTTCTTGGGCGAGAAATGACTGTTCGATTTGACTCAAAAGATGTTCGGCCCGCCGGACAATTTCTTGGTCGTAGTGCTGTTCTGCACGGCGCAGTTCGGAATAGGCTCGAATACCGGCATGTTGCAATAAAACTTCAGCCCGTTGCCTGACGAGAAAACTGTCGTCGCCGAGTTGCGAAATCCAATGTTGGATCTGCGTGCGGACGGGATCGTCGGCTGCGACAGAGTGCGTTTGCGCCGCTAGGCAGAAAATCAGAACAAGGGTTAATGGGATTCGCATGGAGACAATGAGACTATTTTTCCCGATAGATAATTCTTCCTCGGGTCATATCGTAGGGACTGACTTCGACGGTAACTTTATCGCCGGGCACGACGCGGATACGGAATTTTCGCATCTTACCGGCCAGTCGGCACAGAACGATGTGATCCATGCCGTCCAATTTGACACGAAACGCTCCCCGAACTTCTTCGGTAACGACTCCTGGCAATTCTATGACTTCTTCCTTTTGCTTCGTTTCAGGCATATAGTGTTTTTCATTTTCAGCGTCATTTTCGGCGCGTACACAGGCATTATACGGATAACGGGAGCGTAAACAAGAGCGGGGGACGCGGGGGGTACATTCCCGGCTGCCGAAACCCAGACGGGGGCTTGCAAGCAATTCGGGATGCTGTAAAATGAGTCCCGTGTGTGGAATGGTTCCGATAACGCATTGATTCAACAGAAAAGGGGAGAATAAAGCAATGAAAGTCAGAGCAAGCGTACGGCGGATTTGTGAAAATTGCAAAGTCGTCCGAAGACAAGGGCGAGTCTACGTCATTTGCGTCAATCCCCGACACAAACAACGACAAGGATAGGATGATTCCACGCAACATAATCGTAACACAAACCTTCGGAGGAAAAATATGCCGCGTCTTTTAGGTGTGGATATCCCAAATAATCGACAAATCGTTATTTCACTGACGTACCTCTACGGAGTCGGGCCCGCGACCGCACGGGAACTCTGCCGGAAAGCCGGTATTGATGCCACGACCCGAGCCCGAGATTTGGGCGAAAGCGATGTCGCCAGACTCGCATCCCTGCTCGATAACGATTACACCGTCGAAGGGCAACTCCGTCGACAAGTCGCACAAAGCATCAGCCGACTCCGCGAAATCAACTGCTATCGCGGTATTCGGCATCGCCGAGGCCTGCCCGTCCGGGGACAGCGAACTCGGACCAATGCCCGAACCCGAAAAGGCCCCAAAAAAACCGTTGCCGGGAAAAAAGGAGTCAAAGATTTACGTTAGGCTTGTGTTTGCATTGCAGGCACGCGAGGCAAGCAAAATTACTGCTCAAATAAAACAATATGGCAAAAACAACGACAACAAAAAAACGCAAAATCAAACGAAGTGTTGCAGCGGGAATCGCCCATATTAAGGCATCCTTCAACAACACGACTGTTACGATTACGGACACGAAGGGCGACACTCTATGTTGGTCGACGGGCGGAACCTGCAACTTTAAGGGCAGCCGAAAAAGCACGCCGTTCGCCGGTCAGATGGCCGCTCAGCAAGCCGCCGAAAAGGCCATGAAATTTGGCATGAGGGAAATTGACGTTAAAATCAACGGTCCCGGCAGTGGTCGGGAGAGTGCAATTACTGCCTTGCAGCAGGCTGGCCTTATGGTCAAGTCGATTGAAGATGTTACGCCCATCCCTCATAACGGCTGTCGGCCCAAAAAGCGGCGAAGGGTGTAGGATAGGCTTGTTTGGTATCGACAATATGCGAAAATCACCGAGAACTGAAAGGCATCTACGATGGTGGAGATTTTCGGTGGATTCGTTGGCCGACCAGTCTTGCCGTTGAGGAATGTTCGGCTCGTTTTGCTGTGTTGTCCGGGGATTGCGATTCGCTACATCACCGGCTCTTTACTGTACCTGCGGTTTATGCGGCAGGCCCCGTCGCCCTACACAACTTTTTCATATCCCAAGTTCCGCAAGACTCCAAGAATTTCCGAACAAGTCGGAAATGTCCGTCCACTCGCCCGTTTGAATTCAGATAACGCATTCATAAATTCAACCTCGTCGGCTGTGTACGATTGGTCGCCCGTTGCCGGATTCATCCGCCGCTTTCTTTCTGCCGGAGCCGTCGATTGAAAATTTTCACTGTGCTGATCAAGCAATAACGCAGTTGTCGATTCCTCGTCAAAGGCGTGAAATGCTTTCGGGTCAATGTGTTTTCGCGGTCGGCCACGTCCGCTTTTTTTGGCAAGCGCAGCCGATTCGGCCGGTTTTTTTTTCGATTTATGGAGCATTACTGCACCTCTTCACGGGGGGAAAGGAAGGGGATAAGCCTGACTGGTCAAGTCGGCATATTTTTGCTGCATTTTGAATTCATTCAAAAAACAACGGCTTGTGCCGATCTTGCTGAATGCCGTAAAAAAGAGGATTATTGCAGCAACAACCCCTGGCTCTGGAACCGAATGCTGCCCGTCTCGATGTCGTACACATACCGATCGCCCGACTGCTGAATCGTCTGGCCGCCCTGCATCATGTGAAGCGTTACGCCTCCAACCAAATCAATCACGCCAGCCTCTTGACTGTACCGAATCGTTTGCGCCTTGCCAAATAGTTCTCTGCCCTCTATGATTGCGGTATGCGATGCCGTTAAATCGAAAAAACTTTGCGACGGATTCGCCGGGTCCGAAACCTCCACAACCTTCAAATGTTCGCACTCCAGCGTGTAGCCCCGCTGCCGCACCGCCGACAAATTGACTCGGCTAATCCGATCATTCCACGAATCCGCCAGGCAGTATGCGACCTCCACCTTGCGTCCGCTAATATCAATTTCCGTTTTGGCCTCCGCGTGCGTTCCCTGCATTTTGTCGGGAAACCAAACCGCCAGATGATTTAACTTTTCCTCATTGCCCGTCCTGTTCGGCGTAACGGCAAAACGATCCGGCCCAAATCCGCGAGCCGAACCGAGCAATATCAAACTCAATTCGCCGGGCCCGTCGGCAAAGAAATACTGCCGTTCCACGATATACCGCAATCTCGACACGCTCGCCAAAGCCAACGATTGCTGCTTTCCCTGACGGTCCCGCTGCAAATTGGTGATATGCACATTGCCCACACAGAGAATATCAACGGGTTCCGGCGCAATGTCCGACGTGTCATCAAAAAACATGACCTGCCGATTAAGGCTAATCTGCATTTCGTTGCACCACAGTTTTTGCGTCGTTCCTTGCGTTTGGTATTCAACGTTCACGCGATTATTGTTCGCGTCGGGCTCTCCTTCAAATTGCAAAATCAGGCCGTTGCACCGCATTTTCTTGTTCCAGTTGACGATTAAGCGGTCATCATTGGGCGTTTTCGATGTGTCGATTAACGCAATATGAGCAATCAGTTGGCCGGGCCCCGGCGACCAAAAGATATTGTCTTCGCGGGCAATGTTCAGTTCCGCCGCACGCATTTCAATTCCCCGGCCCTTGAAAATGGCCTCATGACCGGCTGCCCGGCCGACGATTTGGATTTTTGTCGTCGGTTCCGTAGGGTCCCAAATCACAACGGTATCGCCCTTCATTTCAATCGCCGTCGAAGCATTGTTCGTCGTTTTTTCCTGCAGATGCACATTTCCGGTAATGAGAACTTTTTCTGCGGAAGACAGGCCGTTTTGCGTGCGGACTCTCATCCTCATCATATCGCCGGTGATGTCAAACGGTCCCGTAGCGGACGACGATCGAATCCCCATCAGATTTTGCATATCGAGCGAGCCTTGCGGGCCCCCTTGTTGGGTGCCACGCGGTGCACTCCGCAGGGGCGGGGCGGTCCGAACCTGACCGGCAACGGGCGGAGCCGGCGGTTGATAAAGAGGAATCGGCTGCAAATGCTGAACTTGCAGAATCGTCGACGAAGGTGCCGCCGTGCTGAACGGAGCGAAACTCGGCGGACTCGGCGGCCTGCTTGCAAACGTCGGCAACATCCGCGAAGAATGCAATTCCGTCCCGTCGGGAGCAAGATTCTTGAATAAAATATGCAGTTGCTGCACCCGGCACGTTCCCGATGCCGTCTCGAAACGGACATTGTTCCGCACGCTGACTTGATCCAGCATCAAGTTATTACGGGGATTCCCCATCCCGGATTGCGGAGCAACGACGCAATGCAATTCGAGTTGCTCTGCCGTCATCGTCCCGAACCCGAGCATTCGTGCGGAGATGCCTTTATCCAATTTCAGGACGATTTGGTCTGCGACTTGGGGATGCGGCGACATCTGCATTTCGTTCCAATCCAGCCGAATGTCCCGGGCTTCGATTCCTTCGCCGATTTTGCCGATTAAATGTCCCTTCCCGTCGGCGATGAAGCGTCCGATGGCTCTGTCCTGGCCGAACGTGTATTTGACCCGTTCTTCGCTGCGGATGGTGTATTGGTCGGCAAGGATCATTTCGACGAACGGGGATGCACCGGCTTCTTTGCGAGTTGAAAGTTGCAGAAAGTTTTGCCGTAAGTCCAAAAAGATTTCATCGCCGACGAGCGTTATATCGCCTTCGTGTTTCACGGAGAGCCGGGCGGGAACCGGCGGGCGATTGCCTTGGCCCGGCTTGCCGCGAGCGATGAACAAAGCAGGTTCAAGCCGGTCAAATTGCGATGCGCGGTTCCCGACGGGGCCTATCGCGGCCAAAGTCAGGTGAACTTCCTCGGCGGTCAATTTGTCGATGGTATCGTCGGGATTATTCCGTACCATTTCGACGTTTTGCAGAAAACTGGCCGTCCAGCCTCCTCTTTCCGAAGTGTTGGCGGATCGGTTTGCGGCGAAAACAAAACTATCCTGACAGCGGACATCAATCGTCGAGTCGGGAAATGCAAGCCGGAGTGATTTGAGTTTTCGGACGACTACGCTTTCCAATTCCTTGTTTGAATTCGGCTCCGATTGAGCGGAGGGGACGAGTTTGAGCGTCAGGCCGGTTCCTTCGCCGGAGTGTTCGCCGAACTTGAATTGAACATCTTTGAGCGTCGAAATGCTGACGATGTCGGCTTCCTCTTTGATTTCGACATTTTCGGTTTCCAAATAAAAATCATCTTGCGTATCGCGATTCTGCATACCGCTTTGGACGGTAACTTTTCCCCAAAGTCGGCCAGTAACGAAGTTGAGATTCGACATTTTGGTAATGTCGACGTTGCTGTCGAGTTCAATTTCGGCAAAAGTCGGCGTTCGGAGCACGACGGCCTGCCGGATTTTGTTTCGCGTTTCTTCTTCGTCGTGCCGATATTTTTGCATATCGCCGGGCAAGAGCAAAATCGTGCAGGGTTCGAGGCGGAGGATGTTGCCGTTGCCTTCGATTTTATCTTCGCTGAACAGGATGATGGCTTGTTCGGATTGAAGCAGGAAGATTTCGGCATTGGGATCGCGTTCCCAGCCGTCTTCGGGCAGGAGATCGAGGAAGGGTTCGATTTCGCCTCGGGTAAAGTTTCCGGCATTGACGAGTGAGGGGCGTTCTTGCTTGCTAATGTCCGGCAGGACGAGCGGAACGATTCCCCAGCCGTAAATGAAATAAGCGGCAATGACAAAGAGAAAAGTGAGTACCGTCGCTTGGGAACGCATTGATTAAAGCCGGGAGGAGGCCTGCGTCATGGTACAAATTCCCGACCGGACCGGCAAGAGCAGAATGGAGTCGTGCGACGACGCTCAAAACCGTCATTCCGGCGAAAGCCGGAACCCAGACATTGCGTGCGAAGTCGGTTCCCTGGGTCCCGGCTTGCGCCGGGATGACGATTTTTGGGGTTTCCGACCACGCCTAATGAATTTCGGTCTCCTTCTACATTCCTCACCAATTTGCCGGTCTCGCAGCGGTCGTTATTTCCAGCGTCAAAGTCTCTCCATCGCGTATAATTTCGATCTCTTTCGTCGTGCCGGGCCTCGTAATCGCAATCAAATGCGTAAAATGCCGAGTATCATTGATGACCGTATCACCCCAGCGCACGACGATGTCGCCCCGTTGCAAGCCCGCATCTCTTGCAGGCGAGTTGATATCGGCAAAGCCTTCAACAAGCGTTCCCATCGGCCTTTCCAGATTGAGTTCTCTCGCTTGGGACAGCGTTATATCGCTCAACATAATGCCGATCCAACTATGCCGTACTTCGCCTTGCACCAGGATTTCTTCATAAATACGCTCTGCCGTAAAACTTGGAATCGCAAACCCGATACCGCTGTTTCCGCCGGTTTCCAGAGCAATAATCGCGGTGCAAATTCCGATGAGTTGCCCGTTCATATCGACGAGCGGCCCGCCGCTGTTGCCGGGATTGATTGCCGCATCCGTTTGCAGAAATTCTCGGGAAATTGACCGTGTACCTCGTCTTGTTCCCCGTGATGCGATCACCGGATTCGACCGTTCTGTGGCACTGATAATTCCCGACGTGACGGTTTGTTGCAAACCATACGGACTGCCAATCGCAACGACTTGTTCGCCGACGAGCACTTGCCGACTATCGCCCCAGGCAATCGCTTCAAGGTCATCCGCCACGATTCGCAATACGGCAAGGTCCAGTGTCCGATCCCGGCCAATCACTTCCGCTTCGGTTTCTCGGCCGTCGCTTAACTGCACCAGGATAAGATGGGCGTCTGAAATGACATGATAATTGGTCAAAATATGACCTTCTTGAGCATTGACGATGACGCCGCTCCCAACGTTCCCCGTCAGCACGGCTGGCCCGTTTCGCGTTGGATTATACCCCTCGGATCTCCTGGGCGCAATCACATGAACACCGACGACGCTCGGTGCGACGGCCCGGACAACCATTGCCATACGCTGTTCTGGAAAGGGATGTTCTTCGAGGAATTGCCGTGCGACTTCGGCCCGGGCCCGTTCGACGCCGATATTCCAAGAATAGGCAATTTGCTTGGCAATTTCGGGCGTAAACGTTACGGTAGTGGCGATGATAAGTGTAAAACCGGCGAGGAACATAATTCGTGCAGAGAGCGGCACGGAGCAGTCTTGTTTTTCAGATGAATTCGACATTTTGCGGATGGGATGATGTACGCTGCCGATGACGGCAAGCATGTATTTATGCATGGAGAGTGTGATTATAGCATAAAGTTCCCGGGTTGGGCTGGGAAATCGTTGTCGCGTGCATTGCACAACACACTCCTCCCGCACTGCGGTTGCCGAACAGCACAAAATCGCATAAAATGGCAGTGCCCCACGCATTGCTGCTATCCCTTCGTTTCAATGAAATGCTCCCTCCGCTCGGCCCTCGCTCTGCTCCTGTTTAGCCTGCTCTTCGCCGGTTGCTCCAATCAGCACCATCCCGATCCCTCACTCATGCTCGGGCAAGGCTCCGGCGACGGGCGACACCAACAGGAAAATTTCGACCGCTCTTTTGAGACGCTCAATAATCTCGATGACTCGCCCAGCCTCGCAAACACGCCCGGCTTTGAACGCTTGATTACCATTACCGATTGGCTCGACAGTTGGATCCGAAATCAAAGGCCCAATGAAACCTGGAAGCCCCATACCGCCTTCCAAAATGTCGAAATCGCTGCCCAAAATGCCGCCAATACCAGCAAAAATGTTGCTCAAACCCTCGCCCTCCTACGCGGCGAATCCGTGTTCGACGATGCAGGACAGCCCATCAACGCCACGGAATCCCTGCAAACCGAACGCCAGGCGATGGGTGCCGGTCTGGAAGAATTAGTCCAGCAAACGCAGGAACTCGGCTCGCTCGCCCAGTTGCCGGCAATGGGGCAGTTTTCGGAAACCATTTTGGAATTGCAACGTCGCTTCGACGCACTCGATAACATTCCCAACCTCACCGCCGCTGGTATCCGCTCCTTTGCACGAACGCTCGACTTTGAAGCCAATGTCCTCGATGCCGGCGCGACCGTTTTCGAGGCGTATGCCCGACAACTGCAAACGGACGGCCTGTTTATCACGATTTCGGATGTCGAATATCTCAAGCAATCGACTTGGATGCGGGACATTTCCCGATGGGCGGGCGGCGACCGCCGGGTGCTGCTCGAACAGGCCGTCCAACTCTGCGATTGGGTCGTTTGCAATGTCGAAATGCGGAGCAGTTGGACGCCGATCAACCAACAGCAAGCAATCGCCGTTTTACAGCAATATCCTTGGCAAACGGTATTGCTCGGCTACGGAACGGCATCAGACCGGATGACCGTTTTTATGGAACTCTTGCGTCAGCAACGGATTGATTCCGCGTTGCTTGCCGTCCCTGACCCGCGAGACCCTGACACTTCGCTCAACTGGGCCGTCGGCGTGTTGCTGGACGGTGAGGTGTATGTATTCCTGCTGAATTACGGTTTTCCGATTCCCGGCCCTGACGGCGTGCAAGTCGGCGAAGACGGAGCATTGCAGTTTCCGAGCGTTGCGACATTGACGCAACTCATTGAGGATGAATCGCTGCTCCGCCGCCTGGATATTTCGGTAGCCCGACCGGAGGGAGAGGGCGAAAACGCCGAACAGCCGTTCCCCGTAACCTCCGAAATGCTCCGCCAGACGACGGCACATCTTTTTCTGATGCCGGAAAGCGTGTCGATGCGGATGAAGGTGTTGGAAGGCGAATTGAGTGCGGAGCAAAGTATGGTGCTTTATACGGATCCCGATGAACTTCGGCGTCGCTTTCTTGCGGCACCGGGAATTACCGGCGTCGAGTTTTGGAAATATCCTTTTCGTACGGCTTTTGAGCAGCGGTTTGATCCCGGCCCGACGAATGAGGCGTTGAGTATTTTTTTGGTGGACCGTCCCCGGTTGGATTTGGATGGTTCGGCAGGGCGTCGGCCCTCTTCAGTCCGGCATTTTCCGCTTTGGTCGGGCCGGATTCGGTATTTTAGGGGAGAGATCACCGGCCAGGAAAATGCGTTGACAAAGTACCAAAACACACGGGTTTCGGATCGGGAAATGGTCGAGTACCGAACGAGTCCGGTATTCCGCAGCAATCCGATATTGGGCATCCAACTGCAATGGCTTTCGATTCAGGCGACGCATTGGCTGGGTTCGGCATTATTTGAGATAGATTCGATTTCGGCGTCGAAGGACGCGTTATCGGGCATACGGACGAATCCGCTGAACACTTGGCGCCACAGTACGGAGTATTTATTGGGACGCATAGCAGAGCGGGAGGGGCGGTATGACGATGCTCGCCGTCATTATGCGAACACGTCGGCATCGTTGTCTGGAATGGGCAACGCGGTGCGTGCTCAATGGCTACCGGAATAAGAGGCCGCCGGAGTAAGACTTTTGCCGGGAAAACAATGCACCGTCATTCCGGCGAAAGCCGGAACCCAGAGGAATCGGCATCGTACGCAACGCTGGATTCCGGCTTGCGCCGGAATGACGGTTCCAAAGAAGTCTAATACAACTTCAGCACTCCGTAGCGTTTGCTCTTGCGACGACGCAAAATTGATTTGTTCGACGATTTGCGGCGTTTTCGCGTCGAAGTGCCCTTGGTCGGCTTGCCCGTCGGTGTTACCGGATGACGTCCGCCCTTCGTTCGGCCTTCGCCGCCGCCGTGCGGATGGTCAATCGGATTCATTGCCGCTCCTCGAACATGCGGTCGCCGACCAAGCCAACGACTCCGGCCCGCCTTGCCGATGACAATGTTCATGTGTTCAACATTACCCACCACGCCAATCACCGCCCGACACGTTACGGGAACACGGCGAATTTCACCGCTCGGCATGTTCAACTGCGCCCAGCCGTTTTCAATATCTTTCGCAACCAAAACGGCTTTGGAGCCTGCGGAACGGCACATTGTCGCCCCTCTTTTCGGCTGAAGTTCGATGTTATGAATATCGGAACCGAGCGGAATCTCCGCCAAGGGCAGGCAATTCCCGAGATTCGGCGGAGCACCGGACCCGCTCATCAATTTGTCGCCGGCCTTAAGGCCTTCGGGAGCAACAATATAGCGTTTTTCTCCGTCGGCATAGAACAGCAACGCAATTCGGGCCGAACGATTCGGATCGTACTGAATGGAATCCACAGTCGCGGGAATGCCGTCTTTATTTCGGCGGAAGTCAATTTTGCGTAGTTGGCGTTTGTGTCCACCGCCGCGGTGTCGGGCCGTGATCACGCCTTGGTTATTTCGTCCGCTGCCTCGGCGTTTCGGCAGAAGGAGAGATTTTTCGGGAACGGCACCTTTTGTGAGTTCTGCGAAATCGCTGACGCTCATATTCCGTCGTCCCGCGTGATTTGGTTTGTATTTTTTAACGCCCATCTTTTATAATCTCTCTATCTAATGCGACTGGCGGGCAGTGTGTTTACGTCCAACCTGCCCGGGTGTGATTCTAGAGCATTTTGCTCTTTTTGCAAGAGGGAGCCGCCCGGCGGTCGGCAACCTGCCTATTGTGAAATTTGCACCGCCCGAATGGGGCACAAGAAATTATGGCAAAATTTTGTAAAATAAATGTCGCATTTGGGAGGTGTTTTACCATAAACGTCATAGATGAGGATTTTTTTCACTCAAATCCCATTTTGACGAGACACTCAACAATAAAAGGAGACCCTAATTATGAAACCATCTGCACGCAAAAAATTAGTTCGACCCGCCAGCAACGCTTTAGCGCTGGTGCTTTGTTTCGTGATGATTTCCGGCCCTGCCCTGGCCCAGCAGGGCCGACGCGGAGAATCCGCTCCCCAAAATCGGCCCGAAAATCAATCGAGCAACCGTCCCGAAAACCGTTCAAATGCTCGATCCTCTGAACGGCCTGCACAACAATCTACGCAACGGCCTGCGGCATCGCGTCCGGCAACTCCGCCTGCGGCACGGCCTGCACCGCCAACGACACCCCCGACGACGCAGCGACGGGCAAATTCAACAACACCGGCTCCTGCTGCACAGCAGCCTGCGCAACGCCCCGCGGCATCGCGTCCGGCAACTCCGCCTGCGGCACGGCCTGCACCGCCAGCAACACCCCCGACGACGCAGCGACGGGCAAATCCAGTAACACCGGCTCCTGCTGCACAGCAGCCTGCGCAACGCCCCGCAGCATCGCGTCCAGCAACTCCGCCTGCGGCACGGCCTGCACCGCCAACGACACCCCCAACGACGCAGCGACGGGCAAATTCAACAACACCGGCTCCCGCTGCACAGCAGCCGACGCTGGCTCCGACCGTTGAACGGCCCGCACAACAGCCAACGCAACGGCCTGCACAGCGGCCAATAACGCTTCGCCCAACGACACCGCAGGCGGTTACTCCGGTGGCTCCGCTTGTGGAACCCATCGCCCCAGTTGCGCCGATTGCGCCCGCGGTGCGTCCCGGCGGACGGCCGAATCAATCGGCATACCGTCCGCCCTACCAGCCGCAACAGCCGACGCAGCCGGTCATTATCAACAATTTCGTACCGCCGCCCCCTCCGCCACGCCGCGGAATGACCGATTTTGAAAGGGCGATGACCGTAATCGGTGCGGTCGGCGTCGTTGCGGCCATTGCCAACAGGTCGCCGTATCATTACAACAGATACCGATATTACAATTATGCACCGCGGCCTGCCATCGTGGTCGAACAGCCCGTCCCGATCATCGTTGACCGGCCGGTTATCGTCGAAACGCCCGTCCTCGTAGACCGACCAGTTTATATTGACAGGCCTGTTTTTGTAGACAATCCCGCTGCTGCCCCCGATCCTGCCGTTCCTAACCTTGCGGCACCCAACCCCGTGGTCTTGGAGCAGCAGGGCGATGATGCAACTCCGGCTTTGACAGAGTTGCGGATGGAGTTGGAAGATTCATTTTCGCCGAAATTGGGAGCGGTAGTCCGTTTGGAGTATATGGAGTTGCCGGGCTATTGCTTTATGGCGGCTCGCTTGATGAGTGATCCGTTGGAGGGTTCGCCGCTTCATGAACTTGGTTTGCAGGCAGGCGATGTGATCACACGGGTCGGCGGTGCATCTGTTGATTCGATTGAGGTGTTGGACCAGCATGAAAGGGAGACGGAGATACGATTTATCCGTTCGGATACGGCAAGGGTTCAACTTGCCCAGGTTTACATTCCGACGGATGAGGAACTATGGGGCGGAGATGGTCCCTATCTTGCTCCGTAGTGTTGCGGTGTAGCGCCCGAGCCGGGGGCGTGAGCCCCCGGGTTGTTCGACGTATGATATTCTTTGATAGATCAACCCGGGGGCTTACGCCCCCGGCTCGTGTGCACACTCGCTCTTGCACGAGCGATGATTGACAACGGCACAGAATAGTTTAGACTCCTGCTCTATCACACGTCCATTTTACCCTCCCCACAATGCCCCTGATTCCCCCCCACGGCGGTCTGAACGCTCCCGTTGACCGTACCGCTCCCACCGCCGAAATTGATGCCCTCAAAATCCACGCACAAACACTCCTCAAAGTGCCCGTCAGCGATGCGGATATCTCAACCGTCTACCGATTCGGCGACGGAGGTCTCTCGCCGCTCACCGGCCCGATGGATGAAGCAACCTTCAACCGCGTCCTCGATGAGGCAAACATCGAATCCAACGGCAAAAAATACGCATGGACCATCCCGCTATCGCTGCCCGTTACGGAATCGCTCGCCCAACAAATCAAACCGGGACAAGACGTCGCCCTCACCAATTCGACCAACGAAATCGTTGCCGTATTGTCCGTATCCAGCGTTTTCGCCTGGGATAAAATGAAATACCTCAAAAGCGTTTATCTGACCGAACGAACCGATCATCCTGGTGCAGATATGGTGCTCAAACAAGATGCCGACAAAACCTTTTTGCTCGGCGGAGAAATCAAAGTGTTCCCGCAACCGAAAAATCCGTCGTTTGGCAAGTATGTCCTTTCGCCGGTTGAAGTTCGGCAACTGCTCGATACCAAAGGTTGGCAGCGAGTTGTTGCTTTCCAAACGCGGAATCCCCTCCACCGTGCGCACGAATACGCGTTGGTGTACGGCCTCGAAGAGTTGTTGCGTCAGGGACACAATGCCGGAGCATGCCTCAATCCGCTGGTTGGCGAAACCAAAGGGGATGATGTCAATGCCGACGTGCGGATGAAGACGTATGAGGCCCTGATTGAGAACCGTTCGCTCGGCGAAGGGGACTGCGATTCGGGTTTGTGGACTAAAATGGGCGGTTCAGTGCCGGATCGGGTGATTTTGTTGGGACTCGATATAAAGATGTTCTATGGCGGCCCCAAGGAGGCGGTAATGCACGCGATTTATCGCCAGAATTTTGGTTTTACGGATTTGATTATTGGCCGAAAACATGCAGATGCACCGTATCATGATGGTTCGGCAATTTGGGGCGATTTCGATGCGCAGGAGATATTTAACAATCTATCGGGCGACTTGCGTATTAAGCCACTCAATGTTGGTTTTGCGGCATATTACGAGTCGGCGGGCCGGGTGGATTTAATGGACAATCACAAGGACGAAAAGCCTGTTTTCATTTCCGGCAAGGATGTTCGGCAGACGTTGCTGGAGGGCAGGGAAGTGGATCCGAGGATCATGCGGTCAAGCACGTCGAAAATCCTTGCCGAAGCGATGTCGCAGTGATTGCGAGCGAGTATCCAAAATTGGTTTGGAAGCGTTTCCGTCGTTCCGGCGCAAGCCGGAATCCAGAGGGTGGTATTACACGCAATGCCTGGGTCCCGGCTTGCGCCGGGATGACGATATGTACGCCGGGATGACAATATGTACGCCGGGATAGCGGTATGTACGCCGGGATAACGGTGTGTATGCCGGGATGACGAGAAGGAGTCCAGCCCAGTTGGGATTAACTCGTTTGGCCCGGTGCGGCTTCGCATACGGATACCATTTTGCGTGTGTTTGCGTTATACTTAACGTTGCCGCAGGCCGTTGCGGCATTCGTTTTTTCTGCTTTTAACAATCCCTTATTAACAACCACCCCTAACAAACCGTTGCCATCATGACACACCATCCCTCCCGCCGCCAATTTCTCAAAACTTCGACCGCTCTCACCGCCGGTGCAGCCCTTGCCAGCGGACTTACCATTTCGCAATCCGCTCACGCAGCCGGCAGCGATGAAATTAAAATCGCCCTCATCGCCGCGGGCGGACGCGGTGCTGGCGCTCTCCGAGATCGCGTTCAAGTCGGCGACAACGTCAAAGTCGTTGCCGTCGCCGACGCATTTCTCAGTACCGCACAGCCCGCCGCCGTTGCAATCCGACGAGAAGCACAAGAAGATGAAAATCCCATGTACGGAAAAGTGGACCTGCCCGATGACCGCGTCTTCGGCGGGCTCGATTCCTATAAAAAAGCCATCGACTGCCTCAATCCCGGCGATCAGGTAATCCTTGCTTCGCCGCCCGGCTTCAGACCCTATCATTATCGAGCCGCCATCGAAAAAGGACTGCACGTCTTTATGGAAAAACCCGTCTGCATCGACGCGCCCGGCTTCCGCCATTTCATGGAAACAAACCGGATGGCCGATGAAAAAAATCTCAAAGTCTGCGTCGGATACTGCTTCCGATATGATGCCCGATATGCCAACTGGGTTGACCAAATTCACGCAGGCCGCATCGGCGACCTCCAATACACCCGCGGATATTACAACACCAACGGAATCTGGTGCCGAAACCGCAATCCCGGCGAAGGCGAATTGGAATTCCAAACCCGAAATTGGTATCACTTCGTTTGGCTCTGCGGCGAAAATATCGTCGAACAGCATTGCCATCGTATTGATGTGTGCAACTGGGTACACAGCAAAGGGGATCATATGGCCCATCCGATTGAAGCCAATGCGATGGGAGGCCGTCTGGTGAGGTCGGGCCCGGAAGAATTGCTCCGCCAAGCACCGGATTTCGCCAACCGGCGGGAATGGGATGAATGGTATCGGCAATATCACAATGCATTCATTCGGCACGGTCAGGCTTGGGATTCGTTCATGGTGGAATACGCCTACGGCGATGGGACTCGGCATTTTTCGCAGTGTCGCCACATCAGGAATACCTGGAATCACAATGAGGATTATGTTCATGGAACCCAGGGGACGGGCACGCCGGGTACATTGCTTGACACGGCGAGGGAAACCATTTGGGCGCATAGGCGAGCGGACAATTTCCCGAAGGGAATGTATCAATGGGAGCATGATGTGCATGTCAAGGCGATTCGAGAGAATACGCCGATGAATGATGGGTATTTTTCGGCAATGTCGAGTATGATGGCGGTGCTTGGCCGTGAGGCGGCTTATAGCGGCCGGTCGATTAAGTGGGATGAATTGGTCGCGAATGGCCGTTCGTATTTCCCGGATGGCGAAATCACGAGTTTTGACCAAAAACCGCCGGTGCAGCCGGATGCGAATGGATTTTATGAGAGTAGCGTACCGGTGCCGGGCGTGTACAATCCATTCACGGAGCCTGCGTGAGTTTTGAGCCGGAATCCAGGTCGGCATCGACCGCCGTCATCCCGGCGCAAGCCGGGACCCAGGTAGGCAGCCGCCGGGCGGGTGCGATTGGAGGTGCGGAGTACCGCAGTTGCCGCCCGGCGGTCGGCAGCCGACCTTTTGCGGGCACCTTGACACGCTCGTTAAAAATCAGTACACTTAGCCCGACAGCAAACAAAGGCGTTTGCCGATGACCGGTCTCGCACCGCCCCATCGGCAAACGCCTTTTTTGTTCATTCCCATTTATGAAAAACAATTTATGAAAAAATCCAGTGTTTTGGCCTATTCGGGCGGTCTCGATACATCCGTAATCCTCGGTTGGCTCATTGATCAAGGTTACGACGTCCACGCCGTTTACGTCGACCTCGGACAACCCTGCGATGACCAGCAGGCCGTCCTCGATAAAGCAAAAAATTGCGGTGCCGCCTCCGCTCGAATTGTCAATGCACAAGACGAACTGTGCCGTGATTTCGCCTTTCCGGTAATGCAATTCCAAGCGAAATACGAAGGACTTTATCTGCTCGGAACTGCTATCGCAAGACCCGTCATCTCAAAATGCTGCCTAAAAGTCGCCCAAGAAGTCGGTGCAAACGCGTATGCACACGGTGCGACCGGGAAAGGAAATGACCAGTGCCGATTCCACTTTGCCGCTGCCGCACTGAATCCAAATATCGAAATCATCGCTCCCTGGCGTGAGGAAAACTTTCGGCAGATGTTTCCCGGCCGTAGCGAAATGATTAAATACTGCGAAGAGAAAAAGATTCCCGTCAAAGCAACGCTCAAAAAACCGTACAGCGGCGACGACAACTGCCTGCATATCAGTTACGAAGCCGGTATTCTCGAAAAACTGGATGTTTGCGGTGCGGAATCGGTCGAGTTAGGAATGAGTGTGTTGCCCCAAAATGCACCGGATCAGGTCGAGCAAGTTGCCATTACGTTCAAAAACGGCAATCCCATCGCGGTCAACGGCAAGGAAAAAAGTGCGGTTGATATTGTCAAGGAATTGAACACCATCGGCGGACGCAACGGTATCGGCGTGATTGATATTGTCGAAAACCGGCTGGTTGGGATGAAGAGCCGTGGTGTTTATGAGGCTCCCGGCATGACGATTTTGTATACGGCTCACCGTTATATTGAGCAACTGACGTTGGATAGGGATTTGCTGCATCTTCGGGACCGTTTGTCCCCGGAGGTTGCCGAGTTGGTCTATTATGGTTTTTGGTATTCCGCCAAGATGGATGCGTTGTTGGCATTTATCCGAGAGGCGCAAAGGCCGGTGAGCGGTACGGTGGAGTTGAATTTGTACAAGGGCAATGTTGTGGTACGGAGTCGGAGTAGTGCGAACAGTTTGTACGATGAGGGTTTAGCAACGATGGAGGGAGGTGGAGCGTACGATCAGGGAGATGCAACGGGTTTCGTACGGATTCAAAGTTTGCCGAGTGGCGTGCAGGGAAAGATGCGCCCGCGGAGGGTTTAGGTTTACGGAGCCCGGCCGGGTCCCCCGGGCTCTGTGCGTTGCGGACTTTTACTATACAATGAAACAACTATGTCCAAACGCATTAAAAAACAATCCGTCAAAAAAGCCGTTAAGAAAGCCACCAAGAAAGCCGTCAAAAAAATCAGTCGGCAGAGCAGCCGACGGAGCAGTCTCTTCGAGAAAGAATCGCCCACCGCCCACCGCCTACAAAAAATCCTCGCCGCCGCAGGATTCGGCAGCCGTCGACAATGCGAAGAACTCATCGAACAAGGACGCGTCGAAGTGAACGGCCAAATTGCCAAACTCGGCACCAAGGCCGAGCCCGGTATGACCGAAATCAAAGTCGACGGCGAACGCCTCTCCAAAAACAAGGTTGCCGCCAAGCCCGTCTATCTCGCACTCTTCAAACCAAAAGGGTATATCTGCACAAATTCAGACCAACAAGGCCGAGCCAAAGCAATCGAACTCGTTCCCAAGTCGTTTGGACGGCTCTTTCTCATTGGCCGACTCGATAAAGACAGCGAGGGGCTCATCTTGCTAACGAACGACGGTGCATTATCGGAACGGCTGACTCATCCCAAATACGGCGTGCCGAAGGTCTATCGCGTGCAGGTTGCTGGCGAAGTAACGCCGGACGGGATCAAGCAACTTCGTGTGGGCGTGCATCTTGCCGAGGGCTTTGCCAAGGCGGAGAATGTCGTCATTAAGGGACGGCATAAACAGAGTACGATATTGGAAATGACGTTGACGGAGGGGATGAATCGGGAGATTCGGCGATTATTTGCACGGATTGGGCACAAGGTGATGACGTTGATTCGCACATCGGTCGGTCCGGTGAAGTTGGGGAAGATGATTCCGGGCGAGTGGCGGCGATTGACACAGTACGAGGTGGATCGGCTGTACGCGGCGGGACGTTAGAGCAATTTGCAATGCCCTAGGGTTGCAAAAGCACATCAACGCCGGTTAGGCCACGCTGGAGCAACCAATTATTGCCCACTCGCCGGTTTTGAATTTCAACGAACGCTTGAAACATATCATGTCCCAACACCACCGGGCTGCAAAAAACGACCCGGCCCGGAAATGTTTCCAAACTGCCATTAGGCAACCGGACATGAGCCACCGCGTGTTTGTTTTCCAAATCACTCGGCCTGTATCTCGTTGTCGTCGCATTGATAGTCACCAAAACCGTATCCAAATTCATAATTTCCAAAATGGGTTCGCCCTCCCGTTTCCATTCCCCTTCGGCAGCGTGGATGTTCACGATCATCCCGTCAATCGGAGAGACCAAGTTCCTGATTTCGATTTGGGTTTTGGTTCGCTCCAATTCGCTTTCCCGAACGAGCACTTCCCGGGTTTTGATTTCTTCCAGCGTATATTTTTGCAATTCCAAATTGGCTTCGGACTGTGCGAGTGCGAGTTGCGCCCGTTCGACTTCGATTCGAGGAATTAGGCCCGGCTGACGCAGGTTCCCCTCGTAGATCATTTGCAATTCATTCCGCGAAACGAGCACGCCGTATGCGGCGTAGACCGCTTCAATTTCTTTCTCCTGCTCTGCCCTGGCGACTTCGAGTTGAGCGCGATTGATGTTCAACGTACTGTGCAGTTCTCGATTCTCAAAATGTCCGAGCCGTTGGCCTTTGAAAACAAACATTCCCCGTCTGACAGGAACCATCACCGGATTGCCCTCGGCATCTTGCAGGATATTGCCTTCGGCGTCTCTTTGTTCGGTATTGAGCGACATAAGGGCTGCTCTTTCGGGCGAGTAAATGATGACGTGATTGTGTTTCGGGACATCAATGAGCGCATTCTGAAAGAACAACTGGTTTTCGCCGCGGGCAATAGGCTGTGCAACGGGCGTATTACCCGGCATCACGGAAGGGTTGACGTCGGCGCGGGGCTGCCGAACCGGTATCGGCAAAGGCCTTGTCGGTGCTTCCTGGAAAGCACCATCACCGGACTGGAGCAAGGAGCAAAGAATCAGGGCGAGAGAATGCGAAAACATGGCACAGAGAATGGTGAATGCAACTGCTGTTATTATACCACGTATCTCGGCGCACGAGCGGGGGGCGTAAGCCTCCCGGTTATCCCGCGTCGAAAAAACCGGGGGGCTTACACCCCCCGCTCTTGCGCACACACCCGCTCGTGCGCACACATTCCCGCTTTTTGGTATCATTAGGGTCAAACGCGTATGCAACAGAAACTTTACGAACACCTAACCGCCTGCGGACAGGAACACCTGCTTGCCTTTTGGGATGCGCTGAACGAAGCCGAACAAGAGCATCTCGCCGCCCAAATCAACAGCATCGACTTTGTACAGATTGCCGAACTGTACAAACGTCAGGATGAATCCGCCAATACTTTGACGCTTGCCGAGAAGGCCTGCGATCCGCCAGGATACAAATTTTCGACCGTCCGCGATCCGGCACCTTGCAAAACCCCCAAGCCGATTACGGCCCAAGAAGCCGTCGCAGCGGGAACTGATGCCCTGAATGCCGGAAAAGTCGGATTCGTGCTCGTTGCCGGCGGGCAGGGAACCCGGCTGGGATTTCCGCATCCAAAGGGGATGTATCCCATCGGGCCCGTGTCCAACGCGACGCTCTTTCAAATCCATTTTGAAAAAGTTTTGGCCATCGCCCGGCAATTTGGCTATAAAACGCCGTACTGCATTATGACGAGTCCGGCAACGCATTCCGAAACGGTCCATTTCCTCAAAGGCAAAAACTACTTCGGCCTGTCCGAAGAAGATGTGTTCATCTTTTGCCAAGGGACAATGCCGGCTGTCTCTCGCGATGACGGAAAAGTATTGCTCGAGTCCAAAAACAGCATCGCGTTGAGTCCCGACGGACATGGCGGAATGCTCGCCGCGATGACGAAGGGCGAACGCTCCGTGCTGACGCAACTGCGTGAACGGGAAATCGAATACCTGTTTTATCATCAAGTGGATAATCCGCTGGTTCGCGTCGGCTCGCCGGAATTTTTGGGATACCATATTCTGAACGGCTCGGAATTGACAAGCCAAGTAATCCGCAAACAGCAACCGGCAGATCGCGTCGGCAACATCGTTGAAGTCGAGGGTCGGCTGCATATTATCGAGTACAGCGACTTGCCGGAATCCGTCGGCAGGCAGACGAATCCTGACGGTTCGCTGAAAATTTGGGCCGGAAACATTGCGGTACACATTTTCAATACGGAATTTTTGGATCGCAAATCGCGGGCTGCCGATTCGTTGCCTTTTCATTATGCTCGAAAGAAAGTTCCGCATATTGACTGTCAAAACGGCAAGTTTGTGCAGCCGACGACGGAAAATGCGGTCAAGTTTGAGCGGTTTATTTTTGATTTATTGCCTTCAGCGGCGAATGCGGTTGTTGTTGAGGTTGATTCGCCGAATCACTATGCACCGCTCAAAAACGCATCGGGTTCGGCTTCGCATTCACCGGAGGCAGTCCGTCGGGACATTTCGGCAATGTACACGGCTTGGTTGGAGCAAACGGGCGCGGTTGTTCAAGAGGGCATTTCAATCGAAATTTCGCCTCTTTTTGCGGATTCGCCGCAGGCCGTCGCGAAAAAAATGGCCGTCGGGCAACGCTTTGAACAATCCGTCTATCTACGGGACTAGACTCGCGTTACCGCACGGCGGGTTGATACTCGTAATTGACCTGCTCAATCCGCTGCGAAGCAACTCCCGTCGGTTGTTGATGATCGGCTTCTTTCGGCAATCGGACGACCGCTCCAACCAACTGACGCACTCCAACATTCGACGGTATCGTCTCCAACGCATATTCCGCAATCATCTGATTGTACTCTATGACCGCCTTCGTTAAATCCAAAAACGCGGCGATACGATGAGTCGAGCCCGAAAAAATCGGCTGCGACGCGGATTGCTGCATCTCCGAGGATGCTCGCCATACCGCATGCTTCGTCTCGATCAGTTGCTCCTGAATCGGTATCATTCGGCCAAGATGCTGCGCCCGATCCGAACGGGCAATCTGCTCCGCAAACGTCTGATACCGAGGATACAGCGGCTCATCCGCCGGAATCGGCAACTCCGACTCACGCAGCGCACGCCCTTTGTGCTGATGCAACAGTTCCGCTAAAACGAACTGCTGCTTGACAAACTCCATTTCGGCAGTCCGGCGTTGCTCCCGCAGCAATGCAACGATATTTTCCTGCTGGATGACGCTTGCCTGTTTTTCGAGTTCGCTGCGAAAATGATAAATCGCCAGCAATCCGCTCAATTCCCAGTAGGCCTGGAGCAACTGCCGGCGTGCCGATGCCGAACGCGTACCGGCAAACAATTCCGTAACCGTCATCGGCCTGCCCGCGATTTTCGTCTGCGGATCGTTGGGCATGTGCAAATATCTCGCCAAGGGATGTTCATTCGGGATCGGCAATGCTGAATGATGCCGCGACATCTCATTGCTCCGCAACATCTCATTACTCCGTAATTGCATTTGCTGATAGGACGGCGGTAAGACTTGCGGAGCAGGCTGGGTCGCAACGGGCTGGGCAATGGCCGAACCGGCCAGCATGGAATGGGACTCTTCCGAAAGGACTTGCGGTGGCAGTGCCGAGTGTACAGGGGCGGCGGGCGGATTCGGTTGTTCCTGCGGAACG
Source organism: Planctomycetaceae bacterium (assembly GCA_009778035.1). GTDB lineage: Bacteria > Planctomycetota > Planctomycetia > Pirellulales > Thermoguttaceae > WRKP01. Next base: position 33,479 of record WRKP01000018.1, read on the forward strand.
ATTTCTTCTTGCACTGGCAACGAGAAGGGTGTCAACGTTGGCTCCTGCTCCATCGGCATCGGTTCCTGGCTCGCCGGCACGGTAAACGGCGGAAACGAGGAAGACAACTCGGATGAAATATCGTCGTTTGCAATGTTCCCGAACGGCGGTTGGGCGGCGACGCGCGGCGGCAACAGACAAAACACGATCGCGATTGCAACCAAAATAAAAATGTGCATAATATCCTGAAATGTGATGAAGGGAACTTTTTGCGTTTGCTCTGTGTTTTTCATGGTGATCTCGCTATCGTCTTCCGGTGTTAGCCGCGTCGCCCCGCGACGTGCCTAAATCCGCTTGGATGCAGGAAGGGTAGGGTAAAGATTTTGCAAAAATCGTGCAAGAGCAAAACGGGAGGCACAAGGTATGGGATACGGGATGATATTTTTTGGCAAAAACCTAACTCTGAAATCTTTGCTAACGGTTTTCCTGCTAACCTTTGTGAGCGTAACGTTTGCGTTACAGATTGCGAAGGAATTCCGTGCTGTTGAACCGCTCCGGCTTGCCGACGGTCTGAATATCGTTTGCACGCACGCAACGGTTCGTTGCCCGCCTTGTTTGGCGATGATACGTTTGGTCAATGAGGTGCTTGAAGAGTCGTATCGAGATGCCGTTGCCGCAGGGCAAATTGTATTTCGGGCCGTCAACTATGAACAGCCCGAATCTGCTGATTTTGCGTATCGATTCAAAATTGCGACTGCCGCTGTCGTGCTTGTTAAAGTGCAAGATGGCAACATTGTTGCGGAAAAAAATCTCATCACGGAGGCACGGAATCTGTACTCGGACGAATCGGCTTTCAAGCAAATGCTCCGGGAACAAATTGATGCGATGTAATTGATGCGTGTGCAATGCCAACCTATGCTTCTATTTGAAAAAAATTTCGATATAATCAGACAACGTAAACCATGCGTTGTAGAGGATGACCTACGCTGCCAAGCCGAAAGAATGGAATCATCAAAAAAATACCTGCCACGATTAACAACCCTGTATCTCGCTTGCCTCGAAAAACACGATACGCGATCGTTTATCGCACAGGTCATGAAATATTATAACGAATCTTCCCTGATCCGCCTGGCATGGGCAGTTTGCGTCGATACCCGAAGAGCCGCCGCTCAAGCACTCGGGTTTGTCGGCTCCTATCAAGCCAATGATACCCTGGGACGCCTCCTAAAAGACCGTGATCGAACTGTCAGACTCATCGCGGAAGGCAGTTTGAAGTCCGTTTGGTCCCGAGATGGATCCGATGCACAACGGCAAGAACTTTATGCAATCATGCGGCTCATCGCGGCACAAAATTTCGGCGAAGCCGTCAGCAGGGCAAACATCTTGTTAGATGATTACCCATTTTATGTCGAAGCCAGAAATCAACGGGCGATTGCCTTGTTTGCATTGAAGCAATTTGAAGATTCCATTGAAGATAGCCGAAATGTGTTGGAATTGAATCCTTTCCATTTTGGGGCGGCCATCGGTATGGGACATGCGTATCTGCAACTTGAAAATCACCAATCGGCAGTCGAATGCTTTCAACACGCACTGGAAATTAACCCAAATCTGGAATCCATCCGCAAACACCTGGAATGGCTCTCCCAAAGTTGGATGCGGTAATGGACTTGTTCGGAAAGCCGTCATTCCGGCACAAATCGGAATCCAGGTAGGCATCGTCGGCGTGCGCCGGGATGACGGTTTTTTGCCCAGCGCAAAGAGATGCGATCTATTGAGCATTAACCAGCCGCACGCTCCCGTTCGATTTTCGCCTTCCAAACATCAATCTGCTTACGCACCTCGGACGGTGCGGTCGAACCGTAACTTTGCATCGCGGCAACCGCATTCGACGCTCCCAAAACCGAAAATACCCCCATATCGAAAGCATCATGAATCGCCTGGAAATCACTCATCGGCAACGAAGCAAGCGGCACTGCCCGTTCCATCGCCAACCGGACAAGCCGACCAACGATTCCGTGAGCACTGCGCTGCGGAATGCCCCTCTGAATCAAGTATTCCATCAGAGCCGTTGCATCAAGATAGCCGAGTTCCAAACGCGACCGAATTGATTCCCGTTGGAGCACCGCCCCTTCAATGAGCGGAGATGCAAGACTCAATACGGCTTCTACCGTGTCAAACGCATCGAAAATCGGCAACTTATCTTCCTGCAAGTCTCGATTATATGCAAGCGGAAGTCCTTTTGTCAAGACGAGAAGCGTTTGCAAGTTGCCGATGACCCTCGCCGTTTTGCCGCGAATCAGTTCCAAAACGTCGGGATTGACCTTCTGCGGCATAATGGATGAACCCGTACAAAACGGCTGCGGCGGACGCAAAAAATTAAACTCGGCAGTTGACCATAAAATCCATTCTTCGGCGAACGTACTCATGTGCAAGGCGATTCCGGCCAAACAAAATGCCGATTCCAGAACGAAGTCCCGATCGCTGGAAACGTCGAGACTATTTGCCGCAATATCCTCAAAACCGAGATACTCTGCCGTTTTGGTTCGGTCAATCGGCAGACTGGTTCCTGCCAAGGCTGCAGCACCGAGCCCGAGAATGTTGACTCGTTTTCGGCAATCGCCGAGTCGTTCGCGGTCTCGCTGAAATTTTTCGCAGTATGCCAGCCAATAATGCGGTGCGAGTACCGGCTGTGCTCGTTGCAGATGGGTGTAACCCGGCAGGATGACATCGAAATCGGCATCGCATCGTCCGACGAATGCGGTTTGAACGGCCAGCAAACATCGGTCGATACGGTCAATGGCATCGCGAATCCAGAGCCGCAGGGCGGTCACGGTTTGATCGTTTCGGCTTCGGGCGGTGTGTAATTTGCGTCCGACGTCGCCGATTTTTTCGATCAGAGCGTGTTCGATGTGCATATGGATGTCTTCGAGTTCGATTTTGAACTCGAAGTGGGCATTTTCGATTTCGCGACGGATGTCGTTGAGGGCATCGGCAATTTGTTGGAATTCGTCTGTTGTGAGAATTCGGACATCGGCGAGCATTTGGGCATGGGCGATGGAAGCGAGGATATCGGCTTCGTAGAGTCTCCGGTCGAAACTGATGCTTTCAGTGAAGAGTTCGACGCGTCGGTCTGTTTTTTCGGTGAAGACACCGCTCCATGCTTTTTCTGTTTTAGTGGGAAGCATCGTTTTCTGGTGTTTTCCTCAAAAAAGGCGTTCACCGTATGATACTTTTCGAGTTCCCTCCGCGTTGGGACGGACTCCGCGTATCATCCGATGAACGCCTTTGTTCGATGGATAGTGCGGTTCAGTCTACAGAAAAAGTATTTTTTTTCAAGCCGGGGTGAATGCCGGTGGTCGAGGAACCCGCGGGGCATTCGACGTGGACTCACCTGGGGGCTGACGCCCCCGGCCGTTAATTTCCAGCGAATCGCAAAGGAATAATCCTCTTTTGCAAAACCTCGGTTTATGATACACTCTGCGCTCATAAAAAACTGAAAGGCAATGCTGCCATTATTAGCTTGAAACTCCTCGCACTCGAAACAACGGAGAAATACGGGAGTGTCGCCCTGTTGGATGACAACAATGTCCTGGCGGAAGCCGTGTTGCCCAAAAACCAACGGAGTTCGCAAACCCTTCATCCCGCCCTGCATTCGCTTTTTTTGGAGTCGCAAATCGCAGCAACCGAAATTGATGCCGTTGCCGTCGTTGCCGGTCCGGGATCGTTTACCGGCCTGCGTGTGGGCGTTACCGCCGCCAAAGTCTTTGCGTATGCGATCGGAGCAAAAATCGTCGTGATTGATACCTTTCAAGCTGTTGCGTCCGCCGCTCCGACGCATTCGGGCATGATTTCTGTTGGAGTGGATGCCCAGCGGGGCGAGGCCGTCGTTGCGGTGTTGCGTCGGTCAGAGTTTGGGCAGGCCGAAATGGTCGAAGGCCCTGCGTTGATTGCCGTCGAGGATTGGTGGAAGCATATCGACCGATATGAGGATGTACTCTTTACCGGCCCTGCTTTGGAAAAATGGAGCGGTAAGGTGCCGTCTCATCTCGTTTTAGCCGATGAGGCCGACTGGTTTCCCAAAGCCTCGATAGCGGGCAAACTTGCTGTCGAGCGTGTTCGATTGACAGGGCAATATGATGATGTTTGGTCTTTGCTTCCGATTTATTCCCGACTGAGTGCGGCGGAGGAAAAGCGAAACGCTGGCGAGTGATCGCAAAGAGCCGGGGGCGTTAGCCCCCGGGTGAATCCTCGCCAAACGAACCCGGGGGCTTACGCCCCCGGCTCGTGTGATGGTGCGCCGGCACACGCTCTACACCTTCACCGCGGCTAACTGCTTGTTCATTTCGGCAATCACCTGCTCCGCCGTGGCCTTGTACAACATATTATCCCCAACAATCACCATCGGGCCACTGTCGCAATGCTCCGTACAAAAAGTCGCCTCCAATTTTACAAGATGTCCCAATGCCTTGTCCTGAATGTAATCGGCAACCTTCTTGATCACCGCCTGACTGCCGCGTACATAACAACTCGTTCCCACACAAACCGAAACCTTCACTTCAGGCACCGCTCCGGCATCATCCAACACGGAAATCTTCATCCCGTCGATCCGACGACGATTATGAAACGACGTGTGCAACAATTTATGTGCCGTTTTGCCGCCAATCCCGCCTTCAAAATAATCCGCATAACATTTTTGCAATACCGGATTGTCTTGCGACTTATGAAGTTGCAACATTTTATCCGCCTTGTACAATCCCTCGGATCGGTTTCGACGTATGTCCCAATCATTCGTTACCGGCTGGCCCGCTCCGCCAACGCAACCCATCTGGCACGCCATCACCTCAATAAAGTCATACTGTTTCTCCCCACTGCGAACCCAATCCGCAACGAGCCGAGCGTTCGCCAAACCATAGACGACGCATACCCTGACTTTCATTCCTTTTACATCCAATTCCGCTTCACGGATTGCTTTGTCATCCGGCCGATGCCCTCGGACTGACAAAAATTCAAAGTTTTCAAGCGGTTCGCCCTGGATTTTCTCCACCGCGTAACGCAGTGCGGCTTCCATCACGCCGCCGGTCGTTCCAAAAATCACACCGCCGCCCGTCTTGACGTTAAAAGGCTCATCCAACGACTGCGGCTGCAATTCATTAAATTGCAAGCCCGCCTCGGAAATCATACGGATCAATTCTTGCGTCGTGAGGACATAATCGGTTGCTGGCTGGCCATCTTCGTCGTTAAATTTGTCCAAACTCGCTTCGTATTTCTTGGCGGTACACGGCATAATGGCGACCGTAATCAAATTCTTCTTGTCGACGCCGAGCATTTTGGGCAACACCAGTCTGGCCGTCGGGCCGAACATAGACATCGGCGACCGTGCTGTCGAGAGGTTCGGCAACAAGTCGGGCAGGAAATGTTCGGCATACTTCACCCAGGCCGGACAGCACGACGTGAAGAGCGGAAGGTGCTCCCCTTTGGTTTTTCGCTGTATAAATTCCGTTGCTTCCTCGAGAACTGTTTGGTCGGCAGTGAAACTGGTATCGTAAACTTTGTCGAATCCGATGGCTTTGAGAGCGGCAACGATGCGTCCGACTTCGATGGAGCCGGGTGCTCCTCCGAAGGCTTCGCCGAGTGCAACACGAACGGCGGGCGCGATTTGCACGATGACCGTTTTCGTCGGGTCATTCACGACTTTCCAAACTTCGTTGACGTCATCGCGGACGGACAGGGACCCGACGGGGCAAACGGTCGCGCACAGGCCGCAGTTGACGCATTCGACATCGGCGAGGGCCTTATTGAATGCCGGAATGACGGTTGTTTTCGCACCGCGGCCGGAGAAACCGAGGACGCCGACGCCCTGGATTTCGGAACAAGCGCGCACGCAGTCGCCGCAGAGGATACATTTGTTCGGATCGCGGACGAGTGCTCGGCTCGACCGGTCAATGGGTTGCGGCTCGAGGGTCCGTTTGAACCGGACTTCGTAGACACCGTGTTGCCGGGCGATTGTTTGCAATTTGCAATTTGTATTTTTGGGGCATGTATTGCAATCGGGATCGTGATTGGCGAGCATCAGTTCGAGAGCGACTCGCCGGATTTCTCGGAGTTCTTCGGTATGAGTTTTAACTTCCATACCGTCTTGTGGTTCGGTGGAGCAAGCGGCGACGATCCCCCATCCTTTGACGTCGACGAGGCAGAGTCGGCAGGCCCCGTAGATGCTCAATTCGGAGTGATAGCAGAACGTAGGCAGTTCGATACCTGTCTTTCGGACGAGTTCTAATAGGTTTCGTTCGTCGTTAAAGGCGGTTTGTACGCCGTTGATTGTCAATTTTTTTGTATCGACCATTTTGAGCAATTTGGAATAGTTATAATGAATTGAGCAAAACCGTTTCGCTGATTCGCCCCTCATTTTACCAAAAGGGTCTTGCGTTTGCAAGCAAGGTGCAAAAAATGCCAGGCCAACTGCAAGTTTCAAATTAGGTAGGTTGCCGACCGCCGGGCGGCAACTGCGGTACTCCGCACAGTGAGCCTTCCAGTCGGCTCGCGCCGACGATGCCGCCCGGCGGTCGACATCCTACCTTGTGCACCCGTCCTGCGCGGAGTACTGTTTAATTCGGGCGGTTTAGTAAAATGACAATTCGATGCACCCTCCCGCCAACATGAATCCGCTGCGAACCTGGAATTTCACCGCCTGCTGCCTGTCGAACCTGCTGTTTTACACGGCAATCTACGTCCTGGTTCCCGTCTTGCCGCTCTACCTCGTTGACGAATTTCACGCAGAAACGTCAGTTGCCGGCCTGATATTGTCCCTATTCGCCTTCGCCGGGATGTTCATTCGGCCATTTTCCGGCTTTCTCGTCGATACATTCCGCCGCAGACCGCTTTATCTGCTCTGCTATTTTCTCTTTACCGCCCATTTTGCCGGATACCTGCTGGCAAGCACGCTCCTCGTACTCGGAATGCTGCGAGCCTTGCAAGGACTGATTTTCAGCATCGCAACGACATCGGCAACGACAGTCGTTATTGATTTGCTTTCGCCGCAGCAACAAGGCCGCGGCATCGGCATCTTCGGCGTAACGACCTCCGCCGGTATCCTGTTCGGGCCCGTAACCGGCCTGAAAGTCCTGGAATTGTACTCATTTCAGGAAGTTTTTGCCGTTGCCTTGGCAATTTCGAGCGTTGCCCTGCTCCTCGGAGCGACGATCCGTATGGAGGGGCAATCGCAAAATTGCGGCAATGTTTGCTTGCCTGCCCGTCGCACTGCGGTAAAGTTTAACTTCAGGAACATTATTCTTGTCCGCGGCTTGCCGTTGGCAGTCTGCGTTATTTTGGTGATGTTCCTTTATGGGGCGATTATTCATTACCTGACGCTTTTTGTCCGGGAGCGCGGCATCACGGCGGAGCCGGGCTGGTTTTTCGTGTTGCTGTCCCTCGGCTTGATATTTGGCCGATTGGCAGGCGGTTGGCTGGTTGATAGCGGCCATTTAATGTTGCCGGTGATCGCAGGAAAATTGCTGATGATTGCCGCGGTTTTTCTCTTATGGGCAGATATATTTTATGCGTCGGCGGGTTTATTGGGATTCGGCTACGGAATCATCTTTCCGGCGTATCAGACGATGTTCATCCGCTTGTCATGCAGGGAGCAGCGTGGGATTGCGGTATCGACGTATCGGACGGCAACCGATTTTGGAACGGGATTTGCAATTCTTTGTGGCGGCGTGATTGCACAATTTTTTTCATTTTTCAGCGTGTTTCTGACGGGAGCGGTCTTGGTGTTGCTTTCGCTGTTGCTTTTCGCGTCGTTTTCGCATCCCGCGGATTAACTCCCGGGGCCTGGGGGAAAAGGTAGGCAGCCGACCGCCGGGCGGGTGCTTCTCGCTCCGAACGATTGACACACCCCTCTGCAGCGTGTATGCTATTACAAAGCATTTGCAATAATCAAAACATATGGATACGCTCGAACTTATAAAAAGCCTTAAAGAATCCAACGACGGCAAAATCGTTCTCCTCGTTGCCGACGGGATCGGCGGACTCGCCCAAAAACCCGGCGGATTAACCGAACTCGAAACCGCAAAAACGCCCAACCTCGATGCACTCGCTAAAATCGGTGTGCAAGGCCTCTCCACTCCCATTAAACCCGGTATCACCCCCGGCAGCGGGCCCGGACACCTCGGCCTCTTCGGATATGATCCGCTTAAATACGTCATCGGACGCGGTGCCCTCGAAGCCGCCGGAATCGGCTTCGCGATGACCGATAACGATGTTGCCATCCGATGCAATTTTTGTACAACAGACGCCGCTGGCAATATCTCCGACCGTCGGGCAGGCCGAATCCCCTCCGATGAGAGTGCCGCCGTCGTGCAAAAATTGAAAGCCATTAAAATTCCCGGTATCGAAGTATTCGTCGAGCCCGTCAAAGAACACCGCTTTGTCGTCGTCTTCCGTGGTGAAGGCCTCGGCGATGCCGTTGCCGATACCGACCCGCAAAAAACGGGCGTTCCCGTTATGAATCCGGCCGTTCACGCGGGCGTGCAGTGTCCGGCATCGGAAAAAACGGCGAAAATTGCCAAGGAATTTCACGAGCAGGCCGTCAAAATCTTGGCCAATGAGCCGAAGGCCAATAATCACACGATGCGTGGCTTCGCCAGAAAGCCCCATGTACCGAGTTATCAGGAAATCTATGGCCTCCGGTCGGCATGCATTGCGGTCTATCCGATGTATAAAGGCTTGGCGAGTTTTGCCGGGATGGATATTGTCGGAGAAGCACAGACGCTTGCCGAGGAAATTGACATTCTGAAAAAGGAATGGAACAACTACGATTTCTTTTTTGTGCATTTCAAGTACACGGACAGCCGGGGCGAAGACGGCAACTTTGACGGCAAGGTCGCGATGATCGAGGAATTTGATGCGGTCATTCCGCGGGTGATGGAATTGAAGCCGGCGTGTTTGATAGTAACGGGCGACCACAGTACGCCGGCGGTGATGTCCTCGCACAGTTTCCATCCGGTGCCGACGTTGTTGGTTTCGGACTTGGCGAGAACGGATGCGACGCAGGAGTACAGTGAGCGAGCGGCCGTGCAGGGCGGATTGGGCCAATTTGAGGCGATGTACATCATGCCGTTGGCGATGGGACATGCCGGAAAATTGGGCAAATTCGGTGCGTGATTGATGTTGCGGCAAAATACAGAGCCCGACAGAGCCCGTGGCGTGAGCCAGGGGCCTATCTTGCGTTACGGATGCGGAGATGCGCCGTTCCAATCGGATTATTTGGCAAGACAAGCATTGCCGTTTTACTATGTACAGCCGCTCTTTTACGGATACCGAGCACAATGGGAGAATTGTCGGCAACTTTAAGAACAACTTCCCGCTTCGTCGATAACTCTATCTGGCGGGGAAGATTCCGAAAACACATTTTCCGCAATTTTGCCCTACATATTCATCCATTCGACCGTATTGCTCCATGGAGTCGCACTCAGTATCCAAAAAATTTGTTGATGATGACTTCGCGATGTCAGGAGTCCAATCGCCGCTGGAAACCTATCTCCGTGAAATCACGGGGATTGCCCTGCTGACGCCCGACGAAGAATTAGAGTTGGCAACGGACGTTTGGGATGGTGATATGGAAGCCAGAGACCTGATGATTCGTTCCAATTTACGGCTCGTCGTCAATATCGCCCGAGGATATACCGGCCGCGGATTGGGATTACAGGATTTGATCGAGGAAGGAAACCTGGGACTACTCCGGGCCGTCGAGGGATTCGATCCGGCAATGGGAACCAGGTTTTCGACCTACGCAAGTTATTGGATCAAACAATCAATCAAACGCGCATTGATTAACTCTTCCAAAACGATTCGCATTCCTGCCTATATGGTCGAAATTTTGTCCAAATGGCAACGGGCAAGCAGCAGATTATCGGAAGATTTAGGCCGAACGCCGACTCATGAAGAAGTTGCTCGGCTCATCGGATTGCCGAAAAAGCGGTTATCTTTGATTAAAAAGGCCATTTTGATTAACAGTTTGGTGCCGCAATTTGACCAACCGGAATCGGGTTTGACGCTTAATGAGGTGATCGCGGACAAGCGGCGTTATCGTCCTGATGAGACGATGTTGGCGAGCGACAATTTGGCGTATGTTATGGCTCAACTTGAGTCGATGGACACGCGGGATGCAACGATATTGAAGATGCGTTTTGGTCTTTGCGGATACGATGCCCGCACATTGCAGGAAATCGGCGAAAAATTGGGCCTGACCCGGGAACGTGTCCGGCAAATTGAAATCGAAGTCTTGAACCGTTTGGGTGAAGCTCTTGAAGGCATTCGGCCCCGCTTGGCGAGGTGATATGAATACCTGCTGCACCCCCTTTTTTGCCGTTGGCCTGTTTGCGGTATAATCCAACATATGCCGCAAAAATTCTACATCGAAACGCTCGGTTGTCAAATGAATGTCCTGGACAGCGAACTTGCCGCGTCCGCTCTCAATATGATGGGTATGCAACAAAGCAATGTGCCCGACGATGCCGATGTGATTTTATTCAATACCTGCAGCGTCCGCCAGCATGCCGAAGATAAAGTCTATAGCGCACTCGGCCGGCTCAAAACTTGGAAAACCGAAAAGCCCTTCGGCATTCTTGGCGTTCTCGGCTGTATGGCCCAAAAAGACCAAAAATTGGTTTTTCAGCGGGCCCCCCACGTCGATTTCGTGCTTGGCCCCGGCTGCTTGGATGTCCTTGCCGAAACCATCAGCCGATTGCTTGCGGAAAAAATCCGGCCTTCCAAAACCGTCTGCGTGAGTCTGAATCGAACGGCAAATGCCCATCCCGATGTTCTCGATAGTTTCCGGCAATACAATCCAGAACGAATCGTACCCGCCGAATCGGATATTCCGGCATCGCTGGTTCGGATTATGTTTGGTTGCAACCAATTTTGCTCCTATTGCATAGTGCCGTTTGTCCGCGGGCCGGAGCAAAGCCGCCCGCCGCAGGATATTATCAACGAAGTACGGCACCTTGCCGGGCAGGGAACGGCCAAAATCACCCTCATTGGCCAGACGGTCAACTCTTATCAGTATCAGGAAGGCGAGCGGAGCGTGCGGCTGTCCGACCTGCTCTATCGGCTTTCCGGCATTACCGGCATTGAACAAATTGATTTTGTTACGATGTATCCGACCGGAGGGAGAGGAAAACAACACAGCCCGACCGGAGGGGGAGGGCAGCAGCACGGCCCGTTGGGGATTGACGAAGATTTATTGCAGGCCGTTCGGGACTTGCCGAATGTGTTAAAGCATTTGCATATCCCGGCACAGAGTGGTTCGGATGCCGTATTAAAGCGAATGAATCGTCAATATACGGCCGCATTTTACCGGGAATTAGTGGACAGGATTTATGCAACGATACCTGGTTCGACGATTACAAGCGATTTTATCGTCGGATTTTGCGGCGAGACGGACGCGGATTTCGAGCAAACAGTCGATTTGGTCAAGCATTGCCGGTTTCGCAACAGTTTTATTTTCAAGTACAGTGAAAGGGCGGGCACAAAGGCAGCTGAACTCTATGCGGATGATGTTCCCGACGAGGTGAAGAAGTTCCGGCATAACCGCCTGCTGGCGACGCAAATTGAAATATCTAGAACGAATCCATAATTGCTTTGGACGCTTTTCCATCCATTCCGGCATCGGTCAGAGGCTACCATACTGGCGGATTGAGGGCAGGGACTCGAATTGGTGGTGGATTCGGTCAAGGTGCATCTCCCTTTGGTGTATGGGGAGCTTTGGGAACAATCAATCGCGGCGAAACGGCATCGTTGTAAGTATGTCCGGCAGTCGCAAATTGCGGCACGCCGGGAGGCGTGTCCCAAACTTAATGTTACGATGCCCAAGACAACCTGAATTACAGGTGTTCCTCAAGCATCTCCAACAAATTTCGCACATCACCCGGTTCAACAGAACTCCCGATAGAGAGCAAGTCGCCGCTCAAATGCCGTGTCGAAATTGAATTCCCTTGCAACTCGCTCCCGAGCGGCACGTTGCATCGCACGACGCAGTTCCTCATTTTCCAGCAAGTACAAAAGCCGTTTTGCGGCTGTCCGTCGATAAAATCGGAAATCTTCATTATGCGGAATAAGAATTCCAGACGCTCCGTCCAGGATGTATGCCCGGCTTTCCTGAGTTTCCAATGCAATGACCGGCACGCCGCAGGACATTGCCGACAAAATCGCACCTGAATACTCCGGCAATGGACTTAAATGTAATAAAACATCAAAATTAGGCAAAAGTCGATGCACATCCTTGCGATTGCCTAAAAAATGCACTCTGGAA